>JBDNHJ010000046.1:0-10585 GCA_041688835.1 Fuerstiella sp.
CGCATTGCCCATCCTTGGCTTGGTGTGTGAGGTCATCATCCTCATCAGACCTTGGATGGGCGTTTCATGCACCACCAGTTTGGGGGAATGGGCAGTCTGCGACCGGACGGAACTTAAGGTTTCTCGCACTAGCCACCGGCCTTGCGAGCGTTTTTTTAGTACGTTGCTAGCGGCGATACCGCGTGCGGGTGGCCTGACGAATCGGTGTTAAGCGGCTAAGAAATCATGGTCGCGTGTTTTGGTTTGGTATTCTCGATAGGCGGCGTTGCGGCGAGCGGTCAAGGTCTTGCTAAGGGTGTCTTTAATCCACTCGCGGGTCGCCTTCGAATCGATGCGTCCGAAGGCGTCTCGAACTTGCTCGCGGGTCACTCGCAGGCAGAGCGTGGGAATCGCCGCGATCAGACGCGTGAAACCGCCTTTGCTGTGTTGACGTTCCATCTGTTTGAATTTCCCGAACAGCGATTCGAGAATCTCCGTCGACAGCCAAGCACGTTCGCCCGTCTTCAACTGGTGGCGAGGATGCCACGGTCAAGCTGTGGGACGCGAACACAGGCAAGGAATTCCTGACACTTAAAAGCCATGCAGGCGCTGTCCAGAGTGTTTGTTTCAGCCCTGACGGCATCTTGATCGTCTGTGGGAGCGAGGACCAGACGGTGAAGTTGTGGGACGCGATCACTGGCGTGGAAGTTCGCACACTCAAAGACACAGTCAGAGTCCGGAGAAACTAAGTCCAACAAAGAATGATTGCGCAGAAAGGGGGCGGGAGTCAGCGGGAACTGGCCGTGGCGATGGCGAAACCCTTGGTGGGGCGTTAGATGTTTTTGTTCCGTGCGATTAAGTTCCAGCGGGACTAAATCGCAGTCGGCACCGTTCGCTGAGCAGTCGGATCACCGCGTGCCCAACGGGACGCGCGGGGCGATGCTCACGCGGTGATACGCCGTGCAAATTCCACCTGAAGGCGGGACGACAAACTCACAAACTCGTCACCGTGGCGACGGATCTTGCTGAGGGCGACGTGCATTGTTAGTCTGCGGGCTGAGTGGTGAGCGTTCATCGCTGAATCTTCTTTTCTTTGATGTCAGAAACGACCAGATGGATAGAACGTCGGTTCTGCCGTGGATGCTGCGGAAGGATCTTGAAATCTCTGCCGCCAGCAACGACGGGCAACGCTGGGTGATCAAAGATCCGCTGAAGTTGTTGTACTTCGGCGTGGAGTCGGAAGAATTCGCCTTTCTGAAGAAGCTGGATGGCCGTTCAACCTTAGACGGCATCAAACGCGGCTTGCAGACAGAATTCGCTGACGTTGAATTCTCTGATCACAATCTGCTGGCGTTTTTGGCGAGCGGTATCAAGTCCGGCATTCTAATTCCGCTGGGCATGGGCTACGGCGAATTGCTGGCTCAGAAGCAACGCTCGGATGGCCGGTCAGCTGTCTTTCGGAAGTGCTTTTCCCTGATCAGCCATCGGTTTCGTGGAATCGATCCGACGCCAATATTAGTGCCGTTAAATCAACTGCTAGGTTGGGTCTACAACCGGCAAGTGCTGCGATTGGGCTTAGCGTTCGTTGCATTGGCCGCAATTCTGGTGCTTTCCCGCTGGTCACAACTCGTCGCAGAACTGCCGGCGATTGAGCAGTTGTTCACGGCTGGCAATATCCTTGTTCTGACGTGCGCTGTCGCATGCATCAAACTGCTGCATGAGCTGGGGCATGCGCTGACCTGTCATCACTATGGCGGCGAATGTCACGAATTGGGGTGCATCGTCGTCGGCTTTTTTCCGCTGCTGTATTGTGACGTGTCCGATTCTTGGCTGCAGCGTGATCGTATCCGTAGAATGCACGTCGCCGCCGCTGGAATTGCCGTCGAACTGTTCTTGGCGGCCATCTTTGGGCTGTTATGGCTGGCCAGCGTACCGGGCGTGCTGCATTCGTTTTTTCTGAATGTCATGCTGTTGTGTTCGTTGAATACCGTCTTAGTGAATGGCAATCCACTGCTGCGTTATGACGGCTATTATGTGTTGAGCGATCTGTTGCAAATCCCAAATCTGGGCCCGGAAGCCAAGGGCAAGGCCACTTCATTGATTGACAGGATTGTCTTCGGCATTCCGTACTATCACGACCCACGAGAATCGGTATTCCGCAAGATCGCGATGCCCATCTTTGGCTTGGCGTCGGTGCTGTATCGGTGGGTGGTTTTGGCGACCATCCTGTTTGTGATCAACGCCGCTTTGCGTCCGTTTCGATTGGAGGGCGTGAGTTATTTTCTGGCTGCGTCGGTGTTCGCTGGTCTGGCATTTTCGGCCATCACTTTTTTCAAGCAAAGATGGAATTTCATGGTCAACACGACAGGCACGAACAGGCGCGCGGTGGTTGGAGCTGTGGTGACGTGCGCCGCGCTGCTGACTGCGATGTTGTGGCCGTTGCCATTTTCTGTGGAGGCGCCGTTTACGCTGTCGCCGGGAGTGAGTTCTCCGGTGTTTGTTCCGACAGCAGGCCACATCGAGCCGCACGTTAGCTACGGATCAGCTGTCGCAGCCGGTCAGCATCTCGCCACATTTCGAAACCCGGAAATCCAACTCAATCAGGCTCGGCTTGAAGGAGAGGTCGCGGTCACGAAAGCGCGCGTGATTCATCTGACCAGCGCCCGGCGTTCGTCCGCGTCATCTGCAGCGGGGTTACCAGCTGCGAAGGCTGCCGTCCTGAATGCCGAACAGCGTTTGGCGACGGTCAGTGGACAGGCGGCCCGCATGTTAGTCCACAGTCCTCGAAGCGGTGTTGTGCGGCCACCGCGTAATCGCCCGAGAGCTCCGGAACGACGGATCGAACAGCAGTTCTGGGCGGGGCAGCCTCTGAATTCCAAAAATCTCGAGACGTGGGTGGAGGAGCAAACGGTGGTGGCCTGGATCGGCGATTCCACAGACCTGCGTGTATTGGCGTATGTTGCTCAACGCGACATCGAATTCGTCGCCGCACAGACGGAGGTTTCCGTGAAATTCGATTCGTTGCCGGGCGAAGTATTGACCGGCACGGTGACTCGACTAACCCAGACGCCGGAGACGCAGGTTCCGGTTGAACTGTCTGCGAAAGGAGCTTTGAAAGTCGATTCGACCGCACGCCCGCAGTCAACGGTCTTTGCAGTTCATGTGCAAGTCGAAGCTGTTGATGGCGATCAGCTGCCGCCGTTGTATTCGACCGGGCGAGTGTCGATTGCGTGCGAACCGCGATCGCTGGCCAGTCGCTTGTGGAGGCTATTGCGACACACGTTTGCGTTCGACGTGTAGTCGGTAGCGTTCGCAGCTTATGGAATAATGTAGACCAATCCTGTCACAGCGGCGGCCTGGACAACAGCGCCCTTCCAAGACCATTCGGGGAAGTAGGCATCTGAGCCGAATGAACTGCAGGTTGGACAGTCGGGCAACGCCTGCACGCACTCGCGCGGATGGGTGGCCGTTGTCAGATAGGGCAGCAACGCTGTGATCGCCGTAAACTGCACGGCTGAAGTCGCGGTTGTGAGGCAACCGTTTGAGATTCCGCAACGTTCCAAATTGGCGTCTTCAAAGTACAGCGGATTGTTACGGAAGCAGTGCGTATTTCGGGGTGCTCTTTGAATGCCATACCCATTGGTCAGGTAGTAATTCGGGACATCGAATTCTCGAAAGGCACACGCTTGATTCGCTGGCAGGTCCAGTTCCATCTTAGTCGCCTGCTTAGGAACCGTGGGAGGCGATGTGCTGTGCCCGGTCACGGAAATACTGTTCACAGACTGGAACAGGTTGGCGACCAGATCACCGCCAGCATTATCGCAAGGCGGCGTTGCTGGAATGAGATAGGTTTCGCGTTGGGGGGCGGCCGCTGACGGCGACATTTGAGCGTTGTGTGCTTGCGTGTGTCGGTACCCGGAAAGCATGGCGGCGCGTCGATCGCGAGGATTGGCGGCTGACTGCGGTGCAGAAACGCTGACGAGTGCTCGCAGGTCATTGAGATAGGACGTGCTAGAATCAACGGGTTCGGGTTCTTCTGGACGCAGGTCCAGTCCTGATCCGCGAACCAGCACCCAGGACGATGGTCCGTGCAGTAGTGAACTGAGGTCAGTCAAATAGTCTCCGTTTGCGGCCGCTGCTGCTTTCTTCGGTGTCGTGGGCACCAGTCCGCCGAGTTCATCCAGGTACGTTTTGCCAGCGGTGGCGTCGCTGCGATCGAAGTCAGCCAGCGATTGGTTTGGCGCTGTTGGAAAGACGGATTGCGGAGAGACCGGCTCCGCTTTCGACCAAGCCGCCGGAGTTCGGACCATGGAACTTCGGCCGCCGGTGAACTTCACCTGTTTGACTGGGTGAGATGCAGGCAGCGCCAGTGAATTGATCGCGGCGTGAGAATCCGGCTGTGCCGACGTCGTTTTCGATTGCCCAGCACGCGCTGTCGTTGCCAGCACTGGGTGACACCCCTGTTGTGGTGTTGCGACGTTCTTGGATTCCGATTGAGCGGAATGTTGTATTTTGGCATCGTTCGCCCGATCAGGATTCGTGACTCGACAAGGAGCCCCACTTGCCACCGCCAAGTGATTGCGAACGACGATGGATTCGACTTGGGAAGATCGAGGCGGCTCGGTCGAAGCCTGAGGTCCGACTGTCCGGGCACGCCAGTCACCGGCGGATGTCGCCTGGTGATTTGAGGAAATGGCAACCAAAATTAGGGTAATGTGAGTCAGCCGAGTCATGATCCGCATTCCGTTCCGGAGCTTGTGGCGTGTGCGCTTCATATGCACCGTGCAAGAAGAAGCCACATGATCGATTTCGGCTGTCGTCGGCAACAGCGGCCATAGCCGTTGCCAAGTAGCGGCCTTCAAGCGGCGGATATCAGACAGGGAGTTGCGTTAAGCTGCCTTCCTTGCCCAGTCTGCGAAACCCGAAAATTTTAACATTGGATCTTTAAGAACGTTCAATCAGAATGCATGATACTCAATTGCGAGTTGACATACGGTCCCGGTGATGCCGATGAGCAATGATGACGGTTTGATGCCAGAAAGATACCAGTTGCTTCACCCACTGAAGAGGGGGAGCTTAATGGAGTGTACATATGAACAGTTCGTCGTTTTTCGCCCGCCTGCGTTCGTTGTTGTTAAAAAAAGAGACTGAGATTGCGAAAAAACGTCAGCGCCGGTTGCAGTTAATGCAACTGGAAGATCGCCGCGTGCTGAACGCGAGTTTCGCGTTTGACGGCGCTGCAGGCTTGACGCTGGACAGTTTCGATAACGTCGGTGGGACGGAACAGCTTGATGTCAGCTTTGACGTCGGCAATGACGAATACGTGTTCACGTTGCAGGACAGCGCGAATGCGGATGCGGGCAATTGGACCGGTACGGATTCCGGAGCATCCGTGACCGGCAACGGCACCAGCGTGCTTCGTGTCGACCGTAGTCTCTTTCTGGATGCGGGCGACAGCCTGACATGGAATATTCTGGACAACAACAGCACCGGAAGCGATATCGCATTAAACGTCGTGTTCACAAATGCCGTGGCTTTGCCCGACTCGCCAACTGACGGCAGCCTGACCGTTGATGTCGACGGTGACGTGGACATCAACGCCGCTGTGGATACGCTTGGCAATGACATCTCCATCACTGCAGATGGAAGCGTTGAGAGCACGGCGGCGGGAACGATTACAACCACAGCGCTTGCTGATACCGGAGATGCCAGCGGGAACGTCGACGTCAACGCGGGAACAAACGTGACTCTTGCGGGAGCCGTCGACACATCCGGAGCCGATCACTCGGTCAGCGGCACCACCGCGAGCGCAGCAGGTACGATCGACATCAACACTGTCGACGGCGCGATCGTCGTTGCCGGAGTCGATGCCGCCGGTGGCGACGCGACTGGCCTTGGTGGCAGCACGGGCGGTGCTGGGGCGACCGTCAACATCACGGCTGCTGATGCTGGAGACGACGAATCACACAGCGTGACACTCAACGGGGCCCTGCAGTCCAGTGGCGGAACGGGTGACATGGCGGGAGTCGGCGCTGACGTGACCATTCTTGCGGACCAAGACGTCACCGTGGCAGCCTCGCTTAACGCTGGCGGTGGAACCGTCACGTTGACGGGCACCGACGGCGACGTATCGATCAATGCTGCCATCACAACTCTGGGTGGTGACGTTGATATCGACGCCGGCAACGATGTTATCAGCAATGCCGCTGGAACCATCACAACCACGGCGGCGGACAATACCGGTCTTGCGTCGGGCAACGTGATGATTGATTCGGCGGTTGGTGGAACGGCGGCCAATACAGGTTCAATTGACCTGCTGGGAAACGTGGACACTCGCGGAGCATCCTCGGATCTTGCAACAAGCGTGGACGCCGGTGATGGCGGATCGATTACCTTGAACGCGACTGCGAACAACGGTGGCGATGTTTCTGCCCTGTCGCTGCTTAGTAGCGGCGGGACCGGCGGAGACGCTGGCAGCAATGGCGGCGACGGTGGCGAGATTAACATCGACGCCGACGGAATGGTGACTCTGACCAATGTGGCCGCCAGTGGCGGGGGCAGCATCACCGGCAATGGCGGTTCGGCGGCGACTGTGAATGTGAACGCCGGTGGCCTGATTGCGGTGACAAACATCGCGGCCAGCGGCGGTACTGCCACAGCCGTCACGACAAACGGCGGTGCGGCGGCCAACATTGCGATAAATAATGCTGGCAGTGGTGCCAACGTGACCATTGCGGGACTCATCCAGAGTATCGGAGGGCTTGGCATATCAGGCGGAACGGATGGTGCCGACGGCCAAGTTCGCATTACTTCCGGCGGAGCGATTCGCGATACGTCCGCAGGGGAAACGGCGAATATCCGCGCCGGCTCGGCAGCCTTGAGAGCTCAAACCGGGATCGGCCAAGATGTGGCCGACGATGGAAACGCAAATGGCCAGGATATCGACACGCAGTCTGGTACCGCAGGCACGTTCACGTTGGCAGCGGTCACCGATAGCGGCGACATCAACGTCCGAAACGACGGGCAACTCGCAATCGACACCGTTGACACGCTGGCAGGCGTCGTCATCACCGATGCGGGTGACACCAACCTCGGTGACGACAACATCAGCCTGATCGCCGCCAGTCCGCTGCAAGTGAACGCAGCCGTCATCGACAACGCCGGGGGTAACATTCTTCTGGCCGCGGAAGGCAATGTGAATGGCGTCGTGGGCGCATTCGACGCTGCTGACGACGACCTGCAGATTAACGCCAACATTACGGCGACCGGCGGAAATGGCAACATTAGTCTGTTCGCCGGCGGCGACGTCGTGCAGACTGTTGGGTTGGTCTCTGCCGCCGGTGCTGGGAATATCAACATGTCAGCCGGTGAAGATCACAACGCCGGAACGAACCAAGCGGGGAACGCTGTGGCCGATGTGGTCATGGCCACCGGCACCACAGTTCAATCTGCAACGGGCACGATCGAAATCGAAGCCACTCGCAACGTCGCACTCGGCAGTGCCACGACCACAGGCAACGTCACCGTTTCTGCCGACGACAATGATTTCGCTCTGGCCGATAATGTCGGAGAAATCACCGACAATAACGCAGCGGCGGTCAATATCACGGCCGCCACCGCAACATTCACTGCGGCCACGGGCATCGGCAGTACAGATGCGATCGAAACCAACATCACGCAACTGGAAGCCACCAACACAACGGCGGGCACGATTGAAGTGACAGAAGTGGCGGCTGGCGGCGACATTGCTCTGGGCACGGTCAACAACGCCACTCGAAACGTCACCATTATCAGCGCTAATGGTGCGATCACCGATGGCAATGCGGCAGCGTTGAACATTACGGCTGGCACGGCTACGCTGAACGCCGTCAACGGCATCGGCAGTACAGATGCGATCGAAACCAACATTGTGAACCTGACAGCCGACAACACAACGGCCGGGAATGTGCAGATTGCTGAAGCCGACGGAGTCACCTTCATGGCCAATGTTCGCAATCAAGCGGCTGGCGGAACGCTGTCTGTCGTGACTGCCAACGGCAGCATCGACACCGCTGCCGCCACCACATCGACCAACAACGGAACGCTGACACTTGATGCCAATGGAGCGGCGGCCGATGTCACCACCGGAGCCGGAGGCGTGGCGTCTAACGGTGGAACTATCGATATCGACGCTGATCGCGACGTAGCATTGAATGGAAACGTCAACGCGGGAGCCGGCAATGTTCAGATCACCGCTGACAGCGATGCGAACGCCACCGGAGCCATCACGCAAACCGCAGGAACCGTCACCGGCACCACGGCGGTTCTGAATGCAGCTCAGGGAATCGGAAGTGCGGCGGCGGTCGTGACAAACGTCACGAATCTGACAGCCGACAACACAACGTCCGGAAATGTACAGATTGCTGAAGCCGACGGCGTCACCTTCCTGACCAATGTCCGCAATCAGGCCGCAGCGGGAACGCTCTCTGTCGTGACAGCCAACGGCAGCATCAACACTGCTGCTGCCACGACATCGACTAACAATGGCACGCTGACACTTGATGCCAATGGACCTGCGGCTGACGTGACCGTCGGCGCTGGCGGCCTTGCCTCCAACGGAGGACTTGTCGATGTTGATGGCGATCGAAACGTGGCTATCAACGGTGCTGTCACAACTCTTGGCGGCAATGTCGATATTGATGCCGGTCGCAATATTACCAGCTCGGCTGCTGGTGATATCACGACGACCGGCGACGCGGCGAATGAAGCCAGTGGCGCGGTCACGATGGATGCGGGACGCGACATTACGCTGGCTGGAGAAATCGACACCAGTGGAATTGATAACGCAGGTCCCGGCGTTGGTGGCGATATTACGCTGACCACCGTGGATGGCAGCATCACGACGCTGGCGACAGCCACGCTGAATGCCGAAGGCGGCGATTCGGCGGCGGACGGCATCCCCGATGTTGAAGGCGGAATTGTTACGCTGGATGCGAACGCTGTCACGGCCACTCCGCTGACGTTTGATCCGTCGGCTGCTGTCAACGTGGGCACCGACCGAGTGACTTGGACGGCTCACGGATTGCAAACTGGTGATCGAATCGGTTACGACAACGGTGACCAAAAAGGGGCAGTGGATGTCGGAGGGATTGTTACAGGCACAGACTATTTCGCGATCGTGATCGACGGCAATACCATTCAACTGGCCACGACTGAAGCCAACGCTTTGGCGGGAACTCAGATTGACCTCACAACTGCGGGCACTGGCAACATGCACGTGCTGTTTCCTGTTGCCGACGTCACCGTGGGAGCCGCCATCACAACGTCAACCGACGCGGCCACCACCAATGTCGACATCGACGCCGATCGTGACGTGGCGATCAACGCTCCGGTCACCACGCGCGGTGGAAACGTTGATGTGGACGCGGGCCGCGACATCAGCAGCAATGCCAACGGCGACATCGATACGCAAGCGGACATAAACGCGGAACCTTCCGGCAACGTCACCATGGATGCCGGACGAAATGTTGCCCTACAGGGCGACATCACCACCGACGGCTTCGACAGCACGGGGGCCGGTATCAGCAATGCCGGCAATGTCACCATCAACACGGTTGATGGCGACATCACGACTGCAGCGATTAGCGCCGTTGGTGGAGACAACAACGATGCGGACTTAGATCCCAACGGCGAAGGCGGCATGATCACATTGAATGCCGACGACGGGAACGCATCAGGTTTAGACGGCGATGTCACGACCAACGGCGTGTTGAACACGTCGACTCAGACTGGTAACACGCTCAAGGTCAATATCGACGCCGATCGTGATGCGCAAATCAATCAGGCCATCAACACACTCGGCGGATTGGTCGACATTGACGCCGGTCGCAACATCAATTCTGCAGCCACAGGCGACATCACCACGCGCGGCGATGCGATCGGCGAAGTTTCCGGCGACGTCACGATGGACGCGGGGCGGGAAGTCACGCTGCTGGGTGATATCACAACCGATGGATTCACCAACACGGTCGACAACACCGTCAGCGATGCGGGCGATGTGACCATCAATGCGCTGAATGGCGACGTGACGACGGCTGCAGTCAGTGCCATCGGCGGCAGCACCACTGCTCCAACAATGATGGGCGAAGGCGGCGTCATCACGCTGAACGCCGACGTGGCCGCGCCTCTGACGTTCGCTCCAGCAGCCGTTACTCTGGCCACTGACCAGATCACGTGGGCAGGGCATGGACTGCAGAATGGTCACGCCGTTGAATACAACAGCGGTCCGGGTGCCGATATCACGCCTCTGGCCAGCGGCACCACCTACTTTGCGATTGTGATCGACGCCAACACCATTCAACTGGCCACATCGGCGGCCAATGCGGCAGCGTGCATCGCCATCGACTTAACGGCGGCAGGCACCGGGGCTCTGCAGGTTTTCAGACCGCTGGGCGGCAACGTCACGACTGACGGTGCCTTGAATACATCCACGGAAGTGGCGGCAACGCTGAAAGTCAATATCGACGCTGATCGAGACGTCGATATCAATCAAGCCATTAATACTCGTGGCGGAAACGTGGACATTGACGCGGGGCGCAACATTACCAGCGCGGCTGCCGGTGATATC
>JBDNHJ010000304.1:0-5713 GCA_041688835.1 Fuerstiella sp.
ACAATGAGTTCCCGCATCTGCTGCTCCTCATCGGGAGAAAGCAGGCGACCGGCTCCGACGGGTCGCCCCTGAGCATTCACACTGAAGGCATCGTCGCCAGATTCTTCATACTGGGCACACCACTCTCCGACGCTGTTTTCGTTGACTCCGAGAAGCTCAGCCGTTTCGCGACGAGTCTTGCCCAACTCGAACACGGCACGCACGGCAACCTTCCTCATGAGTTCCAACTGTTCTGCAGACCAACTTCGTCCATCTGGTAAATCGACCATGACGTCCTCCTTGAAAATTCAACTCATCCATTTCCATTCCGGTTATTATACCCCCTCAACCAGATTCAGAAAACTCTATCTTCAGGGCTGTGGAGTTAATAAAGGGCCGAAAAATAGTGGCGGTATCACAGGAGGAAAAAGCCTCTGTCATACCAGTCAAACGAGTGACACCAGCAACACAAGTGACGCTAAACAAGCAGCTGTCGTCAGTCACGCAGCTGTCGCACCCATGTCAGAAAGTTTATGGTCATCGACCCGACTGTCCCGAATGTACGAGATGCTGATCGCGATGGCCTGTCAGACCCGAGGAATGCCGTGGAAAGATTGAGTAGCGGCGTCACAGATTGGCCAGCCGTGCGTCGTCCTTGTCGGTAACGTTTGGCTGGGTGGAACCAGCATTTAATCCAACGATAGAGGGGGACGCCTGGCGGGAGAGACGACGGCAAACTCTGTCGGCCTGATGGAGTTTGTAAGTCAAAAACGAATCTGAACCGGCAACGGAAGCCCCCACACGTGGAACTATTGGCGTTTCCGAGAATGGAACCATCCGCATGCGATCTGCCTCTCTGGAGATGCCAAAATCTTTACCGTATTTGCCCATGAGTTGCTGCAAAAAAGCGAACTCAGAAAGCAGACCACGAAGATGCTTCTGGGAGCAGATCCGGGCGGTGTATGATCATCCACTGGACCTCAGTCAAACGGCCAAGCTGCTGACTACATCCAGCTTTTTCGCCGTGATGCAGTAAACCTCGGCGAATCGCTCAACTTCATTCGCAGCACTGCGTTGGAATTCCTGTCGGCTCTTGACGTTTAAGTGGAGGCCGTTATCGCCAAAGCATCTTGATCTGGATCTTCAACCTGTTTTGATTCCAGACGTTTGCGTCCTGAAACGACACACGCCACAAAAAACGAAAATTGCACACGCCCGAGGTCCACTCCTGAGGTCAAATTCCACTGTTGGATCCACTAACTCACGCGCCGCCTTTGCCGTCGCAACAACTCCCAGATCGCCGATTCTGAAAAAACATGCATCCATCGATCGAGTCTTAATGCATGCTATCCAATTCCTGCCACTAGAATTAAGTAATTGCAGTGAGTCTGCTTGGTGAACATACTGGGGCTGGTCAATTGGGTTCGTGTGTACTCAGAGGCAGAATAGACGCATTCTGGAGTGATTTCGATGTCGTCAGTCAGTGGAACTTATCGCGGCATGCAGACTTCGCCCAACCAAGGTATGTTCAGCGCCGCGTTTCGAGTGGACATTGATCGCATTCGAGAGAATTCCCTAGTCACCAATGCGGTCAGTGGCGATTTTTTCCAAGGGAACGAGGCTACCTTTTCGTTCTCATGGTTTGGGCGTTCAGTTCAAACGCAAGAACATCCACTACATGTGACGATCTCGGGCAACGTTACCACCAGTGTCCCGAATGCCACAATTCGGCGATTTGCGATAAAAATCAACAGGAACGTCATTGGAACGAACCAGACAGCCACAGTAACATTTACTCGCGAGGATAATTCTGAAAGCACCTATGACTGTACTTGGACTTCTGAGTGGTTTCGAGAGGCTACATTGCAGGTCGATGTCTGCAAGAGTGTGCGACCGCCGGGTGTGAGACTTCCGCACGGGATTCTACCATCTTACGACACTCATTCCGTTAGCACACGCCCGAGCAACTTGCCTCAACGCACCCTTTCCATGGAATCCGCGTTTGCAGACGCAGGCATCAAGCTGTCAATTGCGGAGCAGGCCATGGAGATCGACGACCGACCGACGAGTTTTCGATTGTGGTCTGATGCAGAACTGCACTCAACGATGGTGATAAACTCTCATCAGTTGAGAAATGTGTCCGGGCCGTGGCCACGCTGGCAGATCTGGGGACTCATCGCTGGCAGGCACGATGATCAAAGGAATCGTGGCATGATGTTCGACGCATCCACTTTTCCGGGAAGCGCGACTCGACAGGGGTTCGCCGTGTTCGTCGATCACCCAGAACTCCGGCAGTCGCTGGTGCGGACCACCACAGACATCATTGATCAGGCGGCTGTGCGCATGCTGCTAAGAGTGTTGGTGCATGAATCCGCCCATACCTTTAATTTGCGGCATCCGGACGCGAACACACTGTCGTGGATGAATCTCCCGCGCATTTTCGACGCGACGCACTCAGGAAGTTCCTATTGGGAACAATTTCCGTTTTCCTTTACGCTAGAAGAGCTTGCTCATCTTCGGCATGGTGAGTTTCGCACAGTTGCAATGGGAGGAAATTTTGCTGTACCAGTGCTCGCGGATTCCTCTTCATTCTGGAACCTGCCGGAAGTTGTGGAACGAGCCCGATGGATGATCGACGTTCGTTCTCAAGGGTATTTCGACTTTCTTGAGCCGGTCGAGTTGGAAATTCGGATTAAGAATTGTTCTCGCGGGTCGGCCATTACCATTGACAGCCTGCCGACACCGGAATCAGGCAATCTGAAGATCCTCATACGACGTCCGGATGGCGGTGTCGTTGAGTTTCGTCCGCTGGCCTGTTATTGCCAAGGGTGTGGCACGGATGGCGCAACGGAACTGGCTCCCTGCACCGTCAGAAACAAGGGCCGAGACCGCGTCAGTTGCCTTGTAGATTTGACGAGCGGAGCGAGCGGTTGCCGCCTGTTTGATACACCTGGCAACTACGAAGTGCGTGTTGTCTTCGCGTCGTCGAACCAGCTTGCCAGTTCGGCTACACATCGAATCCGGATTGGCCTGCCGCTCACTCGAACAGCCGACATACTTGCTCAGGACTATTTCAACTTTGAAACGTCGTTATCGCTGGCGCTGGGAATCTCGCGAGCGGAAACGATGCAAACGTCATTCAAACTTCTGGAAAGCATGGTCCATGGAGAGTATTCCCCACAGGACATTGGCGAGGGGGCGATCGCAAAGCTGTCCAAAAGGATGGCACAGGCGATGGGCCGCGATTTTCATCAGCCGGTTGAAATGAGTCGCGGAATGAAAATGAAAGTCAGCGCGCATCAGGACACACGTACGGCGATGGAATTGATCAAGACGTCGCTCCAGTGTTACAGGCAGTTGCCGAAGCCGCAGCGAAAGGCTCACAATCTGGCGTACGCCGAAACGGCTGGTACAGCGATTTCCCTCGCCCGCCAAATGGACAATACCGACTATGCCGCTTCCACAAAGAAGGAACTGCTGACAAGACTCAAATCCAATGGCGTCAGCAAAAGCGTGCGCGAATCAATCAGCCAACGCCTGGGATGAGTATACCGCAGCTCGCTGGTCGTATCGGAGAACAATAAAGTCCGACCGGAGGTTCCGGACGGACTTTGAAAACTTCATCCTGTGCCAAATCATGCCTCATCTGCGCCTGGCACAGGCACAGGTGTTCCATCGGCTCCGTTCGCTGGTTGGGCTGGTGCCGCAGGGCCGCGTATAAGATCACCATCGACAGGTATAGTCTGGATGTTACCGAGCGAACTGAAGACCATGACGCCGTCTTCCCAGATCAGTCCCCATAATTCGCAGTTGCAGTCGTGCAGATTCGGTCCGCCAGTGCCGTCAGTCGGGCATTGCGCAAATGGCATGAATCCAATATATCGCCATCCAAACAATTGTCGTCTGCCACAGCCATCTCGGCCAACGACTGCCTCATAGAGTCCCATCGGAACGCCCCTCGCCGGGATAGTCATGTCAACGGCCGGGGTTGCCGCTTTGGCTCCACTGTCGCCCAGGCCTCCTGCCACTTGCGCGGCATTCGTCACGGCACCAATCAGCTCCGTCGCCCTGGAATCAACATCGACGGTCATTTCTCCAAGATTCCATCCGTCAGTCAGTATGACCGTCGTGTTATTCGTGCCCAGACCTGCGTTGATGTGAATAGAGTATTCTTCGTTGTAGTCAGGCAATACCGTCGTGGTAATCTTCACATGGCCAGCCGCTGCCGCCGGTTCAATGAGTAGATATTGCTTCGGTCGATAAAAGCGAATCCCGTCATCGTCACAACTGGGGTTCTTGACCACGGTTGTGCTGGCACAACCGGTCAGGAGAATGGTTAAGAGAGTCCACTGCATACCAAGTGATCGCGACATATGTTTTTCCCTAAACGTGAGTTGTTCGCATCCTGGAACAAATGACATCCACATTTGATGTATCGGGTATCCACCCTCCGTAGTGGACGTAATTCAAAAATCCTATGGGAGTTGCCCTAAGTGCAAGCCGCAAATACGGAAAAACGGTTAGAATCTACCTGACCATCACAGATTAAGGGGTTTGTGGAATCGGTATCCGTGGAATGAGGCGGAGACGAGGAGGTTTTCGAGCCAGGGGCATTCGGAGTAGCGGTGTTTGTTGAGTAGTTCGGCGGGGCATTCGAAGCCGTTGTGAGTTTTGGTGACGGCGGGGTGCCATGGAGTAAAGTTCCACAGCAACGCCCGGGCTCGGCAAACGCTTGCGGAGTCATGGCCGTGCAGGTGCAGGCCGCTGGCGAAGTGTTGGTTCATCCCGCGCATCAGGCGATCCGCGATTCCGTTTGACCTGACGCCAGACACGGTCGAGATTTCGCGGATCAACAACCTGCTCCACCAAATCTGCGTCTGGTAAGACGCTCAGGGACGGCGTGTCGATGGACGCCGGATCGGTCAACTCCTGGCGGAGTAAATTCGCGGGCAGCGTCGATTCCACTTCATCGCCGAAGTCAAACGTCTGCTGCGAGGCACCTCGATCCGAGGCCGTCGGTCGCTCCTCCCTGTTCTTCATGGTTCGGTCCTTCCTGTCGCCGCTGGAATGCGACGAGACAGTACAATGACCTCTGCTGACTTCCGCCGCACACCAGCATCGTTGACCGATGACGGCTCTGTTTGCAGGCAAGCCTGCGTGGCAGATACGTGCGGCGGATCTCCCTGGATAAGACGTATGGCTTTCTCTGCGCAAGCTCCTGATTTACCAATGCGGATGAACGATGACGGCTTCGTGATGGTTGGCTCACTCGCCTGTCCGCACGGGCCTTGTATCAGGTTTCTGTCCGTAACCTCGCAGATTTGACGAGAATGTGGTTGACGGCGATTCTTTGTCAGCTTACCGGCACATTCGCAGGCTTCCTCCCCACGGTTCGTTACCTCCCCGCAGTTGCCCTTGTCTCGTACTTGTTCGATCGGAGTCACAGTTGGTATGCTGCCTACCGTAAGATCTTCTTTCTCGTACCGGGGACTGGCTTCCAGCAAAGAAAACGGCACCCCACAAGTCATACGCCATGACAGGCGTACCAATTCGTTGCACCCGGTGGCGGGCGACATCTTTTCTCGTTTCAACGTCACTCGCCGCCACAGGGTGAACTCTAACATTTGGCGTAAGAAATGCCGGACCGCGAAACTTATCTCACGTTCCTTAAGAACCAAGGCTACGAAGAATCCGAACGCAAAACGGGGACATTCTACTTTTTCGGCTTTCTGGG
>JBDNHJ010000305.1:0-19077 GCA_041688835.1 Fuerstiella sp.
GAGTCTGGCGAGTCGGCGTTCGAGCCGTGTACGGTCTCGGCGGGCGGCGGTTTGGCGTCGTTCTTCGTCTCGATACGTGCGAATGGATTCCGGGTGTGACAGCTTCCAGATGTCCGCACGCAGGGATGCGTAGTCGGTGCGGCCCGACAGCAACTGGTCCAGCACGTCCTTGACGTACGCCCACACGTCCAGATCGTTGCGGTGAGCACTGCTGGCAAGGCTCATCAGGTCAGCCGCGCGATAGCCCGCCGCAACGCTGCCGATGAACAGCCAGTTCTTCCGGCCAATCGTCACCTGACGCGTTAACTGTTCGCTCAGATTGTTGTCGATCGGCAACTCGCCGTCGTCCGGATATTGCACCAGGCCGTCCCACTGATTCCGCAGGTCGCCACGTGCCTCGCCGATCTTTTCTGTGTGCGAAATGTCCGTCATTGAGTTTCAACAACCGCACGTTCGGAAAAACGAACTCCAAAGCATTCACCAACCGCTTCCAGAGTGACCGGCACAAAGCTTCCTACGCCAGCTCCAGCTCCGTTCACGCGCCCACGTCCGGCAGCGACATCATCACGACCAACGGACTCCCGAAGCTTCCGCCGCCAGGCATAGAACGACGCTGTCGAAATGCCCTTCTGTTGACAGAATCCAGCGACACTCAACCCGGACTCCTCGAACACACGAATCATTTTTTCCCACCGCGCACGAACAGCAGGATCACGTCAACGCCCCATAAACACCTCCACAAAAAGTCAGGACAAGCGAAACAACGCTCGCCAGACTAAACCGCCTGCCAAGAAGGGGGCTGATGGGCGCTTACGAGCTGCGTTGCCCGGAAAGACAACAGAAGGTCAATCACAGGCAATGTCTGTCGTCGCGACCATCGCAGCGATCAGCACATAGATCAGAAGCAAGGTCGCAAGTCGGCAGAATCTGCCGACTCGATGTTCGACTGTAAGGCCCCGTGGAAACAGGAATCGCTCGGTCAGACGATTCCCCTTGAGTCGCTCTAAATCCCGCAGCACGGATGGGTGATAAACAGCAGAGGCTAGCTTACCTTGTCGTTTCCGGATGCTTTGTGGATGGTCAGTTCTGAATCTGTTACAGATGAATCTGCGGATCGCGACACGTCAGAATCGCTGCTCTGGAAGCGGAGTAACGTGATCCTGTTTGCGGCCATGCTTCTGCCGTGGCTCACGATTTTGGCCGCCCATTATCTGGGCAATGGAGATCGGGCGACGGGGTTCATTCAGTACGATCAGCCTTACTATGTCGCGAATGGTCGAGCGGCGTTTGAGCGTGGGGACGGACTACGATATCCCAACCCTTCGGATTCCAATCCTGATGCGCCGGTGATTTATTTTCACTGGCTGCCGTGGACCCTTGGTCTTGCTGTGAGCAAACTGGGGTTTGAGCCAGGCGTGGCTTATTCGTTATTGACGGCGGGGCTGTTGCCCGTGTTTGGCTGGCTGACGTGGTTGATGGTGTGCCGTCGAGCAACGTCTCGCCGCATGACGATTCTGTTTCTGGCGTTGTGGTCGGGAGGAATGCTATCGCTGCTGGGACTTCTGAAGGGCATGGTGACGGGCCTGTCATGGTCCGATGCGGTCTTCGAATTCGATCCCACGGAAGGACTCTGGTTTCTGAACTGGGGACGGAATACGGTTTATGGCATTGAAATCACCTACCACTGCTTTGTCGCCGCCAGCTGGCTATTCGTATTAAGACAACAGCACTGGCTGGCTCTGTTGTGTGCGGGGTTGCTGGGCCTGACTCATCCATGGTCCGGTCTTGAACTGCTGCTGATGCTGAACGCATGGATGCTGTTGGAAGCAATTCGCCATCGCAGCGGACGCAGCTACATGCATCTCGGAACGGCGATGTGTCTGATTATCCTGTTGCTGGGGTACTACAAGCTCTGGCTGCCGCAGTTTCCTTCTCACGCCGCTTTGCAGGCCAACTGGTCGCTAAATTGGCGAGCGGAATGGAGTACGATCCTGTACGCCTACTCGCCTGTTGCGCTGTTGGGCATCATGCATTTGATGGGCCGAGGTTTCCGGCTAAGTCGTGATGAGCAGTTTCTGGCGGTGGCAGCCGCCGTCGCTTTCGGCTTAACGATTCATGATCGAATTCTTCCTCGTCCCGTGCAGCCGCTCCACTTTAGTCGCGGCTATATCTGGATGCCATTGTTTTTGATCGCGGTGCCGCAAATCCAAAAACTACTGGCTGCCATTGCCGATTTCCCCGCTGCCCGGCGGCGGATTGTTTTTGGGACACTCATGCTGCTGGCCTGCTTCGACAACTTGGCGTTCACGGTGACTCACAGTATTTGGCAGTACAATGGCAGCGGCCCCGAAGGTTTTTATCTGGCCGATGAAGATCGACAGGTGCTGGCGGTGTTGAACCAACAAACGCCCAATCAGGTAATCTTCTGCGAATCACTCGACTTCAGTTACCTGATGACAACCTACGCGCCAGTGCGGCCGTGGCTATGCCATAAATTCAATACTCCGGACTATGTCCAACGACAAAAAGATCTCCATTGGGCGATACTGAGCAACAGCATCGAACCAAACCTGCTGCCACCGGAAATCGAGGTGCTGGTGCTGGCCAACGATCGCGATACCAGCCAGTTGACGGATTCGCCGGACTGGCGGGAAGCCGCTGACAAAAACGAAAAGTGGCAAGTCTGGCTGCGAACTTCCACGACAGCGAATCGAAATCGAATCAGCTGGGCGGAAGGTCAGTCGCCGAGTCTCAAGAGATGATTCATCACGGCAGGACAGGACAGGACATCAATCGCCGTTCAGCTCGCCGTGAGCCTGGGCTGTTAAAACATTGGTATTGACGGACAAATTCGTGTTTGCAAGTTTTGTTCTGCCCAGAAAGCAGGGTCTTCTTTTTTTCTTAGCCCGGAGGGTGGCAGCATGATAGGGCCAAGGCAATCGCACGTTCAGGCAGCTTGAAAGGCTCGTAGAATGCCTTTGAGTTCGTCCAAATTCCATCCTGCGGTGAGGCGTTCTCCCCGCACGTTATCTTTGACCGTACTGTCGGCTTTCATAATCAACAGAGCAAGACGAGAGAAACAACATCAAATTCGCGGAGCGAATTGCGATACAATGTCCACCTGTCGTCGCGACGATCAATCTGATCTCAAATTTCGCTCACCCCTGCGGAAGCTCACGGGGGTCTAAAAAGACGTGGGGTTATTCTCCACGCCTACAGCGCCCCAACACTCAACTCGTGTCCAAGTGCATCCGCCTCCGGTCGGTCCCGGGCTAGACCATTTCCATGGATTCGATGCCAAGTTTTCCTTGGACGGTGCGGCTGAGGGTTTCTCGCACGATTTCGATGGGGATGCGGTCGTAGACTTGCTGAAAGAAGCCTTCGACGATCATGTGCATCGCTTCGTTCTCGCTGATGCCGCGGCTCTGAGCGTAAAAAATCTGCTCTTCGTCAACTCGGCCCGTGGTGGCTCCATGCGTACATCGCACGTCGTCCGCTTTGATTTCGAGTCCCGGAATGCTGTCGCAACGGCAGTCACCGCTGAGCATCAAGGCGTCGCTGCGCTGGTAGCCGTCGGTTTGCTGAGCGGCTTCGTCGACCTTAATCATGCCTCGCCAGATCACGCGCGACGCATCACGCAGAACTTCTTTGTACAGCAAGTCGCTGTGTGTCCCTTGAGCTCTATGGTGCTGTTGAGTGTAATAGCTGATCTTTTGACGATCACTGGCGAAGGTGACGCCGTTCACTTCCGCTGTGGATGCGCGACCATTCAGGTTCACATCCTGATGGATATGACTTAGCTTGCTGCCGAGCCCCACGACCGTCCACTGCAGCGAGCCTTGCTGAGCGACATTGCCTGCTTGGTGAGCGAAGTGCCACGTGTTTTGGTTCCAGTTTTGCAGCTGCACGTATCGCAGATTCGCATGCTTGCCAACGATTAACTCAACACAGCCCACGTGCAGGCCGTTGATGTCTTCGTTTGCCGAAGTGGTTTCTTCCAGCAAGGTCGCTCGCGCTTCGTCTTCGACAATCACCAGCGTGTGACCGAAGTCCGCCACGCCGTCTTTGGTATGAGCGATCAGGCTGTGCAGAGGCAAGTCAACTTCAACACCTTTCGGAACGTACAACAGCGTGCCACTGGTCCAAAACGCTGCGTGCCACGCACTGAAGCGGTCGGCGTCTGGCTGGACGGCTTGCTTCATAAAGTACGGTTCCAGCAGTTCGCGATGTTCCGTCAGCAAAGTCTGCAGATCTCCGAACAGAACACCTTGCGCTGTGATCTTTTCGCTGACACTGGCATGAGTCATCCCGCCATCGACGTGGCGAATGTTGCCGCCGTATTCGGTTTCGTTGGCCAGCAGAGTGCTGACCGACGAAGCGTCGGATACGCCGGATGCCGGACGAAATTTTCCGGCGTTGAAGACTCGTAGATCAACGCGTTTGAATTCTTCCGGATCCAGTTCTTCCGCCAGTAATTCTGCGTACTTCGCGAACGCGGCACGCCGTGCGTCTGTGATCCACGTGGCTTCGACGCGAGTGTTGAGGAATTCTTCGAAGACTTCGGTGCTGAAGCCGATGCGTGAAATATTGATTGTGGCTGGCATAGTCGTGAAGTTCGCCTGAATTGATGAGTGAATAGCGGTCGTTTGTGCTGAGTTTGAAATCAGTCGGTCGTATTGATGAGTGTGGCCACGTCCTGTTCACCGCCGAAGAGTCTGACGACCACAACACGTAGTGGTTCAATTTTGAAGATGGCCCGGTATTTCTTATGCCGCCCTTTTCCGACGAGAGCTTCTCGCAGCCCGCGGGACTCGGCTGTTGTGGCGGCGACGAGGCTGTAGCTTTCCGGAGCAGTACCAATATCAATGCACTGCTGAACGACAACTGCCTCCCATTCCAGAGCTTCAAAAACCGAGTGTTGTCTTGCCCACCAGAAAGCGTTTCTAATAATGTCGGATTTGGCCTTTGCCGAAATTCCAACCGGCAGTGCCACTGGGCAGCCTTTCTACTATCATCGCTCGTATCTCCGACGACGCTTCCAAGATCGGCTGAGTGCGACCGGTATCGATGTCTTCGAGCCCTTCGCGGATCAACGCATCTTCTCTTTCACGCTGCAGCGCCGCCATCGCAGCTTCGTGGATCGCGCTGTCAACCAGCACGTAGGCTCTATCAGAACCAAGGACTTCGACAGTGAGCGGTTGGCCGCTGATCGACTGCAATGCTTCAGCGATTTCGGCCGAGAGCTTGACCATGTTTATTCTTCCTTCCGATCCTTAATCTACAGCAATCGGTCGCGAGATCAGAAAGCTGACTGTCAGTTGCTGTTCATGCCCCATCAGAGCTGACGAAGTGTACAAGTCCTGAAATTATCAATAAAAAAGAACTGAACGCGACAATAGCAGCGATACGGACGGCTTTAACTTTGTTCGTCAAAACTGAGTCCTCAAAGAAGATGAACCTACCATGATCCACTGTAAAGCTGACCGCAGTTTGAGGGGCCTCCGGAGCTGAGTTGTATCTAGATAAGTCTTCAAGCGGACTAGCAAAAAACCACGCTTCGTCCTGCACGAACACCACAAGGATTGCAGTGACTGACACGACACCAAGCAAGGTGGTGACAGACTGGCGAAGCGAGCTCATAGAACAATCCTCTTTGAAATTGCCCGTCGTGATCTCCTTCGAATCTGGTCAGCCGACGCTGCCTTCCATTTGCAATTCGATCAACCGATTCATTTCCACCGCATATTCCATCGGAAGCTCTTTGACCAGTGGTTCGATGAATCCGGTCACGATCATGGCGCTGGCTTCCGCTTCACTTAGACCGCGACTCATCAGATAAAACAGTTGTTCTTCGGCAATTTTGCTGACGCTGGCTTCGTGTTCAATCGCTACGTCCTGTTCTTCCACTTCGATGTATGGATACGTGTCGCTTTTGCTATCCGGATCCAGAATCAAGGCGTCGCACACAACGTTGCTCTTGCAGTGGTGAGCTCCTTTTTCGACTTTCACAAGTCCTCGATAGCTGCCGCGTCCGCCATCTTTGCTGATGCTTTTGCTGATGATGCGGCTGCTGGTGTGAGGAGCACAGTGAACCATTTTGGCACCTGCGTCCTGATGTTGTCCTTTGCTGGCAAAAGCGATCGACAGTGTTTCGCCACGAGCACCAGGTTCCATCAGGTAGATGGCCGGGTACTTCATCGTCAGCTTGCTGCCCAGATTTCCGTCAACCCATTCCATCAATGAATCACCGTACGCCATCGCTCGTTTAGTGACGAGATTATAGACATTGCTGGACCAGTTTTGGATGGTCGTATAACGGAAACGACCGCCGCGTTTGACGACGATTTCCACAACCGCACTGTGCAAACTGTCGCTGCTGTAGGTGGGAGCCGTACAGCCTTCGACGTAATGCGCCGAAGCGCCTTCGTCGACAATGATCAGTGTGCGTTCGAACTGCCCCATGTTTTCCGTGTTAATCCGGAAATACGCTTGCAGTGGGAATTCGATATGAACGCCTGGAGGGACATAGATGAAGGATCCACCTGACCATACGGCACTGTTCAGTGCGGCAAACTTGTTGTCTTCTGGGGGAATGATCTGAGCGAAGTGCTCTTTGAAGATCTCCGGATGGTCTCGCAACGCAGAATCCGTATCCGTAAACAACACACCTTGCTTTGCCAAGTCTTCCTGCAAGCTGCCGTAGACGACTTCAGATTCGTACTGCGCCTTCACGCCGGAAAGGTATTTCTTTTCCGCTTCAGGGATACCCAAACGATCGTAGGTTTTACGAATGTCTTCTGGAACATCATCCCAGCTGCGTTCTTGGCCCTTCGACGCCTTGACATAGTAGAAGATATCGTTGAAGTCGAGATCCGACATGTCGCCACCCCAGTTGGGCATCGGTCGAGATTCGAAGATTTCGAGCGATCGCAGGCGAAAATCACGCATCCACGCCGGCTCATTTTTCATTTCTGAAATCTGAGCGACCATTTCGCGGTCCAACCCCTTGCGGCTTTTGAACTCGTAATTGTCTGTGGAATCATGGAAGCCGAATTGGTAATCGCCAATCGAAACATCTTCTTTTTCCGGTGCGTCTGTGCTCATGGTTGAGTTTTCTATGGTTTCTTTGAGCCTCCGCCAGCGAGTTTATTCTGGTGAACCCGGTGGCGGAGGTTGGGATTGTTGCGTTTCAAGCTGGTTCCAAAGCTGTATAAACTTTGCCCTCGGCAGCCAGCCATTCAGTGTCTCTTACTTCTGCATGTTCACGCACTTCCCGAAGGAAGTTTACAGTTTCGGATTCGTAGCACGGTTCTGAAGTCGCCTAAACTGCGGCCGCAGCTTCCGCCTTCGCATTGTCCGCATCAGCATCCGGATGACGTTCTCGGATCGCCGCGTAGCCGTTGTTGTGCAGGTCTTCTGCCAGAGACGCGTCGCCAGTTTCCACTATGCGACCGCCTAGCATCACGTGTGTGTACTTCGGTCGGTTGTATTCCAGCAGTCGTTCGTGGTGAGTGATAATCAGGACACCCATATTCGGACCGCTGAGCTTCGCCAAGCCTTCACTGACCACCCGCACAGCATCACTGTCCAAACCACTGTCGGTTTCGTCTAAGATTGCAAATTTTGGCTTCAGCATCGCCATCTGCAGAATTTCCATCCGCTTCTTTTCGCCGCCGGAAAACCCGTCGTTCAGGTATCGTCGAGCGAACTCAACGTCCATCCCCAGCTCTTCCATTTTCGCTTTGATCTCCGTGCGGAACTCACGCATTCCGACCAAGCCTTCGCCTTCTTTACGGTCTGGATTGCGGATGTTGCTGATCGCGTGACGAATGAAATCCGCCACTTTGACGCCGGGAATCACAACCGGATATTGAAAAGCGAGGAACATGCCCATTCGAGCACGTTCGTCAGCCGCAAGTTCCGTGATGTTCACACCATCAACTTCGATGGAACCACCAGTGATCGCGTAATTGGGGTGACCTGCCAACGCATAAGCCAGTGTGCTTTTGCCAGAACCATTCGGGCCCATCAGAGCGTGAACTTCGCCCTGACGAATTTCCATAGTCACGCCTGTTAGGATAGGCGTGTCGGCAACAGAAACGTGGAGGTCGGTGATTTTGAGCAGGCTGCTCATGGCGTTCGCATTTCCTTGTGTGTGAATCACCGTCTGACGATTGAACGTCGGCACGGGGACTCAAGATTCAGTCAAACTTGTTTGTGTCAATACTTCACTTTGATGTGGCGAATCAAAGTGTCCGCTTTCGCGAGCCATCAGTGTTCGTTTTCAAGGTTCAGACAACGCAACTGCCGCTTTTGAAAACTGAAAACCGAACACGGAAAACAGCCGCTGGCTCAGACGTTCAACGCTGAGTAACCACTATGATGAGGGACGGGCAATGTTTGCTCACCCTTGGTCACTTTTCGCGCTTTGATTTTGTCCTGAACTCTCATCAGACCTTCCAGCAATGCTTCCGGTCGCGGCGGACACCCTGGCACATAGACGTCGACTGGCACAACCAGATCAACGCCCTTCACCACATGGTAACCGTGCTTAAAGTAAGGACCACCGCCAACAGTGCAGGCCCCCATCGCAATCACGTACTTCGGGTCAGCCATTTGTTCGTAGAGGCGACGAACGCGACTGGCCATTTTAAACGTCACCGTGCCAGCCACGATCATCAGGTCCGCTTGACGTGGAGTCGCTCGGAACGCACCCGCACCAAAACGGTCGATGTCGTACTTGCTGGCACCCGTGGCCATCATTTCAATCGCACAGCAAGCGAGCCCGAACGTCATGGGCCAGATGCTGGACTGCTGGCCCCAGTTCATGGCATCTTCCAGCGTTGTTGTGATGACGTTTTCTTCGAATCGTCCTTCGATCCATGTCATATCGATGTCCGCCTTGTTTTACTAAAATAACCAACTCGCTGTTTGACTGAATCCCATGACGCCACGTCACAGGTCGTGCGATTCACAAACTGTATCAAGCTCACGACTTGTTTCACAACGCCCCAGATTTCCAGACTCCGAATTTCAAATCTGAGATCACCGTCTTCGGATTGCAGATTTGAAATTTGAAATCCGTTTCTGCATCCATCACGGTATCGACTTGGCCGCTGTCTGCACCTCAAATTCGCAGCAATGGTGCCCATCGCGACAGCGATTCTTAAACTGCACCGGAGCTCCCAAAACCTGCTCCAACACCTGCCGCTCAATCTGACAGATCGTTTCGTCAACGTCTGCCAGCATCGGAAACGGACAATTCGTTTCTCGCAAAATTGGCAACGCTGCAGAATGATCACTTTCTACATTAAAACCACTCAACTTCATCTCATCCGCCAGCTGATCCAGCCGATCATCTATCGACGCCGTTTCCGTCAATTTGTGACGAAATCGATCGGCCAAACGATCTCGAACCTGAGAAATCAGCTGTTCCTTCACAGCAGAATCCTCAAGGCCGACGATCGACTCCCACAACACAACCGCCAGTTCGCGGTAGTCTTCACCCAGAGAATGCAGGCCTTCTTCCGTGACCTGATAGACGTTCTTCGGCCGTCCGCGAGACTGCGATTGCTGCTCGCTCTTCATTACGCCGCAGGATTCCAACCGCAAAATTCGCTGGCGAATCGCATTTCGAGTCACCCCCAGCAGATCGCACAGATCCTGAACATTGGCACCCTGATGGCGTTGCAGGTGTTGTAGAATTTCGCGGTCTTTGGTGTCCAGCGGCGTCATGCAGGTGTTTCAAGGTTGCAGGTGTCTTTTGCCATCCTGTTTCGATTTCGTCAGGATTGTACAAACAGAATACAATTTGGCAATTTTGGTTGCCAAAAATGACGTAAGTGAGATGCAGTCTCAAGGCTGCCTCGCCAATCATAGTTAACTCAGCTCAGCGACAGCAGCGTGCTGTTTGACGCTCGCCCGCCACTTCCGTACAACAGCCGAACCGTCTATCTGCCACTGATCATTTCTAGGAGTCTCCGATGAAGCTGTCCGCCGCAATCGTGTTAAACGGCCTGCTGTTTCTGGCCACGGCATCCAGCCTGCAAGCGGAATTGATGGCCGGTGCAGCCATTGTCGACGTGACGCCAACAACGTTTCCGGTGCTGGTCAACGGCGGCATGACCAGTCGGTCGGCGTCGGAAGTTGTCACAACAATCAACGCACGCGCAATCGTGGTTGACGGCGGTGGACAGCGAGTCGGAATTGTCGTCGTCGATAGTTGCATGATGGGCCGCGCATTGCTGGACGAAGCCAAACGACTGGCTTCAAAGATGACGCAGATCAAGCCAGACCACATCCTGATCTCAGCCACACACACGCATACCGCACCAGCATCTATGGGATGCCTTGGCACCGACGCCGACCCAGCCTATCAGCCCGTCCTGCGCGCCGGAATCGTGGAAGCCCTTGTCAAAGCCGAAGCCAATCTGGAAGCTGCGAAGGTCGGCTGGGCGGTGCAGAATGCAGCCGACTTCACCGCGGTGCGACGCTGGATCCGACGCCCTGATCGATTGGCAGAAGACCCGTTTGGGGACATGACGGTGCGAGCGAACATGCATGCGGGCCGCAACTGGGACGATGTGACAGGAGAATCCGGGCCCGAAGATCCGGACCTGTCGATCATGTCGTTCCAAGCAGCGTCCGGTCGGCCGATCGCAGTGCTAGCCAACTTCTCGATGCACTATTTTTCAGGCCAAAAGCCGCTCGCCGCCGATTACTTTGGCCTGTACTGCGACGGTCTGCAGGGCAGCATGGGGCATTCAGAAAAACAACATCCGCCCTTCGTGGCCGTCATGTCGCATGGTTGTAGTGGAGACATCTGGCGGCGAGATTATACGCGGCCAGAATCTGAATGGGACCCGTATCCCAACATCGAAGACTACGCCGCTGGCCTGCAAAAACTGACCGAACAGGCCTGCGAATCGATTTCGTACGCCGCCGATGCCGATGTGGTCATGGCGGAAGTTCGCCCACAGTTGCCATACCGTGTCCCAGATGCTGCGCGACTGAAATGGGCTCAAGACATTGTGGCGGAACTTGGCGATCGTCTTCCCAAAACAACGACCGAAGTCTACGCTCGAGAATCTATTATGCTGCACGAACGGCAGTCGACAGAAATTGTTGTACAGGCCTTGCGAATCGGCGACATCGGCATCGCAACCACGCCGTGCGAAACCTACGCACTCACTGGCATGAAGATCAAACGTCAAAGTCCGCTGCAGAAGATGATGGTGATTGAACTGGCGAACGGCGGCGATGGCTACATCCCGCCACCAGAACAACACTTGCTGGGCGGCTATAACACGTGGCCAGCCAGATCAGCTGGCTTGGAATTTCAAGCCGAACCGAAAATCGTCGAACACGCGCTACAACTTTTGGAACAAGTCACCGATCGCCAGCGGCGCGTGCCTCAACAAACCCTAGGGCCATTGGCCGTGGCTGTGCGAGACGCAGGACCCGTCGCGTGGTATCGGCTGGACGAAACCGACGGGCCGTGGGCGATCGATTCTTCACCAAATCAACATCCCGCCATGTACGAACTCGCGGTCGCTCGCTTTCTGGAAGGACCGAAGTCGGACTTGCTGTGTGCCGCTGGTGAAACCAATCGCTGCGTGCACTTCGCCGGTGATCGATTGCACGCGAGGCTTCCGCTGCCGGACGCATACTCGGTATCGGTGTGGTTTTGGAATGGGATGCCGAACGACGCCCGAGAAACCACGGGCTGGATGTTTTCGCACGGACGCAACAACGGAGCACTCACAGCAGGCGAACACCTTGGAATCGGCGGCACCGCCACACAACCGGGGCACATCATCTTTCTCGCCGACGGTCAACAACCGCTGGTCAGCAAGACTCAGACTGAGCGGTGGACTTGGAACCACGTGGCGATCGTGGTTGACGCACAGCGAACGCAGATTTTTCTGAATGGTGAACAAACTCTGAAAATCGACAGACAGAAAACACTTCCTGGCAGATCCGCCGTGTCAGACTTCTTTTTCGGTGGCCGCTGCGACAACCAAGACAACTGGGAAGGCCGGCTGGACGAAATCGCTTTGTTCGATCGAGTCCTCAAGCCAGCGGAAATCAAAACGCTGGCGGGAGCATCCGCAGACGTTCCCTGATATGATCCAGCCATGTTTCGTAACCCACTGATTTCTGGCAAGAACCTGTTTCCGTTCTGCCGCTCGATGAGCCGCATGTTGACGGCAGGTGTCGAAATCCGCAAATCGCTGAAAACAGCGTCGTCGAATTCCCGCGACGCGCGTCTGACAGAAGCCGTCAAGGCGGTGTCCAAGCAGGTCAACAAGGGCGACGACCTGACGCACGCCTTCCGATCTCAAGAAGGCCGTTTTCCGCCCCTGTTTCTGGACTTACTGCATGTGGGCGAACTAACCGGATCGGTGCCCGAAATCTTTGAATCGCTGGCCGAATTTTATGAAGCCAGTACGAAACGGATGCAGGAATTTCGTTCGCAAATTGCATGGCCCGTGATGCAACTGGTCGCGGCCGTGCTGATCATCGGCCTGCTGATTTTTGTACTGGGGATCATCGGCCAGTCCGCACCGGGACAGGAACCGACCGACATTTTGGGCTTGGGCCTCGTTGGCACGTCCGGTGCCATCAAATGGTTCACGATGTGTTTTGGCACGGCTGGAATGTTGTGGGTGGGTTACATTTTCGTCACCCGTTCCACCGCCGGGCGGGAAGCCGTGCATCCGTTTTTGATGACGCTGCCCGGCATCGGCTATTGCATGCGATCGTTCGCGCTGGCGCGCTTTTCGTGGTGCTTCGCGTTGACTCAACAGGCCGGCATGAGCATCAAGCCATCGCTGGAAGCCAGCTTAAAAGCCACGGCCAACGGCGCGTTTATTGCCAGCACAGACAATGTGTGGATGCAGGTCAAAGAAGGCGAAACGCTAACTGACGCGTTGAGATCCACTCGCCTGTTTCCGGTCGAATATCTGCACATGGTCGACACAGCCGAACAAAGCGGGACCGTGCCAGAAACACTGCATCGTATGAGCCGCACGTTCGACGAAGACGCTCAGCGAGCCATGACGTGGCTAGCTTCGATCATGGCTCGATTGATCTGGGGGCTGGTGGCCGGGTTTATCATCTTCATCATCGTGAAGTTCTTTATGCAGTACGTCGCGATGCTGAATTCGTTTATGTAAGGCGAGCTGTGTTGAAAATCGCAGCGTCTCCAAGAAACGCAGGCAAAGAAACTCATGCCCCAGTGCTTAAATCGCCCGAACGTAAACTCGCAGGCGTTTGGCAGAATAGCCTGCGGCATTGCCCGTGAATGTCCAGTCGCGAGTTTCGCCGGAACTGTTGCCTATACCGATATCAGCGGACGCAGCGGCTTTCCAGTTGTTGATTGCGAACAGTGTCTGCTTCGCCGCGCCATTGTGGACCTGCATGCTGCCATAGCCAGCACTGGGGGCCGACGGAGTGTCTCCGAAGTCGAACACCTGACCGCTGGCACCTGCCACGCCGCCGTTGTTTTGCGGACCATAGTTGCTCGGCCAAAATTCGACGTTGCCAGACAAGCCCGAGCCAGACGTGACGGTTGACGACGTGCTATACACGTCCAGTGCGGTGATCGGCGTTTGGAAGTTAGCCCCTGACGACACCGTCGGAATTCCGATTTGCTTAATGTCAGTGGTGAAGGAATCCATCGACACAAACAATTTTTCTTCATCGCCGCCGTTGGTCAATTCCAACAGGTAGCCAATTCGGTCGAAGGCATTAACCGATCCACTGTTGTCCACATCGTAGCGAATGTCTGCCGCCAGCTTTGACAGATCTAGGTCGTAAACCAGCTGATAGTCTTTGCCGATCGGCAGCATGCTCAGAAAATCCGGCAATTCGCCGCCGCGTACAGCACCCACGGGCAGCCCCGTTGTCCCACTAAGATTGGGTTCTGCCAGCTTGTGCCAGGCAAACCGAAACGCCACCGGAGCAGCCACGTCGGCGGAACTCAGGATCACAGTGTCGCCATCGATTTCCGCCGTCGCGGGCTGAAAACCGCCCGATCCTGCGCCCACGATTTCGAAGTGCGTGGCAGCTTTGCCGTCTCTTGTTTTTAAGCCACCACCCGTGTTTCGGAAGGTCACGCGTAGTTTGCCGTCGACGATTTCCAGCGAATCGAACTCAGGGCTATTTGCCACCAGATCGTGTTGTCCGTAGTCGTTCTTCAGAGCCAGATTGGCCAGCCGCAGTCCGACGTCCTGTTTGTTCGGCGGATGAATATCGTTCAGCGTGGCAATGTCGTTAATCACCACCATGCCGGTGTTGGGTAGCTGCTGCACGGCGGCCTGAGCTTCCCAGAATTTGGCCAGTATCTGAGGATCTTCACTGCCGTATTGAAACGGAGCAATTTGAACGTAGTAAAACGGAAAATCGCCCTGTCCCCACAGCTCCCGCCAGCCGTTGATCAGCGCCTTCTTCTTTTCGAAGTACAACATGCCCTCGGTGTGGTTCGATTCGCCTTGGTACCAGATCGCTCCGCGGATCGGAAATCCGACCAGCGCGTGGATCATGCCGTTGTACAACATGGTTGGATCTTGGTGGCTTTTAAACGGAGTCAGTTCCGCCGGATACGCGGGCGCTGCATCTAGGGACGCAGCGTCTGATAATGACGCGCGCGCTTTTGTCAGCCAGCCTTCCGTCGCTGAAATGTAGGTCGATAGTCGATCATTGTAAGCCTGATTGCCCGGCGTGCGTCCGATCACCGATTGGTAGATATCCTGAACGGCTTCGACTTTTTCGAAACCGACTGGCGGTGTCCACGGTTCGACGCGAGTTCCGCCCCATGACGAATTCACCAGACCGATCGGAACATCCAGATCACGGAACAGCTTGCGGGCCATAAAGTAGCCACAGGCCGTGAAGTCGCCAGCGGTTGCGGGAGAGCAGATTTGCCATTCTGTTTGCACGTTGTTTTGTGGAGTCGTATTGGGAATCCGGGGCACTTTCATGTGCCGGATCATGGGGTAGTCTGCGACAGCGATCTCAGCGGCTGCATTGGTACTACTGCGAACCGTCCATTCCATATTAGACTGTCCAGAACATAGCCAGACTTCTCCGATCAGCACATCTTGAATCTGCACTTCATTGTTGCCTTTGATCGAAATCGTCGCGGGCTGTTTGCTGGCAGGCAGGGCGGGCAGTTCCACTTTCCAGTTTCCCTTGCGATCGGCTTCAGTCGACACGGTATGCTGCCCCAATGACACCGTGACCGCTTCACCACCATCGGCCCAGCCCCAAATTCGAACGGGTGTTTGCTGTTGCAACACCATGTGGTCACTAAAGAACGTCGGCAGCGACACGTCCGCCGAAGCCATCGGGCAGCAGGCCAGAAGAGACAACGCGAGGCTGAGATGCTTCGCTGAAAACTGTTGAGGCAATCGTTTCATGTGGGGTGAGACCTTAGGGGGAGGATGGACGGCGAGCACAGATGTTCTGAAGGCTGATTCCATTTTGCAATCGACGCGGCGAATTTTTTTCGCAGCCAAATCAGGGCTGTGGTGCAATCCGGGGCCGACGAATGAGCTGGGCTTCAGGCGGGCGGCCAAATTCAAGACAGGTCAGGTTTTCAAGTCCCTAGATTCGGTGGTTCGGCTTGCAACCGCGCCAATCGGTGGACAAAATGCTGAAGCTGCGATATCTATGGAAGCCAGACGAGTTGACTGTTGCGTTTCCTGCTGCTGTTTGTTGTCGTAAACCAACGGCGGAACGAACCGCGGCGTTTGTGACATCACATGATGGGTGTTTTTAGCTACAAACCTCAGAACTAAACTACTTAAGGCCCGCAAATGAAGTTTCTTGAAGGCAGAACTGTCGGTATCGACCTCGGCACAACCTACTCCGCCATCGCCTATCTTGATGATCAAGGAAATCCGAAGGTTGCAAATAATGCCGATGGCCGTCCGATTACCCCATCGGTTGTTCTGCTGGATGGAGACCGCGTCGTCGTGGGCCCGTCCTTTAAGCGAACCGCCTGTGCCCCGGCTGACCAAGTCATTGAGGCTGTGAAGCGAGAAATGGGGAACAAGGACTTCTTTGTTCTGTATCAGAATAAGAAACTGACTCCCGAATTCGTCTCCGCGCTCATCATGAAAAAGATGAAGCAGGATGCGGAAGAAGAAATCGGACCGATCGCCAATGCGGTCATCACGGTGCCTTATTACTTCAACGATGTACGCCGTAAAGCGACCCAAGATGCCGGCAGAATCGCCGGCCTAAATGTGATCGACATCATTAACGAACCCACGGCCGCGACCCTCGCGTACGCATGGCAAAAAGGCGAATTGGGGCGAACAGATCTGGCGGCGGACGAACGCACGATTCTGGTTTACGACCTTGGGGGCGGAACGTTCGACGTCACGGTTGTGCGTTATACGCCGACCAACTTCCGAGTGCTCGCGACCGACGGGGACGTGATGCTGGGAGGGTTGGACTGGAGTAAACGACTGGCTGACCACTTGGTGCAGCAGTTCAAGCAAAAATTCGATCTCGATCCGTCAACGAGCCCGGAAGCCATGCGTAGCTTCAATCAGGAATCCGAAGACGCCAAACGCGACCTCAGCGATAAGTCGCAAGTGCCCGTCAGCGTCTACTTCCAAGGCAAGACACTGTCGGTCGCATTGACTCGAACCGATTTCGAACGCATGACAGCCGACTTGCTGCAGCGAACAAAAGACACCACCGAACTAGTCATGCAGCAGGCAGGCGTTAAGCCGGGCACGCTGGACGAAGTCGTTCTGGTGGGTGGCTCAACACTGATGCCGGTTGTTGAGCAGATGCTGCGAGAAGTCACGCAACGCGAACCATCGCGTGAATTGCTGCCTGAACGAGCCGTTGCCGAAGGGGCTGCGATTCATGCCGCGATTCTGGAAGCTCGCTTCGGCGATTCGACCGGAAAGATCGCGTCAGCTGTTCGCAATCGCCTGAACAACGTCAGAACCAGCGATGTGAACTCGCACTCACTGGGCATCAAAATTTCAGATCCCTCAGACAAAACTCGCAAAATCAATCACATCATGATTCCGAAAAACAGCCCCGTGCCGCACAGTGTGGTGCAGCGGTTCGGAACCAATCAGGACAACCAGCAGCGCGTCCACGTGGAAATCCTAGAAGGTGACGCGATTGATCCATCCGCCTGTGAACTCATTGGTGACTTTCGAGTGTTCAATCTGCCGGCGGGCCTGAAGAAGGGTTCGCCCATCGAAATCACCTATTCGTACGATGGCTCAGGCCGTATTTCAGCCACCGCGAAAGAGATCACAGGCAACAACGAAGCCTCAGCAGAAATCGTCCGGGATTCCGGTATGAACGAAGACAGCATTGTTGATGCTCTGGACGTACTGACCAAACAGTACGACATCGAATAATTTTGAGTCCACGATCAGCATCCCGTTGCTGACGATCCAAAATCAACAACACCGCATCAGCAATGATGCGGTGTTGTTTTTGCGATTCAGGCAGTCACCTTTTAGCACCCGATCAGATACCGACTGTACCTGCCTGTCATCCGCTTGATCAGTAGGATAGTCGGCACGCAAATGGCGAAAGTCGCAATCGACAACGCGAACAATCCCGCGACGCTGGCCGCCGGTAGCGTTCCATAAAAGTGCCCGTAGCTCAGCTTCCACCCCGTCAGCACATAGGCGTGGATAAAGAACACGCCGAAACTCGTTTCGGCAATCGTGCTGATCGCTGTCAGTTGCAACCGATCATTCCAACGCAATAACAGCCCCAGAAAAAACAGAGACGCAAAATCTTCTGCCAGTAATTCCAAGAGGTCATCGTTCCCACGTTTAGGTGATATTCCACCAACGCTGTAGCAAGGTATGCCGCTAAAACGAGACTCAAAAACTGATCACGGATGATGGTCGCACCGATCTGGTCTCTGTATCGACTACCGGCCATGCCCAGCACGTAAACGGACAGGAAGTGAACAAAGCTCTGCCCTGCTGAGCCACGCGAGACCAACAACGAAAGCAGGATCAAGACCGGCAGCAAATCGTACAGAATTCGATTGCGAACACGCGGATTACAAGCTTCAACGATGCGAAACATAAAGAAGTCGACAGCCTCCTCCCGTTTCGTGCGGCAAAACAATCAGTCCCACTTCACCAGCGATTCCACATACGCGGTCGAACCGTCACGCAGCCAGCCGTCCAGTTGAGCCGGATCTTTCAGCTGCTGTCCTCGCAATGTCGGCACCACCAGAAACTGGCAATTCACATCCGCCAACGCCGTCATGTCGCCGCACAGCTTTTTTAGAAATCCATGTCGTCAGTGAGTTGTAGTACAACAAGCGAAATTCGTCTTCTTCGCGAGGCATCGCCAAGCCTTCAACGAGTCGCACTTTGCCATCGATTCTCGCCAGCCCGCCGCCACGATCGTCCAGTTTGCGGCTGATGACTCCGTACGGAACCAGAAAACACCAGCCCAAAGGCCGGAGGCCGACACAAGTCTGCCGTGGCCAACGGGTTTGGGGCGCCCTCCGGGCTGGATGTTTTGCATTCTTTCCGGTGGCTGACGTCACCGGCAGTGGATGTATCGGCCTCCGGCCAGAGTCCTAGATTCCGGCACCGAACAAAAATTGCGCACATCAATTCCCTTTGCAAGATCAGGTTTTTAACAGCCCAAGCTAGCGCCAAAACGGCTAAAAAACACCAGCCGGTGCAGACGTTCTTGCTCGGTCGCCTTGGTTGGCGAATCCTGCTTGTTCGAATCCGTCATCAGACATGGCCCTGTTTTCTTGGCGATGGTTTACCGGCTGGTGTTGCGACAGGTGTGATAAACATCGCAGCGGACTGCCGTTTTATTAACTCCACAGTCCTGAAGGCAGAATTTGCCGAATTTTCCTGAGCGAGTATAATCTCCGGAAAGGAAACGGATGAGTTGAATCTTCAAGGAGGACGTCATGGTCGAATTACCGGATGGACGAAGTTGGTCGGCAGAACAGTTGGAGCTCATGAGGAAGGTTGCCGTGCGTGCCGTGTTCGAGTTGGGAAAGACTCGTCGCGAAACCGCTGAGCTTCTCGGAGTGAACGAGAACAC
>JBDNHJ010000306.1:0-10668 GCA_041688835.1 Fuerstiella sp.
AATCCAAAACCGGCCAAACCCGCGCACCGGGTCCACCGAAAAACACGACGAAAAAACCAGCAAATTAGACCACTTTCCACCAAAACCCTGGCCGGTTTTGACCCGCAAACAAGTGGCCGGTTTTAACCCGCGCACTGACAGACGGATCGGCAAGCCTTCCATCCGCATTGTCGCCGACTGCAATTCGAAATGCCTGAGCGTCATCATCGCTGAGGGGCAGGAATCTGAAACCATGCCACTTCCGACCGAGTGAATTCAGATAGGAATAAATTCCGCGAAGAAACATCGTCTTGCCATGACCAGACATGCCTCCAAGACTCATTTTGACTCGGGAGACGTGGTCATAGTCCTCGACGTATCGGAACTGCACTGCCTCGTCACAAATAGAGCAGAAATACTGAATGTCAGCCCCTGAACCTCCCCGCCTAAACTCGGAAACATAACGCATGCATCGCGGGCAAAGTTTGCCGTTCAAATCTTCGCCAGTTGGTTTTAAGTGATCCTGCTCAACCGAAGTCTTACGGCCTGGCTTATCGTCCGTCCCAGAAGCAGCAACCGGCGGCGGCACCGCTTTGGAAGCAGGTGGCGATTCGAAATTGAGATCGAAAAAATCGTCGTCATCCAGAATCAGCGGACTAACATTTTCACCCGTTTCGGACTCCACTGTGTTAGCAGTGTCGTCATCATCATCGTCAGCAAAAGAGTCCAAACCCATCATTTCGTTTCACACTCCAGAGGCTTAGTCGTCAAGTGAAATCAGGTGACGAGGACCTTCCTGCAAAACCTCGTTCAAGCGATTCAGTATTTGTGAATCCAGAACCCCAGTGGCGCGAACCACCCCATTGCCAGTCGCCAGTTCTATCGTCTTCGACTGCCCGATTTCCTTTGCGTAGTCCTTATAAGCACCAGAGAGAAAATGAAGTTTCTGATTAGTGCTTCCAATTAGGCCACCCCCGGCCTTTTCCTGATTATACCGCCCGTCGATCAAGACATCAATTTGCGCAAGCAGTTTTCGTTGCGAAGAGTCCGGTTTGGCCTGAATCTCCTCAAGTGTAAATCCGGAAAAGCAAACGATGCTTAGTCCGGCCGATTTAATTTTTTCCGCAAGCACAGAAAGTGCATAAGCCTGTGACATGGGTTCGCCACCGCTGAAGGTAACACCCTCGATGCTATCTTCAGCGATGATCCGCTCGTACATTTCCTGAACCGTATACCTCCTCGCCGGAACAAAGGCCAGAAATTCACTATTACTGCAGCCTAGGCATCGAAACGGACATCCCTGTACCCAAATCACGAATCGTCTGCCTGGACCATTGGCGACGGAAACGGGTTCAATGTCCGCAATATTCAGGGCTAGGGTTTCATCGTTTTTAGGCATGTGGTTGTTCTTTGCTTCTGTCCGAAAACGATTGCAGATTACCTAAAAGGCATGGCCAGAATTGCCCGGAAACCTCTCCATCCAATGTCAATTCGTTCTGCTCCGCCGTCATGGACTGGACATTATTTGCTCCGAAGAGACTGCATATCATTTTCCCAGCCTCAGATGACTGCCCTGAACAGGTCTTCTGTAGATTCACCTGAATTCCAACGCCGATGTTCTTTTCGCCTTCAGGACCACAAATGAACTCCCACTGCGCAGATGGTAGCAACTGAATAAGCGTTTGTGCCAACGCGTCAATGAGCTCTCCACCGTCATCCCGCCTTTCAAGGCTGCCCACAAGAAAACTCAAATATTCCCAGTTACTGTAAAATGCTGAAATCAACATCCGTAACAGAATCGCATTTTTCGAACTATCACCAACTGTTGTGTCATTAAGCTTCTTGAGGTCATCCAGTAATAATGGCTCTGGCATGCTCGATTCACTGGTTGTCAGCATTTCGATCGCAAGCTGAATAACAGCGTCTTTTGTTACGCTCCGTAGAAATTCCAGGGAATCCGGAAGGCTCTGCGCGATACATCCGATTGCCCGATAGGCAACGACTTCACTAAGCTGATCTCCAAACTCGCGTCTTTGCAAATCCTCATGGATCTGCTTTCGAATCTGTTCTTCGTTCAAGTCTATGAAGAGTTTCACGATGTCGGAAAGCCTTGAATTCGTCGAACCACTTTCATCGGTGTCCTTCCATTGATTCAACAACTGCTCCACCTCGGTCTTTCGTTGCGGCAGCATCAGTTCCGACATTACGTCGAAGTCATTGAAGACATCCTTCATGTGCAGCCAGATGTTGTCCCAAAGTGGATGCGAGGGAGCTTTGTTGAGGCAGATCTCATACGGAGTTTCTGCTTTGATTTCTGGAAAGCGATCGATCAAGAATGTTGACGGGTTGAATGTCGGAGTGTTCGAAACCTCTCCCGGTGAAATTCCCTGCATCCAGACTTCGACGGAGCAACTGTCGGGCAGGCTGCAGGTGGCAAACGTACACGAAGGTCGATCCTCGATCGGTAGCAATGTAAATAGTTGTTCGATCGTTTGAGCGACGATTCTCCCAGTCCCGATTACCGTCATTTTATGCTTCCTGCCAGCTAACAGAAGAAGTCGCTGTATCACCGGAAGTTCGTCTGCGAGTTTCCGCGATGGAGTGTCGTTGAGAGAAAGCAACCTTTGCCGGTATTCGGCTAATGTGGGCTGTTGCCTCAGAAACTGAAACGGGTTTTTGTCATATGCTGAAAGCTGATCTGCCGTCAGCAACCACAGCCATCCGCTGGGAATCGAGGACTCCCCATCAACCAAAGCCACAACAAACGAATTGCCCCATCGTAGAAACGCAAACTGCGGATCAGCGCCGTCATGAAGGCTAATCAATATTGTGCGTAGAAACGCCGCTAGATCTTCTGACAGTGTCTTGATCTGTTGCGAAACTATAATGCAACTGCCGTACAGCACAGCAGTCGGCGTTATTTCGCGTCGCTCTGAATTAGACAAACTTTGTGAGGGAACTGGCTGATAGTCCGGAACCCCTGAATCCTCAAGACTTGCGTACCGAGCCTGAACTTCGTTTTTTTTTGATGAGTTGCCGATGCCGCACAGTTCACACATAAGTTGTAGTACGGTTCTGCGACGAAATCCGGCACCCAGACACCCCTCTGGTTTTTGCGATTCCTCTTCTTTCGATAGTTCGCCCGTCAACGCCTGCAGCACTCCATCGTTGCCGGGCTCATTCGATTCGACACCGAATCCAAAGAATACCGCAAACTGTTTCCGGACATATTCCCGCTTCGAAATCTTCCTGTCGAGTGACCGCAGCAACCACTTGGCATCGCGTTCGAATTCAAATTCCGAGCCCGTGACCAACAAACGCCGCAGCCGCTGTTCGTCTCCCTTCCAGCGACTGAAGAATACACTTAACTGCCGCTCTGCCGTCCCTCGCGGTTTGTTCGCAAGCTTCAACGAGTTAACCAATGCCTCTACAGCCGCAAGTTCTTTCGCCTCTGTACGAGACGCTGGATTACTTTCAAATCGCGGGATCAACCACTGGCAGATTACATTTGTTCCAAACTGTCGCGCAACCTGAGAAAGCGATGTCGGCCCTTCAGCGGAAATCCACTGCAATGCACGGAACGTCAGTTCATCCGCCAGTTCGGCGCCCGGGAACTTCGAAAAGTTCTTTTTCAAGAGCCCCGTAACGTAATCCCCGTTCGATGACAGGAACTGCTGGAACAGTTGATTATTGACATCACATGTCAGTCGGTCGACCTGCCCCCACAGAAGTTCCTGAAGAAGACCGGCTCCGTGAATCTCGTTAACTTTTGCCAGGTCGAAGCGAAAATCGCTACGCTGGGAATCGTCAACAAACCAGCGTTCGAACGGAGTCGCTGGTTTCACGCGGACGTCTCCCAGCCTTGATTGCCCCGTGGCCAGATCGACAGGAATCGTTGTTGTATCTTTTAGCTTCTGACCAGCTCCAACTCCGACAGCCCAGCGGCGGACGCCGGCAGCCTTCGATTGACCGGTGTCACTGAGGTAGGCAGTATCAAACGAACATGCCGTGCGAAAAGCTGGTGGAATAAGGCCCATCACCGTCCGCATGAATCCAAGGAATGCATTTGGATCACCACGCAGTTGCAGACGGATCGCTTCGCGTTTCGGCATTGCCGCGGCGGACGCAATCATTAGAATGTTCTTGAACATGTCGGACGTACACAGGCCGGCAGGCACGGATTCTGATGGAACACTCACAGCTGTGGCTGCCGCAGTTATTCTCACTGATGGAATTGCCAAAGTACCCGGTTCAACGCCTTCACTGCGTGCCACTTCGGCGTAGTTGCTGAAGAATGGGGCTGCATCGATGATCGCAAACGGGTTGTTATTAAGCTTTCGTCGAAACTCTGGACCGTCGAATACAAGGACGTGCGCAAACAGCATTTTCTTGCGGTTGAACTTGTCCACTTCATCCAGCAGGGGCGTGATTTGCCCAATAGCAACCTGCCCAGTCGATAATGTGAAAAACAGAAACTCACACGGGCTGTTGTCGGGGCGGAAGTTGCTGCGAGGAAAGTACTGCAACGCTGGCTCAATTTCGGTTTCCAGTACATGGCGGTCAATTTTATCGGTTGTAAAGAACACCGTCTGGAAGCCGCGGTTCCCTCTCGGCGATTGTTCGGCTTCAATATTGGTGTACACCACCTGAGCCGCGCTGATAACCGGCGATTCCGAAGGCTGTGATTCACTCGATTGCATTAGGTCACCTCCGGATCGATCATCACGCGAAAGCCGTGGATGGCAGATCTTTCGGGGCTGAAGTGTTTCAATACCGGATCATGATACGGATCGAACGTGTTCGAAAAAAAACTGTTACGGGGTGAACCAAGTCCTCCGGGTTCGGGAACGGAATTGACCCACTCAAAAACACCGTGGCGGATAAGACACAAGTCGGCCAAAGTTTTGGGCCTTTCGAACTGGATCAGGCGGTCAAGCATCGCTTTTGCGGTCGGTGACATGCCGCAATTCATGAGTACGTCATGCACTGTTGTCGTTAATTGTTTGCTTTGCACACGGCGAGCGAACTCTCGCCAATCGCTGTCTTGTGGAATTCGCCCATCAGGATCAACCCACGTTGCGTACGATTTCGCTTCATCAAACGTCACACCGGTCATGAACAGCCCTTCACGAGTCGCGTTCGGAAAACTCACAGCAGCGACGCGAGGATTAAGCTCCGCGACCTTCCCGTACCACGAAGAGCTCAGTCCATCTGGTTCTGCCAGATATCGCTCGAACTGCACCTTTGTGACCGGCAATACAGACATCGTTTGTCCGCCGGTCGTTATGAAAGGGAATCCCGTTTTATCGCAGGTAAATCGCATACGCATCCAGACTTTCAATTGGGCGAAACTGCTCGAAGGGAACGGCAGATGTTAACCAACGTTGCTGTGTTGAGTCGTACTTAACCAGGCCAGCCTTCCCGTTGCGGAAAACAGCCATCGTCGCGTCGTCAATCGGCAACACGGGACTCGCCAAGCGTCGAAACCGCACACCGCCGGAACGATCGATTTTGCATAGCGCCATCACATGTTCGGGCTGTGCAGCGATTTCTGTCAGCACACAGGTCTCCAGAAACTGGCCCGGCAAAACACATAACAACTTGCTACGGGCGTGACTCTTGCCGCAATGCGGACACTGAAACTGCCCCGCCTCAAGGCAGCCACGAATGATGTTCGCTTCGTTTTCTGAATTCAGCAAAATCCACTTATCGTCAACCTCCGGTGATGTCATCGCTGCCAGCGAAACCGTTCTCTGCTGACCATCGTCGTACAAGCACTCAACAGTGATGTCAGCGGCGGGCCCACCAACACCAATGCGGACGGCGTAGTCAGTTTCTGCTGTTGCGACAAGTCGGAATTCATCGTCCAGTCGGTAAACAGTGTTATCCCATGACACCGGAAACCCGGGCGACGCGTTGATGACCACAGACGAAAGTGATCGTCTGACTCGTCGGGCAATCCTCTCTGCATCCGCGGGAAGCTGTTCGACAACGCCGCCTGTTGATGCATCCCCGTCAAGCGTCACGAACGTGCCTTCAGCAAGTTGTGGTGTGTCTTTAAAGTCCATCAAATCAAAGATTGGCCCCACCGAAAGCACGACCACGCGACTGCCAGCCTCCGTCCTCTCAAACACAGGCGCAATAACTGATAACCGGCCGGAATTGCTTCGAAACCAATCGGCCAGGCTGGTCCGCATGTGTTGTGCTGCGAATATCTCGGAGCTTCCCAAAAAACCAATGGACTGCAAATTGAAATCCGGCAGCAGTTCACTGATTTCCATCAACAACTTGGTCGCATCCTTTTGCCGGGCGATACCCGTGTCGGAGGCATCCAGCACGAAGTGCAGACGTCGCTGCGTCGGATCGAAGGAAAACCAGTTGGTAGATTGCAGCCGCGTCAAGATACACCTCCGCGAAGTTTCCTTGAACACGAAGCAAGTCGTTGCACGCACGTCCCGTTAAACGGGACACGTTCGGAATCCGCCATAAAGCGATTAAACGCGTCTTCCACGGACTTGTCACGAAAGTCGAATGTCGACTGTAGGTAGAACAGAACCTGTTTACAGATATTTTCGGCAAGGTGAGCTGGTAGCATGGGGCGAGTTTCCGGTGGTCAGTTTTCCGTGTCCAGTTGTCGGACACGTGTGGCACTCAAAACTGCTGGTGTGCCTCAAAACGCGTGTTCTGCTCCACCAGCAACCCAAACAGATGCATTTCGTAAGTCCATTCTGCAAAGAGACTTACATGCCGCCGCCACGTTACAACCGAGGCTGTAATCGGCCTGATATGCCATTCGCCTGCCCGCATTTTGTGTCTCACGTAAATACCTCAAACAGATTTGTGTCTCACCAAATGCAATATGTGCGACACAATATTGTTTGTGTCTCGTCGCTGCGCCAAAAGTCATGACTGGCCCTCCGCAAGAGCGATCAGCTCCCGAAACATCAGAATCGCGGGGCGACGTCCGCTGGATTCCCTGACTGCCATCCGGACCCCTTTATCCTGAAGGGCACGCAGGATACGCTTAGCACTGGCCTTGGGGACACCGGACCGCTCAACAAAATTCGTCGTCACAAAAATCGGTCGATCAAACAGAGCGTCAATCGTCTGAATGGTGAACAGGGTTGTGATGATTTCGGGCACGGAGCCGTGGATAACGGCCAGTGTCTGGGTGGCCTGGTCTTCGAATTTGTCGCTGTGCTTCAGTTTGAAGTCTTTGGCGAGTACCGCTGCCAAAGCATCCTGTGTGTGGCGATATTCCGTGAAGACGAGAACGCGCGGACTGTTTTCTGAACCGTCCCAGCCCATGTCCTTTAGCTGCTTAACCAGCAGTTGATAGCGGGACGACTTGCGGATGTTGAGCACCTTGATGCACTGCAATAGACGCTGCAGATACGGCAGTTCGGGATCTTCCGGATGGCTTCGGTTTCTCGGGTGACTCGACCTTCCAGCGAATGCTGGCATGCTTCGGGACTGGACGAGAACAGTTTGTAAAGCCCGTACTGAACCAGAGCGTTGTTCTTCCACAGATGTTTGGTTTCGTCTGATTTGCGACCAACGGCGATGGCTTCGCGCAATTCCGCCAGCACTGCGTAAGCCGCCTCTTCGTCGTCGGAAGCATCGCATGTGGTGTTGTCCAATGGCACAAGCTGTCGTTCGCTGAGATTGTCTCCGGCTTCGTCGCGGACGTCTTCTTTCAAACGCATCAAGAAGAAGCCACGGATCTCGTCGGCGTCGTATTCTTTGAAACGCGGGTCCGGCATGGTGGACGGATCCAGCAGTGAGATCAGTCGCCCGAAAGTTTCTCGTTGCCCTTTGTGCGGTGTGGCCGTGGTTAGCAGCCTGCTGTCGGTACGTCGAGACAGCAGGCGGGCGAGCCGGTAGCCGCTGGAAGTGTCGGCCGTGAGTTGAGTCTTCCGCGGGTCGACGGGAATGACCGCGTCGAGCTGTGTGAGGAAAATCGATTGGTGTCCGCGAACCAGATCGTCGGCTCCGACACAGTGGACGGCATGGTGCTGACCATCGTAGTCGGACGGATCGACTCGCGTGACCAGCCATTCCGCGTCGCGGCAGAGGACTCGCATTCCGGGGGTGACAGGTGCATCAGGCATCGTCGTAGTCCTCAGCGTTAATTGGTAAATCGGAGCGACGGGCCAGATCAAGGCAAGCGTTTAGAACATCAACGTCGTCTTCGAGCCCGATTGGGGAAGCGAAGTCCGGTTCGGTATCGTCTTCTGAAATAAAGTAGTAAATCGCACCACGGAAAGGTGATCTCGCATGTCCGATGAGTGTATCGAAAGACTGCAAAATCTTTTGAATCACGGCGTTGATCGCTTCGGCGAGCCGCACATTTACCAAGCCATTTTCTGAATAAGCGTGCCGAGCTCGTTCTACATGAGCAGCGGACAAATCGGCGAGCTGTTGGGTCGGGAATTTTTCTGCCTCGTCCTGATAGCCAAGTAACTGCTCCAACTGCTGAGAACTTAGGCCCCGCGGCAGAAACTCGAATTGACGGTCCATGTGCTGCTATTGTGTAAGACAGTGGGCAAACGACCAAGGCCAGGACAGCGGTCCTTCCAGTCGTTTGCGAATCCCCCTCAGGGTATCACCAAAGCCAAACGCGAACAACGCAACGGGCAGGGTTTTGCGGATTACCGATCCGGGCAAACTTCAGGAACGCCTAAGAGAGACGTTGAAGCGATCTTTTGCGATCGCGCCGGAGGATAACCAGATGCAGGGGACGCATGGCAGTGGCTGTGTCGAAGGAATGCCGCAGTGTCTTTCCGTCAACGAACACGACCTTCAATCCGTCAGACTGTTTGTGTTCGGGTACAAAAGCGTCCAGCCAACCAAAGAAGCAGGCCTGAAAAGCAACCGGATCGACATTGCCCAGGAACGTCCGAATGCAGTTTCGACTGGGTGTTTTGCCTTCCGGCAAATCGAGTCATGTCTGCAACCAATCTTTCTTGGTGCGGCCCCAGCGAGCGATGGATTTTGCCCCTTCGGCTCCGGCAATGATCGCGGCGATGCTCATCGCTATGATGTTCTCTGCGGGATGCAGAATGTTGATCGGTGTTCGGGGATCTTCGACTTCTGCACAGACACTCCTGAGACCCTACACAGATTCGAGACTGACTTCCATGACCGTAGTCCTCCTGACACGAACGTTGAACAATCCATGCCAGAAGTCTGATTAAAAAACACGCTTAGCGCGACCCAATGTAACTCCCCCAAGCGATCGCCGGGTCTGATTCGAATGTGAACCCCCCTATGCAGAAAACTCGCGAGACAGGCATTCCAGCAATTCGATACAGGCGAGAATCGCTGCCACGGCAACGCCGGCCGGCATTTCCTGACCGTCGGCATGTTGGTTGCGATTTCGGAAGCGGTGAATCACGGTCATAAGAACGTAGATGTCTTTTGAGACCGCTTTTGCTTTCGACTCAAACTCACCTTCCAGACTCCCGGTTAATAACTGCAGCAAATTGATCTGCTTCTTGCGAGAACGTGGAACCTTCCATTCATCAAGTTCATAAGTTCCCGGACCACATAGCAACTTTGTTCGACGGACCTTGTCCGCGGCTGTTCTCGCTACCTGTCATATCGCTCATGGAGGAATCGGAGCGTATGGTGCATTCCTCCGCGATGTCCATCCACTTCTGGGATCCTCAGGAAACCATTCCAGGGATGTGTGTTCTCTGCGGCCAATAGCCATCGGGGGAGCGCATTGCAGCCGCTCGCGATACGCTCCAGCAAGCCGCCCCGCCCGAACCGATCATAGTTACCGCCGAACCCGTGATCTTGGACAACAACAGCGAAGGGCCGTGACGAGCTGTGCGGTTGACAGAAAATCGCGTCGTAGGCGGCTATACCGTCTGCGCCAAGGAACAGGGTGGCGAGACGGCGTGGCCCGTGGCCGTCATCGAACCCCTCGTCCCGTTCCAGAACTTCGAGGAATCCGAAGGGAGCCGGGGCGGCAAACCGGTACTTGTCCCGTGCCACGTCACCAGGATCGACATGAGGAACCCACCCGCCGGGAACCAAATCGTGTTCGACGAGACCGAGCCGGGCCAAAGTATGGTACCCGCGAAAACGATGCGAGGCATGTCCAAGTTCCCCTTCTAGGGCGGCTTGGGTAATGCCGTAGTCCGCATACACGAAGGAGTGCGCGCTGTGTGTCGAACCGAACAGCTTCACGGGGTGCCCGTCAGTGCCCGCGCCCGGGTAGTAGACGATCCGGGCCGCGAAAAATTGTGGACTCGCGAACGCATCCCCGTTCTTGAAGTTGTCGAGCCACGGCGGCAGGGCTTCGGGCATCCGTTGCAGGTATTCATGAAGTGTCATTAGGCCCCTCTCGAAACCACGTCGCTCTAAATTCCCATCAGTTGACTACAGCGTCTTGGCCCGCCGAACTCCCAAGCTCAGCCGCCGTGCCGCGAAGCGGGACGGTCGGCTGGAACGCCTTATTGGCGATCAAATTACTCAAAATACCGGCCAAGCGAGATGGGAACACAGCGATTGAAGTCTACGTTCCCATTTTGGAACGGCACACCTTCGTCTGCGTTGAGATCAACGGACGCCTTTTCGAACAGCGCAGTCGCCGCTTCCGTATAGCCGATGACCCAGCATCCGAGTGCGAATCTTTGCCTGTTCGCACTTGCCCAATTCGAACGCGAAACCACCGACGAT
>JBDNHJ010000307.1:0-6441 GCA_041688835.1 Fuerstiella sp.
ATGAACAAGTTCATCAACCAAGCTGCCAGCTATAAACAAAAGAAAAGTGTGATACCTGTTCGCCACCCCGGTCAAAGAGTGGCACGCTCTCGCTTACCAAAACTCACAGACTCACAATCTCAATCAAGTTGTCAAAGATCTGGAATTCCCCATCACCAAAGTGACCGAGAATTCGCCCCACACTTGGTGGGGAGGCAGAACTATACGGTGAATTTCTGAGTTGTCAATTCACCTTGGGCCGATGTTCCGAAAAAAAATCGCTCCCAGAATTAGTGACCGGCCGCAATGGCCGAGATTCCTTCCAAAAATCCTTGCAGTTGGCGACTCCGGACTGGGTGCTGCAGTTTTCGAACCGCTTTGGCTTCGATCTGCCGCACTCGCTCTCGAGTCACCTTGAAGATCCGGCCGACTTCTTCCAGCGTGTACGTGTAACCGTCGCCCAGACCGTATCGCAGTTTGATAATTTCGCGTTCGCGATACGTCAGCGTCTTCAGGACCGAATCAATCTTGTCCTTCAGCATTTCTGAAGCGGCATTACTAACCGGACTGTCGTTGCTTTTATCTTCGACGAATTCACCAAAGCTGTTGTCTTCGCCTTCGCCCAGTGGTTTGTCCAAACTGATTGGTTGACGGCTGATTCGCATCACTCGTCGAGCTTCTTCGATTGGCACATCGGCTACTTCAGCCATTTCTTCGATCGACGGCTCACGTCCCATTTCCTGTAACAGGTCACGAGCGGCCGCTCGCAGACGACTCATCGTCTCGATCATATGCACGGGAATTCGGATCGTACGAGCTTGATCCGCGATGGCTCGCGTGATCGCCTGACGAATCCACCACGTGGCGTAGGTCGAGAACTTGTATCCGCGTCGATACTCGTACTTATCGACCGCTCGCATCAAGCCCGTGTTGCCTTCCTGAATCAGGTCCAAGAACGTCAGGCCGCGGTTGCGGTACTTCTTCGCGATCGAAACCACCAGTCGCAGGTTACCCCCCGACAGATCTCGCATCGCCTGTTCGTATTCCTGATACCGTCCTTCCAGAAACTCCATTTTCACAGCCAGTGAATCCGGAGTCTCCATCGTCAGATCGATCAAGTCATGCAGTTCTTTCTGCATGTGCTTCCGCTCGTCATCTGCTGAAGTCAGGCCGTCCAAGTTATTGATCTGTTCTTGCAGATCCAGCATCCGCACAGAAATCTGTTGCAAACGTTTCATGCACGGCTGCAGGCGCTGAGTTCTCAGGCTCAGCTCTTCCAGCAGTGTCACACTCCGACGACGACGTTCATCAATCGCGGCCCGCAGCTGCTTGCCTTTGGGACTTTCCAAGCCCAACGATCGAGCCATCGCGAAATCGGTTAAGTCACGTTCTCGGATCGAAGCCATGGTCGCAAGGTTGTGCGGCATCCGGCCAATAATCTGCTCTTTCTCCAAGCTTTCCGTCATCGACACTTTAATGGTGCGGTCAAACGGAAGCTCGCTGCGATGAACTTGGCTCAGCGTTTCGAAAGCGTAATTCATCGAAAAATCGCAGCTCAGCAACGCTCGCCGAAACCGGCGGCGTGTGACTTCGATTTGCTTGGCCAGAAAGATTTCTTCTTCCCGCGTCAGCAGCGGGATCTCGCCCATCTGCGTCAGGTACATCCGAATGGGATCTTCCGTTCCGCGAGTCGGTTCTTCGTCCAAGCGAATTTCCGGTCGACGACGTTTGCGTTCCGCCGGATTATCGATCTCAACATAAACCTTCGGATCTGTCACCAGATTCAGGTTCAGCGTTTCCAGCACCATGATCAGGTGATCCAGTTTGCGCGGATCCTCAGCTTCGTTGGGCAGATAATCGTGGACTTGTGAGAAGTACAGAAATCCCTGTTCTTGGCCGATTTCCGTCAGTTTGGTTAGTTCTTCATCCAATCGATGCATGTTCGTAAGCTCCTCAGCGACGTGATCTAATTCATTGCAGAATCAACGGTGCGACCCGAGACATCTGCTTTGCGTTTACTTAAGTGTGGAAGGGTTTCCCATTTCGTTTTTGCGGAACTGTTGAAGTTTTCGAAGGGCGTCCATCTTGTCGCTGTGGAGTTTGCTCGGTGAGGACGAATCCATTTGAGCGATTTTTTGTTTCGACAACTGGCTTTGGTTTTTATCACGCCGATGAATTAAAGGCTTCAACACTCGTTCCAGGTGTGGCGGGACAAAAGTCCCGTCACGATCTTCATGATCGAGCGGGAGCTCGTTCATCAAGTCTGAGATTCCTTTCTCACTCGCCGCATCAAGCAGAGCGTTCACGAGACTCAACATTGTTGAATCCGATTCCGCTGCTGCGATCACACTTTGAGGGTTCGGAAGAATTTCGTCTTCCGTGATCAAATCAAAACACAGCTCCAACAATTGCCGCAGCTGAGCGTTGTAAAAGTCATCCGGACCAATTTGGTGCCGAATATAGTCTGTTGTATCGGGTTGACTCAGAATAATTTCAAGCAGCTCACGCTCGGCCATGTCGGCTCCGGTGCGGGGCTTGGGCTTCGTCACAATTGGTTGAACGGGTTCTCCAGATCGAAACACCGGTCGATTTTGTTTTTGCTGTCGTACTTCCTGTAGCTGCCTGCGAACCGTGGTTTCGTCAATCTGCACTCGCTGACAAATGTTTCGAACAATCAAGTCTTCTCGAACACTTCCCTGCAATCCCTGAGCCGCTGCAAGAAACTCCAGCATCTGATTCATAATCTGCTGACGACCGCTGACCGAATCTGTTCCAAAACGTTTCGTGACACTCAGCAATTTGTATTCCCAAGCCTCTGGGGCAGCATCAATCAGTCCCTGAAACTCGTCTTTTCCGTGGTTCTCCAGATAGTCCGCTGGATCTTGCCCGTCGCTGAGAGTCATCACTCGCAGGTCGAGGTCCTGAGCCAAAAATCGTTCGATCGATCGTTCTGCAGCTGCGATGCCCGCCGTGTCTCCGTCATAAAGTAGGACAACACGTTGAGCAAAACGTTTCAAAAACTTGACATGATCTTCTGTGAGTGCCGTTCCCAGCGTGGCCACCACGTTGGTGATGCCCGCTTGATGACACGCGATGCAGTCCATATAGCCTTCAACAATTATTGCCGTTTGGCTTCTGCGAATTGTTTCTCGAGCTCGATCGAACGCATAAAGAGTGCGACGTTTCAGAAAAACGGTACTCTCCGGACTATTCCAATACTTCGCCGGACTTTCGATGTTGCTTCCCGGCAACACTCGTCCACCAAACGCCACCGGCCGTTCTCGTTCGTCAATAATCGGAAACACGAGTCGACCGACAAGGTTGTCAAAATAGCCCCGCCCATTGTCGCGTTCGCCGATCAATCCAACACTCAAGAGTTGCTTTTCTGTATAGCGTCCTTTCGCTTTGTTCAGAATCCAGTTCCAGTCTTCGGGGTGGTATCCAATGCGGAACTGCTCCACCGTCTGACTGCTCAAATTTCGTTCTTTGATGTACCGCTGCACGATGCTTTCTTCGCCACTTTTCTGCAGCGCTTCCTGCATCATTTTGATGGCCCACTCCACCACGTCGTACTGTGTGGTTTTGGTCGCCTCAACCTTTTTCGAAAAGTCTGAACCCTTACGCTTGGGCATTTCGAGATTCGCGCGTCTGGCCAGCGCTTCCAGAGCTTCTGGAAACGTCAGCCTTTCAATCTCCATTAAGTAAGTAAAACAATCGCCCCCCTTTTCACACACCCAGCACCGGTAACTTTGACGCTCAGGGTAGACATGAAAGGACGGATTTTTGTCGTCATGAAACGGACACAAGCCGATGTAATCAGCGCCGTTGCGGACGGGGGTTAGCGAAACGGTTTCGGACACCACATCAACGATGTTTGTGGCGGCCCGCACTGTCTCTTTAAAGTCATCCCCAAATCCAACGGACACGTATTTCTCCGGTGGCTTGAAGCCGGTTCCGTAAACTCTTCGACAGCAGGAGTATTTCTCGTGGTCCTTCCGGACGTGTGCGATCTTTTCACAAAATCACGATTTACACGAGTGACTCAACTGCTCTGGGTGACTCAGACATCAGTTTTGTTCTTTTGTCTGGAGTCAGGCAATTCTATCCGCCGATCAGGTCCGGTCAAGATTTTCGGGGCCGAACTGTCCGGGAAACCCATTTCCTTTGGTCAGTGCTATGAACAAGGTGCCGTGGCTTCGTAACCCGGTCATGGCCGATTTTTACGCCAAATTCACTGCATCGCGGAGATGGATTTCGAGGAAATATCGCCCCAAACGGCAGCCACTGTGCGTCGTGGCTGACCAACCGCCATTTGGTCACCATTTGGTCACCAATCGACGCGACGACTAATTGTCGTCCACGGCGCGCGGAAAATCCCAGTGTCGAGCACTGGGATTTTCTTCGATCACATCAAACGCACATTAGTTGTTGGACAGATATTTGAGGAACGGATATCCCTCTTCGTTCTCCACGTAGGCATCCGTGACCGCTGACACAAACCAGCGTGGGTTTTGTTCAAATCGGGTTCGGTTCTCCAAACTGGCGAAGAAATACATCTGATTGTTGTAAAACGCACCGTATTCAATGGCACCCGGTAGAGCCCGGTTTTCTTCCGATAGCTCAACCAAATCACAGCCATGAAGGTGCGGGACATAGTACGACGGATCCGCCTGGAACTGCTGAACTTCATTCTCCGATCCGAAGTAGTAGCACACACCTTCGTGCTCAGCCACAAACTTTTCGGTCCCACGTTTCCACTGACGGTTCGACTTCAAAGCGATCGGGGAAAATCCCCCTAAGCCAACCATCTTTCCATCGTGCTTGACGATCAGGCAGGCCCGCAGCGACTGAGCCGTGGTGCTGGCCACAGTCTTGGATTCTGCAGCCGCGTCGTCGTTGGCCGCCTTGGCCACAGCGGCATCATTTGTGCCGCTGATGGTGTTTAGGCGAGACACATAAGATCCCAGCGTTGTCGCGCCAAGATAACGTGACCCTCGCGATCCATCGGCCAGAACCACAACTTCCGTCGGCAGACTCGAAATGCCAAATTCGGCAATCAAATCCTTGTTGTAATCTGCATTCAGGCGAACGCCGATCACCTTTTTGCCAAGCAGTGCCGTGACTTCCGTTCGGTTCAGAACACTTTGTTCCATTTGCCGACAGGCTCCGCACCAAGGAGCGTCAAAGTGCAGCAACATGGGAAGTTTGCTGCTGGCGGCCAAGGCTCGAGCCTCGGCGTAGGAGGTGAGCCACCGATTCGGCAGCTCAACTTTCTGTGTCGCAATTTTGGGTTCTGGAGCCCCTGTGTCAGGGATTCCCAAATCTGCCGCAAACGAAGCCAAACAGAGTGACAGGCACGTCGTGACTGAAACGATCGACATCGAGCATCCTTTCGAGTGAAAGACGATAATGTCCCGAGCGGATTCCGTCCTACTCAGGAAATTCGTTGATTGATATCCCTTGCAAATCCTTGCTCAGGACAGCAGCGTTTTTGCTGCATCATTTGACCGCTCGTTCTCTTAAATCGCTGATCCGTAATCTGTGTTGAAATTAACACAGCCGCGAATATAGAAAAACAGCGGGCTTTGGGTAGCCTCATGGCCAGTCTAAGCGGACAAAAGTCCGTTTGTTTCTAGATGAGCAATGACTTCGTTGGCCAATTCTTCGATTCCCTTGGAATCTGAATCCAGCGTTAATTCCGCATTTTCCGGGACTTCGTAGGGAGCATCGATGCCCGTGAAGCCCTTGATTTCGCCGGCACGCGCCTTCTTGTATAGCCCTTTCGGGTCACGCGCTTCGCAGGTTTCTAAAGATGCGTCGACCAATACTTCGTGGAACAGACCTGCTCCGATGATCTCGCGAACTTGATCGCGGTCGTTTTTGTAAGGTGAAACAAAGGCCGTCAGGACAATGGTGGCACTATCGGCGAACAACTTGGCCACTTCGCCGACTCGACGAATGTTCTCAGTGCGGTCATCCGGGGAAAAGTCGAGGTTTTTGTTCAGCCCGAGCCGAATGTTGTCGCCATCCAGCACGTAGGTGTGAAATCCACGATCGTGCAGCAGTCGGTCAACAGCGTTCGCAATGGTACTTTTTCCACAACCGCTGAGGCCAGTGAACCACAACACAGCGCCTTGGTGTCCGTTGAGCTGACTACGTTCTTGGGCCGTCACATTGTGTTCGTGCCACGTTACGTTCGCTGCTTTCTGCTCTGTCATGTTTGTACAGCTCTGAATTTCGGCAGTGGAACGCGAACGGGGATTTTCCGACGGTCGCGAATGATAGATACTTGAAAACTGATGGCAATCGATCCGCGATGCGAAATCACCGCTTCCCGTGATTGGAATTCTGACCGAATTTGCGGGCTTTTTGTTCTATTGCCGTGTCTTTGTTTGACCCGACTCGCAGAGAAGGCTTTTTGAACGCCTGCACTTTGTCTTTGTTTGACCCGACTCGCAGAGA
>JBDNHJ010000308.1:0-4042 GCA_041688835.1 Fuerstiella sp.
ATGAGTCGCCATTGACAGCTGGTTCGACATGCGGACCTCCCCCGACACTTCGCGTGCCGAAATTGATCAACATACCCAACCCCTCAGTGGCCGGTTTTAACCCGCACATCAATGGCTGGTTTTAAGCGCTCACTGACAGGTTTTGGCGTCACGAAGAAACACCGACTCACGATTCGATCATGACGACGCTGGCTGAAGAAACAGCCGTCTGGATGGGCGCTGTCGATGAACAGTCCCGAAGACGAGGACGCCTCCGTGCCCGAAATCTATGACGAGCGATCTGACCTACCCAACGGAACCAGTGCGGTCAGGCGATTGAGCGGACTGGAAGCGTCATCAGTCACCGAGTCGCTGTATGTTCGAGCGGTCAGCGATTCGTGACGCCAGTTATTTTCAAATGCAATACGGAATGCAAAACTTGGAATTCTGGAAACCGTATAGAGTCATTTGGCTATCCGCTCTTTTTCTCGGTACACGGTAGCTGCTGAAACTCCGCACTCCGTGGCGATCTTTGACGCAGGCGTCTTGGAAACAAGCATTTCTTGAATCCTCAGACGCACATTAAGCGGAATATATTGCTGGATCGAGGCAGCAGTGAGATCTTCAGGCGATGCCTGAAAAACTGGTTCAAGGTGTTCTCGGGCCGACCGCATCAGATTGTGGAACCTACCGAATGGTTTGTTCGTATAGCAGTCAATGAGTTTGTCACCTCGATAAGTGCTCCCGTGGGCCAGACAGAGGGAAGCCATTTCGCTCGAATGGTGAGTCCGAAGAATATTCGGCAGAGTATCTCGCAATGTGCCGAATGCAAGTCTTCGGAATTCAGGATCACTCTTTTGAACTCGCTTGATCAACCGATTAAACGTGTTGGTGAACTTTGCTTGTGGGTTCTTGTTGTGTTGCACGTTGTACCATGGCGTACCTTTTTCCGAGACAAAAATTAGTTCGCTACCAATTCGGCGAGACCGCTCAAGTCCCCACTCAACTAGCTGGACGGTATCAGGCCACAGTAGCCATTCGCCGAAGACACTTGTTTTGGGACGCAGGTAGCGAATAAACGAATCCCGACTTGTGGATTCAAAACCCAGACGGTCTTGGAATTCATGCTTATGAAATAGCAGGATGTCCTTCGACTTGAGCCGCCCAAGTTCGGCTGCCCCCATTCCGCAATTCAGCCCGATGAACAAACACAAACGCTCAAGAACGGTCGCATTGCGGTTCAGTTCAGCAAGCTCCTGAACTGAATACACGTCTTTTTGAACAACCGATAGCCTCTGAGCGAACTCTTCTTCAGTTGGGCTGATGTCCCGGTCAAGCGTTGTGAATCCTCTTGGCAACTTCCACGCAAACTCATCGCTGGAATCGAGCCATTTGAAAAATCGATCCAATTCCTTTCGGTGGTGCCGAGCAGTGCTGACCTTAATTGGCGGCCCGTCAAATTTTTTCGTCTTACGATTCTTAGTTGGAGGTCGCTGACACCAGAAACGGAGCATGTCCTTACACGCATCTCGACCGATTAAGGAAAGCGGGAGATCGTCGTGCCGTTCCTTAAAACGGTCGATCATCTCCAGCCTTCGATGACCGCTTTGTTTCAATCGCTTTGATTCCGGCCATATATTTCGGGACTTCACATCGTCCTCTGCGTATCGATCCAACGCTTCGTGCAATGTTCCAACAATGAGCCTCTGAGGAAGTTTGACCGTGGGAGCCAAGGCTCCCAATTCTTTGAGCCGATCCTGAAGTTTGCGCACCTCCTCAGCCACAAGATGCTCGTTGCTTTCGCATCCAGTCGAGTAAAGCTGAAGATTAGTCGGCACAAGATCCAAAGACTGGAAACGCTGGCGTTCGACCTCAAGCATCTGCGCATACTCGGCAGCGGGATCATCGGCTTCGAGAAAGTGCGACTGGAACGGGTACTCGATTTGACGTTTCCCTTTGGCGACATCGTAGGCGAAGTCGAGAGCTAGGGGCGACCAGACTTCCTCTTCGTTGACGATCACATTCTCTTCCCAAAGCTCGTACAAACGGTTCATTCGCCGGTCGGCCTCCCCCCCGTCTTTGCCAAGATTGAAACGAGGCTGCTTTCCGTCTGTTCGATAACCGAAATAGGGCCGGTAGTAGCCGCTGGGATCAGGTTTAAGCTTTCGCTTTCGGACTCGACGCATGTGTCTTCCAGTGCAGAATTTCAAGCTGCCAGAATTCACTATCTGACACAGATTGTCCCCGTATCTGACAGGCTATCTGACACATGCTACCGAGAAAGAACCGGCCACGCCAAGGGATCTGCGTAAACCCAATAAAAAAGCCACTTACGTCTTGCGACATAAGTGGCCTTATTGGAGGCGGCGGGAATCGAACCCGCGTCCTGTGGACTCTTAACCAGAGCTTCTACGTGTGTAGTTCGTTGATTAATTTCGCGACGACGAGATTCCCCGAACAAGACCTTCCGTCACTAGATCACAACTTGTCTCGCTCCTGCCGTAGCGATCAATGGGCAAGTGCCAGTCTGAATTTGCAACTGAACTTCGGACTCCTCAGACGGGGATTCCTTGTTCAGTGACGCCTATTTCTAGGCAGCCAAAGAGTACTGCTGGTTTGCAGTTATTGTTTGATCAGCTTTTTACGTGGCCAACTGATCAACCACGACACGCAACCCTGATCGACGATGACCCAGTCAAATCCGATCGCCCCCGATTCAGGTGGAAATTCGCCGGTCAGCGAATCTCCTCGCTTAGTATACATCGACAACAGGCAAATATCGAGGTTCACTTTGCGGGAAACTTTCTTTGTTTTTCTGCGTGGTCCAGATGGCGGATGCTACCGGATTGTAGGTACTGTGTTTTTGAACCACGAATAACCACGAATAACCACGAATAACCACGAATAACCACGAATAACCACGAATTTCATGCCCATATTCGTGTCCATTCGATGTTCGATGTTCGATTATTCTCAGCGAATCTGACCGCACAGCGAATCTGACCACACAGCGAACACGATCGAGTCAGCAAAATGCAAACCGTGCGAATGGCTCCAGCTTTGTCTTTGAGATCTCGCCGTTGGGCGAAATCCGCCACCCAAATGCGGGACAACGAACGCTAGGCACGGCGGTGCTGACCAGAAATGTCTCAAACAAACATCCTGCATGCCGCCAACTCGCCTGTCACTCGTGACATTTCCCAGACTCTACCCTAAGTTACGGCAATCACTCCCACACATCATTGACCGGAATAGATATCCCCGATGTGAAAATGTCGAATGAGCTACGCAAAGGGATGCATTCCGGTCGGCCGATTCAGAATCTCATTGGCCAACTGTCTTTGAATCAGTCGGGCGGCGGTTCCTACGAACTCGTGAACAGCGTTTCTCGCGGAGGCCAGCGGCACGTCATTTTTCGCATGGTCGATCCCAACGGAGCCATGAATTATCACGATCTGCGTCTGCTGCAGTTCAATGGCAAGGTATGCTCGGATCAGATCTTTGTCGCCATGACGGGCGAAGACTTTGATGGAGTTCTACGACATCTGAGAGCATTGAAAACGGAATACAACTACCAGTTTCAGGACCTGCGACAGGTGGAAGGCTATGAAGGACTTGTGAAATCCGAGCAATTTGAAGAATGGCAAAACGATTGACGCCAAAATGCGCGGCGACGCTCAGGACCGCTCGCGAAATAAGAGTCGTGCTTTTGTATCAGCGGCATCCTGCCACCGTTCAGATTCTGCGGCAAGATGCCGCAGATACGACAGTTATTGAACGAACGCTCCGAACAGGGTCTTAGAAGAACGATGACGATGTCAATCCAGTAAAGTGAGCGAGATTGCCATCGGCAGGAATTGTTTTTGAGAGATGTACGGTTAGCTCAGGTTGTGCCTTGTGCGGTCTGGCAGGCCACTTGGCGCGGTAAAAAGCAGGAATAATCTGCGGTTGCCCGTCAAATTTGTTAGAGCTGAAGGATTGGTTTGAAACAGACGCGGATTGCCGGGCTTACCTAGAAGGGATTCGCTGGCCGACGGTGACGGGCTACTCATTCAGCAAATCG
>JBDNHJ010000309.1:0-3004 GCA_041688835.1 Fuerstiella sp.
ATACGGCGTCACCGTTGAATCAACCAGCTCACCACGCGCCATCGTCATTGTGTCAACCTCATCAAATCCTGAAAATTCACAGCCCGCCGGAGCAGTCTAAGGACTTGTCAGGCATTTACAATGCATGTCCTTTCTGTTCCCTTACGGAGCTAGGCCCGCTTCTGCACACGGAAACGTTTGTGTCGGCGTTTCAGCGGGTAACTCACTCTTTAGGATTGAGGCAATTGCGTTCAGATCTCGAACGGGACAAAATTGGAAATATCTACGCCCTTCGACAACATAGTCGTAATGCAATGCGAGCTTAACAATCTCAGCATTGCTGAGTCCGCCGAAGCGCCCTTCAGGCGTCGGTGGGGTGGATTTCAATCCCGTGAGCTTGCCGTCTTCATCCACGCCAACCTTCTCGAGTTTGAGTTCAGTGCTTTGCTCCACGAGGTAGTCCTTCCGCGAAGGGTTAAGGTCAATCTTCAGAAGCTCTTCGTCGGCGTCGAGTGCGCGTAACTGAAAGTGCAGGTCAGTAACGACAGCAGATATATCTCTCGAAAACCACAACTTCAGAACGAGCGGCGCACTCAGTCCGTACATCATCTCCGGCGTATAGAAACGCAACGCCTTGATGAAAACAACATTACGAATCGCTTTGAGCTCATCCACTAAGACCGCGACCAGCGCACCAACGAATACGACTCCGAGAGTGCCTTGAACGACGGTTAGAAGCTTAGATAACCAGTGTTGCGGCGTTACGTCTCCGAATCCAATAGTGAGCTGAGTGACGAAACTATAGTAGACGAAGTCTGAGAACCTCTCGACGGGCTTCTCCGAGTCGACTCCGTCGAATAATAGACCGCCCTCAACAAATGTGTCGAGAAGAAAATACGTCGTCGCGAATGCGAATGCGGCTGGCAAAGTAGAATCGAATAAGCCAGCTAATCCGAAGAAGGCTAAGCAGTCGGCGAATAGCGAACGCCGGGTGCCAGATTAATAATGCGATCATCGCTGTGAAAACGAGCAACCCGACAACGTTCATTCAACAATTCCTCTACCGTGTGTCGGAAGACCTTCTCAGTATGCTCATTTCGTAGATTACCGAGATTCTGACTGCTGGCTCAGCTTCTAAGGGATAACGTTTCCAATTCGAGTTGAGATCTCGGAAACTCGTGGTTCGAACCGCTAATTCCAACATTGCCGCTGTTGGTCAAATCCCCTTCCTACTCGTACAAATTAGTCATCCGCCTCTGCCTCTGCCGCTGCCGCTGGGAGAAAATGCTACCATATCAGGATCATGATTCAGGACCGTTCCTTAGTTGCCGTCGTACAATCGTAGGAGTGTTTCCTTTCCTAGGTTGTCGTGTGACGGCATCAGTGAAAGTCTGCTGATGCCACATCGGTTCAATCGAAGTTCGATCTCGTCAGCATGTTCTGTCGACACCGTGAGCACTCGTAACATCGGCGTTTCGTTTGGTGACGTGGCGATCTCTAAGAGTTCATCGAGCCCTTTTTCTTCGGCCGGCGTGTCTTGGTATTGGGCCTCCCTGTCTTGGTAGCCAGGGAGACAACAAGTGAACAAGGATCGCTGTGGGATGAGATATGGCGTGAAAACCTGTGAAGGGGTGCGTTTGAAAATCTTGTATTTTCTGGTTTTTCCATCTTCCCAAGGAATCTCGAAGCCAAATTTCTTGGCGTTTGGCCGTCTAATCGCGAACACCGCTAACCGCTGATTCAGCTGCGGATTCGGCCGCCAATCTGCGGCTGTTGCAAAGTAAGCGGCCGACATGGGACATTCACTCCAGTCCAGAAGCCGTGTTGGAACGCCGTGATGCTGCGCAACCGGTGCGACTCCCTCAAGTAGCCATTTCAGGTTTCCAGAAGAAAGCAGTTGCGGCATGGCAAAACCCATCCTGTTGGCGATCTTCGCGAACTGCCCCAGGCATTCCCACTCCGCATCAGCAATAGCCCGCCTGAGAGTTTTTTTGTTCCCCCCAGTCTTCTCGGATTCCAATACCTTTTGCTGAGCGAGCTTCATCAATGGCGAGTCCTGCCGCCAAGCTGTTGGAAGGAGTGGCCAATCTGCGTTGAACTGGCCGCGAAAGATCCACGGGCATACGTGCCGAGACTTAGAGTGTTCCCACCACCATGCACTGTCCGGACGGATTGCGGTCAAGAAGTCGTCAGCGTTGTCGTAATGGTGCCGTTCGATTATTTTTGCCATATTTGCATGTTATGTTCCGGCTCGGTTAATGCAATGTGCAGCAGCAGCAGCTGCTGCTGCTGCAAATAAAAACGCCGCCAGCAAGGATTGCAAGCGGCGTTTTTTCATGCGCTGATCGTCAGTCACCAAGCCGACTCTGCGAGGAACGGCCCGGCCAGCGTGACCAGAATTCCGCCGCTGAAAAGAAACTGGATGCCGATTGATCGGCCGAACGATCGCTGCGCCCGGTCGGCGTCGAATTAGAAGGAAAGTGTGTCTCAAACACTGCCTGCTCCCAATGAGGGCAGGCTTTCACACAAACGCCAGAAGGAGCCAGACGGGCGGCGTCGGCGATGAGTGTGTCGAGGCTGATCGTGTCAGCCCATTTGAGACGGCATCACTGCCGAGTTTGAGAGATGGTTACGGATGCGTCGCAAAAATTCACACGGTGGAGAGAACGATGGCAGCTGGCGAACCAGTCCGTTCGGCGACGAAAGTGGCCGAAAGACAAATCTTTCCACCGAGACAAAGCGTTTCCCTCCGAACGGTTGACACAATCAGATTGACGGCGTGTGATACCACACGCCCCTTATGGAAAGATCTCTTCTATGCCTAGCAATCTCACGAATCACACCAGTGACCCGGCTTCGGCCTGTCTCATTCGAGCACGAACGTGAACGCAAAAAGGGGACATTGTACTTTAACTGTGTTGCGAGCCTTGTTATCGTGATGGAATGCCACGCACAGCCCGAGCATCGCAAGGCGGTTTTGTTTACCACGTTCTTAATCGCGGTAACGGTCGCAATGATGTTTTTC
>JBDNHJ010000310.1:0-13861 GCA_041688835.1 Fuerstiella sp.
AGAATTCTGTATGGGAGCTCAGGCGCGCTACGCCGCGCCGGCGCTTCCCGTTTATATTGTGGTCGCTCAGTGGCTATCACGAATGCCGCAGGCCGCGTGGTTGACGACGACGGTCGCCTCCACGACATTGCTGACCGTGTACAGCGCTTTGTTTGCGTCGTGGTATTTTTTTCTTTGAGATTCGAGCTGTCTTCTGGTAAACATCGTTGGCCTGCAGCAGGCTGACCTTCGATTTTGTTCAACCAGCAAGAAAACGATGCTATGCTCGATCTTCGCACTGTGGCTCTGCGCTGCATCACAACCGTTAGTGTTGTGATGTTGTTGTGCGGTACGTTTCTGCCGTCCGTTCAGGCTGAACGAGATCCCGTGCGGCTGACTCATGGTCCCATGCTGGGCCACGTGACATCCCGTTCCGTGCGAATCTGGGGACGAACGTCGGACGCAGACAAATTCGTGGTGCATTACGGAACCAGTGCCGATGCCTTGAGCTCCGTCAGCGCGCCGGCCACGACCACGATCGACCATGACAATACGGGCGTGGCACAACTGGTCGATCTGAAGTCCGATACGAAATACTTCTACCAGATTTACATTAACGCTCGACCGCACGGTTTGCCGGGCAGTTTTCGGACGCTGCCAGATGCGAAGGACACTCAGAACGCAGAATACAATCCGAAGGGGTTGTACAATTTTCGTTTTCAGGTGGGGTCGTGTGCCAATCAGAATCCGATCCACGGCGGCGGTCATCGAGCCACCACCTATGAACATCTGAATCAAGACTGGGCGGAGAAAGTTAATTTTCACATCATGAATGGAGACTGGCTGTACGAAGAATTGCGCGAGTATCCGCCGGAAGCTTGGCGATTGACTCAGGGAGTGCAACGTTATCCACTGTCGGTTGCTGTGATGCCCACGGTTGTAGGCGTGTGGGAAAATTACAAGCTGTATTTGAGCCGTGGTGTTGAGCTGGCGAAGTGGCATCGCCATGTGCCAAGCTACTTTACGTTCGACGATCATGAACTGGTCAACGACATCTGGGGCTCGGCGGAAGCCGGCAAGCGTCATCGTCGAACTGTCTTTCGCGACATCGGTACTTACGCGTGGCACGACTATTTGGGCTGGGCGAATCCGATGGAACACAAGCATCCGATTCACTTCGGCAAGGCCACGATGAAAGCTGGCAGCGATTTTCTGGTCGATCCCAACTCTGATTTCTCAAAACTTCCTCTGAAGGAAATGCTGAACTTGCACGTGCATTGGGGCACAGCTCAAGCCGGCGTCAACGACATTCGTTACGACAACGACGACGGCAATAAGAACTCGTACGTGTACGACATTCAGGAAGTCGTCGACGAACACACTCTGCGGGTTCACATGCCGGCCAAGGCTGACGACATGGATCTGAGCTATTCCATTGGACGTCGCAGCTATGGGAAATTTCGTTCGTCTAATTGCGAGTTCTATCTGCTGGATACTCGGGGCGATCGCGACATGCACGATGTGAGTGAACGCGACAAGCCGGGCGTGTCGATGCTCGGCAAGCCGCAGCGAGAATGGTTGCTGAAGTCGATGAAAGAAAGTGATGCGGACTTCTTCTTTGTGGTTTCCACAGTGCCGTTTATGATTCCTCATAGTGGAGCGGGCGGATTCGAAGTCGACGCTGCCAACAAAGAAGAAGCGTGGACGGGTTTCTTCGACGAACGCGAAATGTTGATCAAAGAATGGGATCAGCTGGGCAAGAAAGTCTTCGTCATGACGGGCGATTTACACAACAGCTTCGCCATCAAGGTCACCGACAATGTGTGGGAGTTTTGCTGTGGTCCGCACAACAGTGTGAATCATGTGCCAAAGCTGGACGAAAGCGATCGTCCGGCGACGGGGAAGTTTCAATTCGGTCCGCGAGAATGCGATATCCGTTGGAGCAGTTATGTGCTGCCCGATCTGCCTCGGCTGGAGCGACTGTATCCGTACTACTGCGTCGTGCAGGTGAACAACGTGTTCAATATGCCGCAGAAACTGGGTGGGACACGGTGGGTTGCGTATCCTCACCCGCAAATCATCTTTCAGTATTATGATGGCCGCACCGGGGAACTCGCTTACGCCGAAGCGGTTTCAGTCGACCGCTGATTTCGTGATCGGCAAAAACTGTACGGCATCAGCGATCACATATTTGCCGTCCGTGCCTGTGGTTTCGATACGCACGAATCCGTGTTGACCTGCGGTAAATCGAAATGTCCCGAGTGTACGGAACAGTCGATTGTGTTTGGGAACATCTTGCTGGTTGATGCGAATCGTTGTTTCGCCATCGGCGTGCTGGATGACGACAGGCGTGTTTGTCGATCGACGAATGTTGTAGCAGTGTGACATGCGGATTTCGTACATTCCGGCCGCTGGCAAGTTCGGTTTGTAAGTCACCGAACTTTCGCCTTTGTCAGATTTTTGGTCGTGCAGATAGCCGATGCCGACGTAGGGTGGCGTGTGAGTGGAGTACTGCCATTTTCCGACGAGCACGGCATCGGTTTCATCCAGCACAATGCCCCGTAGATTTTTGATGTCGCGCACGATGAACGGCACCAGTTCTGGTTTGTCGACTTCTTCAGGTGCGTGAGTGTTCGGGATGGCGTCTGGGTGCGGTTGGGTTGGCGGGTGCGTTTCGTCGCAGAGCGCGGCGTCGCAGAGCGCGGCGGCGCAGATTGCGACGATCGCGAAGGCGGCAGTTTGTGTGGTGAGAGGCATTGGTTATCTCGATTGATGGATGACATAAAGAACCCAGCCGTTTTGGCGCTAGCCACGGACCTCAATTGGACAGCGCCACTTTTGCCCGCAGAACGAGCATTTGCTGCGATTGTCCCCTCTCCTCTTTTTAGGTGAAAGGGTTAGGGTGAGGTTTTTTCGTTGGGCTTTCCATTGCTCTTCGGGACCGTCAATCCACCAAGGCCCCCTCATTTGACCTTCGGCCATCTTCTCCCCCACGGGGGAGAAGATAGCTCGATGTTTCATTCTGATTTAGCCAGCGTTTTCCTTCGCAGACACCCAAAACTGGCGCTGTCCAATTAAATGGAAGTTGGAGTCTGTCCGGATTGGAAGCGGCAGATATTGCGAAGCGACAGATTTGTCATTAGTTATTTGTCATCTTTCATTTGCTAGGTCGCTTGCTTCGCAATCCAGTGGCGCAGGATGGCGACGCAGCTGGGGGCATGGCTGATGGTGCCGTTGCACACGGCTTCGTAGGCTTGCTGTGACGACATTTCGACGCAACGGATTTGTTCTGTGCCTTCTGGATTGGCTTCCTGAAACGACAGGTCCGTTGCCAAGAACAGCGCTGTCGGAGAAACAACGCTGGCGGTGAACGGGTCGACGGTGCTGAGTTCCGTCCATGTCTGCGCCACGATGCCCAGTTCTTCCGCGAGTTCTCGTTTCGCACAATCGATGGCGGGCTCGTCACCGTCGATGCCACCGCTGACGGCTTCGATGGTGACGCGGCCCACGGCGTAATGAAACTCTTGCGTCAGGAAAAGTTTGTCGTTTTGAAACGGGACCACGCAAACACCGGGTTTGATCGTGACGACGCTGTGTGTGCCGGGATCGCCATCTGGCCGAATGACGTCGTCTTGTTTGACCTGCAGCCAAGGGTCTGAGTACACGTTTGTGGTTTGCAAAATTCTCCACGGGCCATGAGCCGTGCCTTCATCAGTTGTCATTCCGCGTTTTCCATGTTGCTGTGTGTGTTTTGTGTAAGCCGGATTACGAACTTGGTGATCGCTTTGCGGCGTTGGTGTTGTCCGTTGTACGACAGTCGTCTTCAATCTGATTACGGTTGCAAAACTTGAGGCTTTCTTCGCTGGAATGCGAAGTTTGTTCTAAGTCGCAACTGCGATGCAGGTTATGGCACATTATTGCCGTCAGAAATTCTATGGCATGCCGTTCGCTTTTACGATCTCTCGACAAGTTCACTCAGACGGAACTGAGACTACATAAGCCGGACACATTCCGGCACCAGAAAAAGGGTCGACCGAAAGCTGTCTGTCCCGGGACGGATGCAGATGGATTCACCACGGAGCAAATGGCTTGAATCTGTATTTCCCGACGAAGTGTTCTGCTTGCGTCGCGGGGCAGACAGCTTTCAGTCATGTTCAACACAACTCAATCAAAACAGGAATTAACAAGATGAAACGATCACTCATGATGATGGTTGCGGCGGGTGCCATGATGTTCGCTGTGGCAGGAACGGCCAGTGCTGGTCACGGCTATGGCGGCAGCGGTTTTGGGATTTCACTGAACGTGGGCAACGGATACGGCGGATTCAACCGTGGCTATTCGACAGCGTACCGCGGCCACGGCTTCGCCCCGCGGGGTCACGGCAACTTTGGCTATCAACAGGTTCCGTCCTTCCGAGGTCACGCACCATCAAATTTTGGATATCGTAATGCAGGTTTCGGTGGTGGATATGGTCGCGGCTATGGCGGTGGCTACGGACATGGTCGAAGTTCGTGCGGTTACAGATAGGTGGTTCGTCGTCAGCTTGGCAGCTTGTCTGTCTGCTGACTTTGAAAGTGAAAAAACTGAGAGCCTCGCACAAATCGTGCGAGGCTCTTTTCGTGGGCGGGTTCAGGGTTTAGGGGCGAGCGGGCGACTTTTCAGCCGGATTACTCAAGTTTCCATCCGTCGCGGTACTCGCGGCGAATGAATTGATCGGCTTCCGGAGCGTTGGTGGCTTTCATATTCTCGGCATCCCATTCCAGTTTTTTGCCGGCGCGGAACGCAACGTTGCCCAAATGGTTCGCTTCCGTCAGCCAACCCGCATATTCAAAATTGCACGTTGTCGGGGCACCTGTTTTCGCGGCGTGAATCCATTCGGCGTGGTGTCCTAAAGATGGCGGGATTGATTGTTCGGGCGGTTGGAAGTCTTGGAACTTGTCTTCCGGCAGCAGTATATGCTTGCCGTAGTCCGACAGCAGCATGCCATCGTCGCCGATAAACAGGACGCCACTGCCCCACTGGGGAATGCCGCCTTCGGTCCAGATTGCTGGCTTGTTGTCGCCCTGATACCAGTTGACTTTGACGGCTGGCATGTCGCCGCGTGGGCCGTATTCGTAGCGCGCTTCCATCGAAGCGGGCGCGATTTCCGCATGCGGTTCTGGTCCGGAAGCTTCGATTGTTAGTGGCGACTGCAGCTTCAATGCCCAGAATGGCAGATCGATCCAATGGCTGCCGAGGTCCGACATCGTTCCATTGCCGAAGTCCCACCAGCGATACCATTTTGGTCCGGGGAAATACACATTGCTGTAGGGTCGGTAAGGCGCTGGTCCGAGCCATAGGTCCCAGTTCAGGTGTTCTGGAATCGGGTCTTCTGCTGTTGGTCGTTCCTGCACAAACTCGATATCTTTGTGCTTGATGGCATCGGCTTCCGACTGACGTCCCCAAGCGCGGCCAACCCACACATGGCATTCTCGCACAGGACCGATCGCTCCCGACTGCACGAGTTCCACAACGCGACGATAGTTGTTGCCAGCGTGGATTTGCGTGCCCATCTGAGTGGCCACGCCAGCGGCCATGGCTGCTTCGCGAATGATGCGCGCTTCGTACACGTTGTGTGTTAGCGGTTTTTCGCAATACACATGCTTGCCAAGTTTTAGGGCCGGTCGTGTGGCGAAGGCGTGAGTGTGTTCGCACGTGCTGACCACAACGGCATCGAATTCATCGGCGTGGTCATACAGCTGGCGAAAATCCGTTGCCGTGCGGGCTTTCGGAAACTGTTCGGCGGCTCGCTTTAGGTTTTGCTGGTTCACATCGCATAAGGCCACAATGTTCTCAGACGAAACACTTTTCAGATTGGAACCCCCACGACCTCCGCAGCCGATCACAGCAATCCGTAGCTTGTCGGCGTCGGGAACTTCTGGCTGCGGTTTTTCGTCAGCGAACAAGCGCGGTGCGAATGCAAGACTACCGCCGATGGTGGTCGACGTTTTCAGAAACTGGCGGCGGTTGGATTTGGAAGTTGTCATGGAAAGACTCCATCTGAAAAAGGCGAGGAAAGAGTTATGGGGTGGGGATTTCAACACGCCACAGCGGCTGGCGTTTACCTTCACTGTTTAGAAACAACGACTGACCTGTGACGTCAAAGCAGATTGTTTCGCCCTGTTTGCGTGGTGGCAAGTGAACGGCCGTGCCAACATGGTTGAATGCCTGAGACCAAGATTCGTCGGGCTGGCGTCGCACCAGCATCCCGTTCAGCATCGAACCGATGGCCATTGTCCGCCCATCGGGAGAAATGTCGAGTGCTGTGGCGAAGGGGATGAATGGCCGAGCGATTCTGCTGGCCGTTCGCTTCTGTTTGGAGTCTTCAAGGTCGAGCGGCATGCTGTACAGACCACACTTTTGCGGCAGGCTTTTCGTCAGCAGCAGGATTTCCTGTCGCTCTGTATCAACCGCGATCCCTTCGCAGTCTGCCGGGCCGTCATCGTATTCGAACGTAATGCGGATCGTCTGTTTCGCTTCGATCGACGGCGTCTTTTTGGTGTCGGGAATGACAGGTTCGTGCAACAGATACAGTCGGCACTGGGGATTTTTGCCACCCCGATCGCCTCGTTTGCGCCCGTTGTCGCCGATGTCACCGATTAGCAGCCAAGACTGGTCGCCGGTCTTGAACGAACACATATCTTCCCAGTCCACGTTGTCAGCATCATCGACTTTGACGACCGCTTTCGTCTTTCCGTCAGCGTCGATCAGAAACAATCGCGGCTTGTCGCCGGAATCGTTGTGGACCCAGGCGCAGCCAGGATAAAGATAGCTGGCCGCCAGTCCGCTAGCTTCATTGATGCGTTCATCATCCACGACCGCAACCTGTGAAATGTCTTCGCCGTAACTGGAAAGGCAACTCAACAGAATCAACAGTAAGGACGCAAGTTGGAAAGATTGAGCTGTCATTCGTTTATCGTAGCCCAGTCGCGTCAAACACGCGAACCAATCCCAAATCCCAAATCCCAAATCCCAAATCTCAAATCGGCAATCCCCAAGGTTCCCGTTTCCTCGGCGGACGTTAAAATCGCGGATCATTGATCGAAATTACCGCGACGAAAGCCTGTTCTGGTGCCGTTTCACCTTCTGTTTCCGCTGTGTTCCAGCATTTTGTTCGTTCTGGGAATGATGCTGGCCAAGCAAGCGATTGTCCGCGGAGCCAGCCCGTGGACGGGTACTTTTTACGGCAATCTGTGGTTGGCGTTGGCGTGGGCCGCTGTCGCCGTTGTGCGGGGCGAAGTGGTTCCTCCGGAAGCTTGGTGGCACGCTGCAATTGTGGGATTGCTGTTTGTGCTGGGGCAGTTGTTTACCTATCTGGCCTTTCAGTTTGGCGATGTATCGGTCGCGACGCCCGTGTTTGGTGTCAAAGTGTTGATGGTGGCGGCGTTGACGGCCACGTTGGCGAGCACTCCAGTATCAAACATGATCTGGCTGGCGGGTGCGATGGCCACTGCAGGTGTGATTTTAATTCAATGGTCACCAGGCAGCTCAACGGCGGAACGTCGTCGGCAGATCATCACCATTCTGCTGGCGTTAACCGCGGCGTTCTCGTTGTCGCTGTTTGATGTTGGTTTGCAAAAATGGGCTAAGCAATGGAACAGTTACGCATTTCTGCCCGTGATGTTTGGGACGGCGGGAATTGCGTCGCTGGGGTTTTTGCCCAAGGTCGATTCCTTGCAGCGTCTGCGACAAACCAAGTCCACGTGGTGGATGCTGGCGGGCACGTTTCTGATGGCCACACAGGCAACAAGCATGTGCTTTTCGCTGGCCGAATTCGGCGACGCTCCCCGGATTAACATCGTGTACGCGCTGCGAGGATTGTGGGGAGTGATCCTCGCATGGCTGTTGGCCAAGCGTCTGGGAACCAGCGAAGCTTCTGTCGGCCGGCCTGTCATGATTCGCCGCTTGATGGGCGCTCTGTTGTTGACAGCGGCCGTGCTGTTAGCGATGACCGACCACCCTGCTCCAACGACCGTTTGAATTGCAGGCACTGCAGTGCTTCAATACAAGTTCGACACCCCTTGAATGACTTAGTTTGTGAAAGCGATCGATGCCTAAAAGTTCTGCGAAAAGATCGATCTTCCTGTGGACCGTGATTGGGCTTATCGGATTGCCAGCGGCGGCCATCAGTCAGGATGACGACGAAGACTATCGGTCGGGTCTGTTGGCGAAGTATTCTGTCGGCGAACAATCCGTTGAACGCATTGATCAGGTGTTGAGCTTTGACTGGGGCGGTGATGCCCCCGATCAGCGTTTGCCGACGGGCGGATTTTCGGCTGAATGGACGGGCAACCTGCTAGTGCGAGTGCCGGGCAAGCATCGGTTTCAGGCCTTTGTGGCCGGTGATGTGACCGTGGCCATTGATGATCAGCCTGTACTGAAGGGATCACGGTCATTCGTTGTGGGTGATGAAGTACACTTGTCGCCCGGGGACCACAAGATTCGAGTGACATATTCGACGCCCAAGGCATCGGGCAAGCCGCACGTGAAGCTGTCACTGTTCTGGTCGTCGGATGCGTTCACTCTGGAACCCCTTCCGGCAGACGCCCTGTTTCAGGATGAGGAAGCGGCCGTGCCCATTGGTGACTACGGTCGCCAGTTGGCCGATGCCAATCGCTGTGCGGCCTGTCACCAAACGGATACCGACATGTCGACCATAAAGGCTCCAGCGCTGGACCGAATTCGTGGCAGCCAGTCTGATGAAACTCTGCTCAAGCGGCTCATGGACCCGCAGTCGATCGTCGCCAACAGTCACATGCCAAATTATGGGTTGAGTCAAACTGAAGCACAGAGCGTCGCCGCTTTTCTGGCAAGCGTTTCGAAGGATGCTCAGAAGCAAAGCGAAGTGAAGATCAAAGCTGATGACGCCGCTACGGGTAAAAAGCTGCTGAATTCTGTGGGCTGCGTGGCCTGTCATCAGGTGCCCGGCATGCCGGCCGATCAGTTGCCGCTGGCCGCTCCGTACGACGGACCGGAGCTGGTGAATGTCGGCCAGCGTCGTTCTGCGGCTTGGCTGGAACGTTGGTTGCGCGATCCAAAGTCGCTGAATGCCGATCACCGCATGCCCGAGTTCACACTCAGCAAGGACGAACGTCACCAGTTGGTGGCCGCGCTCATCGATGGGCATGAATCACCGGCAGCAGCAATCGCCGCATCGAACGCCGCATCGAATGCCGCTGCCGAACAGAGTGCGGCCGGGAAAGCTTTAGTGACGTCCGCCAACTGCGCCGCTTGTCATGCGATTCCCGGCGTGAAAGCAACCGCTTTGCCGGCGCTGACGAAAGACAGTTTCGAAGACAACAGCAGCCATTGCTTGCGTCCGCACGATGGTGATCAGCCCCCCGAACGTGCGGGCCAACGTGTGCCCTTCTTTTCCATGGCGGACGGTCGCTCAGACACAATCGCGGATTGGTTTTCGACCGTCGAATATCACAGTTCGCTGGACTTGTCGGCTAGCGGAGAACTGCTGCTGCACCGCAACGGGTGCATTGCGTGTCACGATCGAAATCTGAGTCGCGGCTTGTCGACCATCGCCGGGAAGCTTGAAAATTCGCACCCAGATTTGCGACGACAGAGTCAAAGCTTGGTGCCGCCGCCGCTGACTGCTGTCGGTGATAAGCTGCAAGACGAGTATCTGGCCAAGGCCGTGGCTGGAGAACAAACTGAACGTCGACTGCCGTGGCTGTTGGTGCGCATGCCGAAGTTTCAACACACAGATGCGGAACGAGCGGCCATTGTGCAGCACCTCATCACAACCGATCGTATTCCCGACGAAGCCGACAAAGCACGGACGGATATTCTGGACTCTATGCGGCTCCGCAACCCCAAGCCGGTGAAGACCGAAGACCTTGTGCTGGGGAATCATCTAACAGGAGCCGGCGGATTCAACTGCGTGGCGTGTCATACCGCTGGACCATTCGAACCCCGGAATGTCGCACTCGGCACGCGCGGTTCGGACATTATGACGATGGGCAGTCGGCTGCGTCAGCGACACTTTTTGCGGTGGATGAAGAATCCGATTCGCGTGGTTTCCGGAATCGAAATGCCAGCCATCAAAAAAGCGATGCCCGATCTTCTGGATGGTTCGCTACCCCAGCAGATGAACGCGATCTGGAATGCTCTGAGCGATCAACGGTTTACTCCACCGACAGTGACCAGTCGCTTCGAACAGGTGGTGAATGTTGAACCCGGTGGTCGCCCGCGAGTGGTCCGTGATGTGTTTACGATCGGCATTGATAAAGATCGTGAGGCGATTGCCAGAGCGATGGCGATCGGCTTCGGCAATGGGCACAACATTCTGATCGATCTGGATACCATGCAGGTTCGGTTGTGGACGATCGGCGAGTTTGCTCGGCAACGCACAGAAGGCAAAAGTTGGTACTGGGATATGCCCGGGATGCAGCTGTGGAAGCCGAAACAAAACGACGGGCCGCACCACTTCTATCGCAACGGAGTCCGCGAGAACGCTCATCCAGTCATCGATGAAGGCCGTTCTTCAGAAGTGCTTTCCTACCGCGTTTATGATCAGGGCGTGGAAGTGATCTGCAGAAGTTGGTTCGATCCAACAGGCACAACTGCGGCCGAGCAGGATTCTGCAGAGCCGCACTTTGTCGAAACCGAATGGCAGCGACGTGTTGATCACCTTGTCCCGGTTGTGTTGAAGCATTCGTTCGAAATGGCGGATGCTGCGGGCAGTGAACAGCGACCGCAGCATGGTTGGACACATCGTCTGAAAGTGGTTGAGACACCAGACGACTGGCACATCGCTTCTCCGGTGCCTGACCTGTTATTGAATCGCCCGCCAGAAGTCGAATACAGTTCCCACGGCATCGGCCCGCAGATCGAAGGCCAAGATTGTGAACAGCAGTGGACACGAAAGTACGTGGCCACGCTGAAGACTCCGAGTGCTCAAGCGGTCGCACCGCCGAAGCTCATTGTGGCCAACGCAGACAAGGTCACAACCACGCCCGGCTTCGACGGCACGCGGTTGCCGATCGACACGTCGATCATGCCCACATCGATGACTTGGCTGAAAGACGGCCGCATGGCATTCACATCGTTGAAGGGCCATGTGTGGATTGCGGAAGACACCGATCGCGATGATTTGCCAGACAAAACCACACTGTTCGAAGAAGGTCTGGCGGCACCATTCGGGATTCTGGCGGAAGACAACGCGATCGTTGTGGCGCATAAACCAGAAATTTTGCGGCTGAAAGACACCGATGGTGATGGGCGTGCGGACGAACGCGAAGTGGTCGGCAGTGGCTGGGGATACAGCGACAATTATCACGACTGGGCGTCCGGGCTGGTTCGCGATCCGGAAGGCAACATGTACGTCGGTCTTGGCAGCGACTATTCGCAAAAAGAACGGTCGGCAAGTACGGATCGGTGGCGCGGTGGTGTGATTAAGATCGATCCATCAGGAATCGTCACACCGCTGGGAATGTCGATGAGATATCCGATGTCGCTGGCGTTCGATGGCCACGGCCATTTGTTCGCCACGGATAATCAGGGCGTGCAAAACACGTTTAACGAGATCAATCATATTCTGCCGGGAGCTCACTATGGTGTACCTTCACGACATCAAACGACAGAGAATCTGAAGTCCGAAGGCCCGGCCTTCGCGGTGCCTCATCCATGGACGCGCAGCATGAACAGTATTCTGTTTCTGCCCGATGATTTTCCCGTGGTCGGTTTGCGAGGTCACGGGATTGGCTGCGAATACGATTCGCGGTTTCTGATGCGATTCACAGTGCAGGATGTCGGCGGAACTCTGCAGGGTGCCAGCTACTATTTTAGTCGTCCAAATCAGGAAGCTGGCGGCAGTAACTTCATCGGCCCGATCTGTTCGGCGATTGCTCCGGATGGTGCGATTGTGATCGGCAGCATTTGGGACAGTGGTTGGCAGGGTGGTCAGAACACGGGTGGCATCACACGTTTGGTACCAGCAGCCAGCGGCCTGCCCAACGGCATTCGAGAACTCACGGCCACACCGTTCGGTTTCGAAGTCGAGTTCTTCGAACCCATCGACGCCGCCGCTGCCAGCCAGTTCGACAGCTGGGCACTGCAGGCGTACACACGCAAGTGGGGCGGCGGCTATGCGACTCCAGATTCTGGTCGCGACAGCCTAACGCCAGAAAAAATCGAGGTCGTCAACAACGGCCAACGCGTGCGAATTTTCGTGAACGGATTGAAGGCCGGTCATGTCTACGACGTGGCCATCGATGGCCAGCTAGCCGAAGCCGCAGCGTTCTGGCCCGCCGCCGCACACTATTCGATGAAAGTTGTGCCGCAGTAGAAATTAAAAAGCAATCAGTCGGTTTTACCTACGGTGATTCGTGGTTTGCTTTTCGGTAATTCCAAGTATCGAATGGCGCTGCTAAGGCGCTGCTAAGGCGATTCGAAAAGTGCGACGAGTTCTCAACCGAATCTTTTGATGATGAGTTTCCACAACACCGCGTGCGGACTACGCAAGCGTTCTATCTTGGCCCCCGTGCCAAAGTCAAAGCCTAGTGCTTTCCGGTTTCAGATTCACGGTCCAGCCAATGCTTGGGATCGGAAGACGCATGGTACAGACCCGCAACATAAACAGCGGTGCCGACAATGCGAAACAATAACAGATAGGGAAAACCGTTAATCATTGCGGCACGCAAAGGCTCTTGAGCAAAAGCGAAAGACTCGGGCTGTGCGAAAATTGAAGCAAGCATTTCGCGGACCCGATCCCGAAAGCGATTTCCGAGCTCAACTGAGATGCGATCATAGGAACGGGTGGCGTCCGACAGATCCGATGGGAATAGTCGATGCAGTCGTTTATCGAAGGCCATTCGCTTGCCGCCACATTTCATCCTCGGTTAAACACGCCTCAGGATTCGTTGCCATTTCGTCAATTCGACGAGCCGCGTCGTCGAAAACAACATCAGGCAACGTAATCGGCTGTCCGCTGCGAGCGATTTGGTCCCACAAATTTGTGACAAGTCGCAGCTTTTCGTTGACGGGCAGGTTTTCAAGTTGGGCTTCGTCAATCATTTCCTTGAGTCTCCAGAACGCGTGAGCGAAAAACGACGGCCCCCTGAGTCTACATCAGCAAACGAATTGCCGATCGACACGGCGGTAGGGATGCCCACGAATCGGTCGTGTGTTGCACTTTTCCACTTCGTGAGCCGTTTGGTGAGTTATCGGGTTCAATTCGACGAGTGAGCAACCTCCACTCAGTTTACGCTTTCAGCCTGTCCATGTCACTTCTACGGGGACGTTGGCCACCTGTCGTCGTCACCCATACCTCTTGGACATAGGATTGTCGTCTTTCGTTGAGCGGTTCCAGTGGAAACCATCCCCGACGACTCACGTTACCCGAAGTCCTTCGGCAAATGGGCGGGATGGCATCCGATCATGCAAGAATACCAGCGTTTTCGGCGGTTTTGAGGAATTTGCCGGAATTTGTGACTGGGTGTGTCACAAATTTCCGGGGATCACGCTGAGGAAGGTAGAGACGAACGAAACACCAAACACAAAACACAAGGAAATGGAACAATGAAAACGATCAACATCAGCCTGATGGCTTTGGTACTTTGCTTCGCTGTTGCTTCTGTTTCCGAAGCTGGTGGGTCTCGCGGAGGTAACTCTGGTGGCGGAAACGACAACCACAACAGCGGCTCACAACGATCAGGCGGAAATTTTGGAAGCCATCTGAAACAGTTCTCAGGCAAAAGCAACCAACACCAGAACACGCAGCACCACAACGTTCATCACAACAACCAACACCAGAACACACAGCATCACAACAACCAACACCAGAACACACAGCATCACAACAACCAACACCAGAACACACAGCATCACAACA
>JBDNHJ010000311.1:0-17161 GCA_041688835.1 Fuerstiella sp.
CTCGCATCGCTTCGTCCGTATTCGCTGGGTCCATCTGGTACGTGCGTTTATCGCCTTGGCCAAGACTGCCCTTTGATCCGACGGCATCTCGAAACGGTCCATAAAACGCTGAGGCATATTTGGCGGCGTAGGACATGATTTCGCCCCTTGTTCCCAAGCTCCTGCTTGGGAACGCCTATCTGCAAAGCTCTGCTTTGCACGCGCTGGTTGTGGTTGTGGTTGTGGTGTGAGCGTTTGTGGAACCTGTCTGGGCTGCGGCGTAGCGGGACGTCTCGAAGCTGGAGCTTCTGGGATAGGCGTTCCCAAACTGTAGTTTAGGAACGATGTGGGCAAGTTGAAGTAGATGCCGTCTGCCCGCAGGCACTTTCGCCGTTAGGCGAAGCGGGCGCGGGATCGGCATCGAATGGCGATCGCACTGTAACGTCAGCGCGTCTTGGCCATGGCGAGGTCAAGCGTCGCGGTCGCGGCTGTGGCCGCGAGGTACCGCCGGAACCTACGTGCAGTTGAAGTCCGTGCTACCTGCTAGCAAAGTCAATGTAGGGCAGGCTCCCGCCTGCCATCATCTCGGCAACGTTCGCAGCCGTCGTTAAACAACTATACTGCACGCGGGGCAAGCTGAGACATTCTTGATGTTTCACCCGTAGTCGCAGACTAGGTTTTCCCGCCTGCAATCCGTGGCTAGCGCCAAAACGGCTGGTATGCAGTGAAAGTTTAATCAGACGTTGACATTCAAAGCGGCACAGTGTCCTACCATCGCGTAAACGATGATCTTTCGAGGGCCAGCACGCTGCCGCCGTTTTGGAAGATCGTGACCTTGCCGGTCGATTGACTGATTACAATGGCCATCGCTTTGGTGCGTGCTGTGATGGAAGCCGCCGCTTGATGGCGTGCTCCAAGGCCGCTGGCGAGTTGATCGGAACTGGTTTCGGGGACGAGGTATGTCCCCGCGCTTAACATCGTGCCATCTGCCGCAATGATGAATGCTCCATCTAGCGACGCGTATTCCTTAACGGTTTCGGCTAAGCCGGGATCCAACACGTTTCGCATGCGACGCGAAAATCCGTGAAATGGATTCAGCACCAGTTGCCGGCTGCGCTTTTCGACCTGTCGCGTGTCGCCTAGCACAAACATGGTACCCACGGCCTTGCCTTCGCGTCCTTCGGAAGCCAGTTCAATCGCCAATGAGATGACTCGCAGGATTACGGCGGGTGGAATTCTGGCCGTCCCGCTGGCGACATTGTCGTCGAAAATCGCATGGAACTTGTCGGCTGGTCGAATGACGGCGATGCAGTCCAGCCGTTCGCCCGGAGGACCGGTGACACACACGACATCTGAATCGTTGGTCAGCAAGCCATTCGACGCGGCCAGCAGCATGCCTAGGTTGGCGCGATCAATTCGCGACAAGCCTGCGTGAGGCACCGCGAACACATGCAAGTGCTTGCGGTCTGTTCGCTCGTCCTTATCTGAGGCTGTTGAAACGATCAAAATCTTGCCGGGCCAAGTTTCTAACATTTCCCACGGCACGCTTGAGAGACGATCGACGGCCAGCAAAATCGCCTGCACGTACAAGGCTTCGGCAAGCTGCACGGCTTGATGAGTTAACTTCACGCTAAGTTCTGGAAGTTTCGCCTTACGAACTTTGGTGGCAGGTTTCGGGGTGGCTCGAGCCGTCAGCAGTTTCGAAATTGCGGCTGAGGTTGGCGCGGAGATCAGAGCGTTGCGGAATTCCGGTTCCTTGATCAGATCCGCTAAGGCGGCCAGAACCTGCAGGTGTCGTGCGGCCTGTTGCTTTCCGGTGACCAGCAGCACGACCAAGCGAACCGTTTCGCCCTTGGCACCAAACGGAACGCCCGTCCGGCTTCTGCCCAACACCACTTGGAAGTCTCCGTCCCATTCCACGCTGGCGTGGGGAATCGCCAGATCTTCTGCAACAACTGTTTGTGCGGCGGCTTCACGTTCTTCGATGGCGGCGATCAATTGTTTATCGGAGACACCGTGGAGACTCCACGCATAGGCTTCGACAAGTTCACGAATCGATTCTTCGCGCGTTAGCGCCTTTAACTCGACAACATGTGTCGCGTTAATCAGTGTCTCAGCGGTAACGTTTTCGTTCTTAGCCAATGCTACGGACCTGATTCGAGTGTCTTCGGGGGCTGCCGTGGATCACCGCGTGTACAGGTCTTGTACTAAGAATTGGCCGATTCGTCACGGTCAACAACCATCACATTCGAACCAAGTTCGTGGACAAGCTGCGTTTCGAGGCCATCTTCCTTATGGCGCTGTCGACGAAGGCTGGCCGGCTTGACGCCTTTGGGCAGCATCCCGAGGTGGCACACAGGTTCTCCCGGACTGACCGCCGGCAGCGTGGTCATGCCAACCACAACGGCGTCGAAGGGAGCCGTCATGACGCCTAATTCATGCCCCAGCAAATCGTTGTTGGTCGCCAGCGGCTGACCTTCTTCCACAACGTTTCCGGGCTGCACGTGAAACTGCAGAAAGCCCCCTTTTTCCGCTCGAACCCACCTACTCTTCTTAATCACCACCTGATAGTCCGGGGACTCGATTTCGCCGGCGATCATCTTCAGATGCCGCAGCACATTACGAATGCCGCGCACAGATCCTTCCACGATCGAGGGTTCGACTTTCCAAACCTCACCCCCTTCCATGATGATGGTCGGGCAGCCAGCCAGCGTGGCTTCCGGACGCAGCGCGCTGCGTGGTCCCTTGCCGTCCATAATCAATTCGCAACCGAATGCCTGAGCGATCTCGCGCACAGCCGGGTTCGTCATGTCACCTCGAATGTTCGGATAATTGGTTCGCCGCACAGCCGCCGTATGCAAGTCGATCCCGTAATCACTTCGCAAAATGATCTCATCGAAAATCACCTTGGCCAAGCGGCCCGCCAGACTTCCGGTGGCGGACCCCGGAAAGCACCGATTCAAGTCTCGACGGTCTGGCAAATAGCGTGAATGCCGATCAAAGCCCGGCATGTTCAGAACCGGCACCAGAATGACGCTGCCGCGCAAGACTTCAAAATCAGACGACATCAGCAGGCTGCGAACGGCCCCCGTGCCGTTAATTTCATCGCCGTGCAGTGCTGCGGAAACATAGACGACCGGCCCTTCTGCGACTCCCCGACGCACGTGCAGTGGAATGTTGAGCGTCATTCCACTGTAGCTTTCGCTGACAGCCAGACTCACGTCCTTGGATTCTCCCGGAAGGATGCGGACACCGTCCCAGTTGTCGATGGATCTTCGCTCGTCTGTGGTTGCCAACGTGGTGTCTTCAATGAAAAATGGGGGAACTTGCAGAAGTCGATTTTGATGATCCGTGGCTAGCGCCAAAACGGCTGGATTGATGTTGCCCGTTTATTTCTGGACGAGTGTTTACGGATGAGGTTCGTCGGGAAGCTTTTTTACCTTCGGCTTGCGACGTTTCGCAACCTTGTCTGGGATAAGTCCCTTCATCGCGTCCAGTTTTCCGAAACACAGCAATCGATCACCGGCCTCAAGCGTTCGAGAGTGCCGGGGGTTGGGAATCACGGCGGTCCCTCGATACAGCGTCAACACGTTGATGTCCTTGTCTGAGAAACCGGCTTCAGAAATCATCTTGCCAATGTGATCTGAACCACCCGGAACATGCAGTTCCGCCACGCCGTAGCCGCGACTGACCGTCAGTCGTTGACGTAGATCAATTTCTGGAAAATCCACTTGAGCCGCGATATAGTCGACGATCGCGCCCGCGATATCAAGTTGAGTGCAGGTCTCAATTCCTTCCAGTCCCGGCGAAGAATTGACTTCCATAATTTGCGGCCCGTCATTGCCTTCTAGCATGTCGACTCCCGCCACACGCAGCCCCATGATCTGAGCCGCTCGGACAGCCGTTTGTTTGTAGACGTCATCCAGTTCGACGACTTCGGTCTTTCCGCCGCGATGCACGTTGCTCCGAAATTCGTTGCCCTGAGCCACCCGCCGCATCGCGCCCACCACCTGATCACCCACCACGAAAGCTCGAATGTCACGGCCCTTGCTTTCGGCCACAAACTTCTGCACCAGTACGTTCTGCTGCGTGCTCTGCAGAGTCTCGATGATCGCCTCCGCAACCTTGGCCGATTCCGCCAGAATCACACCCACCCCTTGAGTTCCCTCAAGCAGCTTGATAATGACGGGCGCACCGCCGATGCGTTCAATCGATGGCAGGATGTCTTTTCTGTCGCGAACAAACGTGGTTTCCGGCAAGCCCACCTGATGCCGGCTCAGGATCTGCAGACTTCGAAGCTTGTCGCGGGAGTTTGAAATTCCGGCGGAAGTGTTCGCGCAGCACACATCCATCTGTTCGAACTGACGCACCACGGCTGTCCCGAAGTAGGTGATCGATGCGCCGATGCGAGGCAACACGGCGTCGTATGACGACAGCTGCTTGCCACGGAAGTACAGGTCCGGATGGTTCGGAGCGACGTCGATTGAAAATCTTAGCGTATTAAGAATCTTCACATCGTGGCCACGCTGAATGGCGGCTTCTTTAAGGCGACGCGTGCTGTAGCAACGGAGACTTCGTGACAGAATGGCAAGTTTCATAATTCGATTTCTGGTGTTGGGTGAAGGAACAGATTTCGGATTTCAGATTTGAAAGTTCAGATTTGAAATTCTGTGGACGTTGAAGGCCGCGTGTTTTACGGAGACTTGGCGATCGGTCGATCAACTTGGCTGACGTACACTATGACTCGGCATTCCGCCGTACCAAGACTTTGCGGGAGCTACGAATGCGGCGAAATTCGCTCACTTCAGCCAGCATCTCGGCAGTCTCCCGCGTGTTCCGCTGCAGCGGCTGAACCGGGAACCGCATTTCAGCTCGATCACCACAGGCAAGCACGACAACCGCCCACCGGTGTCAATTTTGGCTTTAACCGCTGCAATTCCTGCTACTGGTCGATTCAGCCATTCCCGCCAGCCGATCAGCGACTGGGCAGTTTTTCTAATCATAAGCTTTCAGATTTCAACGAACAATCGATTTGCGAGTGCGTCTAAACGCAGCTAATGCACACGCCGTGCCGAACCGAATTCGGTCGCCGTTTCTCGTAAATCGTATGTTTGCCAGTGCTGACTGATGGCTGATTGCTCACAATGATCACTCACTAACCAGTTCATGCGCCATGCCTGCCTGCCAAAGCCACGACGCCCAGCGACCCAGAAACGCTAGCAGCTGAAGGCGCGATTCGCCGCCGCAGTGGATCACGAGGATTTCTTCACGGGGGGCGGCGAAGGCGGTGACGATATCCAGCAGGTTAAGAAACATGGATTGCCCAAACTGATCGCTGCCGGAAAAGCGTTCCCGTTCTTCGTCGTCTGTCCGCAAAATCCCGGCGAAACACAGTTTTGAGATGACCAGCAATTGGTCCTACTGCTGGACGAAGTCGTGAAGACTTAACCGATCGATGAATCTCGAATCTATCTCACCGGACTGCCGCCCATTGTACGACGGGCACTCCTGCCCGTCGAATTGCGGCAAAAAAAACGGGCAACAGTGCCCGTTCTACATGCCGCTTCGCGTCTACTTTTGCCTGACATCGACACAAACAACCTCGTTGTCGTCGCGCAGATACAGCAGGCCGTTGGCGATGGCTGGAGCTTGGCGTGTCATGCCGAGCACAACCGCTCGATCGGCAACTTGGAAGCTTTCTGGCGTGGCTTTCACAACCATCAAATCACCACGCATCGTGCTCACAAATAGCTTGCCGTCCGCCAAGATGAAATTTGCTTTTCCGAATCGAGACTCAGCCCACAGCTGCTTATGATCTGACATTCGGATACACACCATGTTCGTAATTGGACCAGCGCTGCCTTTGTTGTCCAATGCGTACAGATGTCCATCATGGATGACTGGAGTTTGCCATTCCGCTCGCAACACGCTGTCATTGCCCAGCGATTCCCAGTCAGCGGTTGCCGTGTACGTTCCATCAGACTCTGCGATCGTCAAAATCGTCGCGCCATGATTTTCTCCAGCAGAAATCAGTAGCTTCGAATCTCCTAAAGAAACGGGTGTGGCCGTGTTGCAGTCGTAGTCCGTAGCATATTCATAAGTCCACAGAACTTCGCCATCGGCAGGCTCAATCCCAATCAGCTTTTGACCAATCAACGCCACGACTTGCTGTTTGCCAGCCAGTGTCGTGACGATCGGTGAAGAATAGCCGGCGTTGCCTGCTGCTGCATTCCAGGCCAGTTTTCCGGACTGAATATCAAAGGCTGCCACGGCTCCCCGATGAGATCCCACCTGAACCACCACGTTACCGGCGACGATTAACGGAGAAGACGCCATGCCGTAATCCATGATCTTGCCGTACAGCGCTTTCGGGCCATTTGCAGACCAGATCTGCTGACCGGTCGCGGCATCCGCAGCCACCAGAATTCCTTCGCCCGTGTACGCATACACCATGCCATCATGCACAGTCGGAGTCGCTCGCGGGCCATTGCCCATCGCGTTTTCATAGGCCGGCGCCAGTTTTTCTTCCCACTGTTTTTCACCCGTCTGCGCGTCCATCGCGACGAGCAGTTGATGTGTTTCGTTTTGGTACAACGTAAACGCGGTCCCGCCGCTAATGGCAACACCGGACATGCCCGGCCCCAGCGGTTGACGCCAGACGACGGTGGCTCCATCCGCCGGAAAGGTGTCTGTCAGCTGTGTTTCGTCCGAAACTCCATTGCGATTGGGCCCCAAAAACTGAGGCCAGTCGCCGCCATCGGATGGGTCGGCAAACACAGACAGCAACATCATCGGAACGAATAAAATTCGAAGAATCCTCATCACAGTCATCCTTAAGCGTTAAACATTTGCTACAGCAACTTACCCTTGATCGTGAATAGGACTAACAACGGCAGCGATGAAACGTTCGTTGAAAACTATCCTGCGCGGCCGCAACTCAGCGTCAAACGCTGTCAGCTCGTGCCATGTGTATGGTTTAATGTCTGAGCCTTCAGGCGACAAGACCGACCTCGAAATCAACTGCAACAATGCCTGTCAGAAAAATCGTAGCACGGTGGTCCCCACCGTGATTTGTTGACATTCTCGGTGGGGACCACCGAGCTACATTTCGGCGACTAGCTCTAACTCGGGCTCACAACACGGTCAGCTTCCAACAGCAGCAGCCGTGTCGAAATCCGTTCGGGCGGAATTCGGAAGCAATGGCTGACAGCCGCGCGATATTCGGCTAGCTGCGGGCCATAGTGCGCCACTTTTCCATCCACCCATGCTGTGGGGTCTCCGGACAGCCGGTCTGTTTTGAAGTCGACGATATCCGCAGCCACCGGCTTGCCTTTCTTTGTCACCAACACCAACCTGTCGATGGTGCCCAACACCACCGCGCCGTCGTTCTTCAGCACATAAGGCCGTTCGTTCTCCACAACCAGTTTGGCCGATCCCGATGCGATGTCTGCGGCAAACTCTTGCAGTTCGGGCACGTCCGCCAAGCCGGCCTGCGACATGGCGCGTTGTGTGTTTTTGAGTTGTAGGATTTCGAAAAAGTTGGGAATCAGCAAGTCCACCGCCTGCGGATCAATAAACTGTTCCGCCGCGATCTGACGCAGCTGACTTTCGTCCGGCGGGCCGTTGTCCAGCCATGCGACGCATTCAAACCACGCATGAACCAACGTACCTTTGACTCGCGGATCAAGCCCATCAGCCGCCGCGCTTTGGCCGGAACGTGGCGTTCGAACTTGCACGCGTAATGCGTCATGGCGCGACGGTGCTTCACGCCGCAAGCCGCGTTGGCGTTCTTTCATTTTCGCCAACGACACACGCTGGACCGCATGGGACGAATCCGACGGCTGGCTGTGAGGCTGCAGCGTCACATGTGGCTGGTGCAAAAACCACTCAGCATCGCCGCGTTGGTGGACAACGTGATCGGCGGGAGCACAGCGATCGTCCGTTAACGACGCTAACAGCACGCCGGCAAAAGACGCCGGCACTTTTTCGGATTCCATCGGAGGAATGAACATGTGCAGCGCATGCACGGCTCGCGTGAGTGCCACGTACAGCAGGCACAAGGCTTCGGAAACGTCGCGAGACATTGTTTGTTCAAACGCGTTCTGAAGGGATTCGGGCAACAGACTGCGGACCGCTTTGTTACGCCACACACAAACGCGGTCTGGAGCTTCACCGGGACTCGAACTTCCTGCGGCGGCGCTGGGGGTTAAAAACAGGCGGCTTTCCAGTTCCGGCAGAATGACGATATCAAACTCCAACCCTTTGCTCTGATGAATCGTCATGACTCGCACCTGAGCCGTTTCGGAACGACTGAGCCGACTTTTTTCCAGCATCCGCACAAAGTCCGCCGGATTCAGCGACGGCGCTTGGTCGAACTGCCACCCTTGAGCGACCACTTGTTGCAACCGTAAAATGTCGCGTTGATTGCACGACGATCGGACGCCTTCCGATAACCACTGCAGCGTGCGGCCATAACCGTCGTCCATCAGCTTTGTGCGAATCGTTTGCGCTGCTTCGGCAGCGGCCAGATCGTCTGTCCACGTGGTTAGTTGTACCAGTTCGGCCAGTGGCGATGTCGAAACATGGAACCGCGAAATCCGGCAACCCGGATGACTGGCCAGATGCAACAGCGACAAAATCGCGAGGACGGCCGGGCTGTCGGTGGGAGCCGTTCCGCCTTCTTCGCTGGCGGGCACACCCATCAGATTCAATTCGTGAACCAGTCGGGCGACGGTTCCGTTTTTGCGAGTCAGCACGCCGATTTCTGCGCCGGGACACCGCTGATGCAGATCTCGAATCTGTTCCGCCACCCAGTGATAATACGGAACGCGTCTTTCCGCCGCAGAACCATCGGGCAGCGGCGGCGACGCGCGCAATTCCGTATAGCCGGGAAGATCGTTGTGGACTGTGGAATGCGACGGAAACTGCTGCTGCCAGCGAAAACAGGCGGCCGCAAATTCGTTCAAATTGTTGTGCTGGTTCAGGTGCTGGAAAACCTGATTCACAGTTTCGATCACGGGGCTCGACGACCGGCGGCTTTGATCCAGCGAAGTCGCTTCGATCGTCGGCATCGTGTTCTGCACAACATCCAGAATCTCAGCCACGCCGCCACGCCAGCCATAGATCGCCTGCTTCGGATCACCCACGCAAAAGAAGCTCGAATCGTCGGGCTGGGCCGCAATTTTCAAGGCCAATCGCCGCAACACTTTCCATTGATCCGGCGATGTATCCTGAAACTCATCCAGCAGCAAATGTTTCAGTCGACTGTCTAAGCGAAAGTTCACTCGCGAACCATTGGCCGCTTCGTCTGCCTGCGCTAAAACTCGAGTCACGTCGCCAAATCCTAGCCAGCCGTGCTCCGATCGTAGCCGGCTGTATTCGCGATCGAAACGCTGAATCAGGTCGTGAGTGGCCTTGGTTTGTTGAGCCATCGTTTCCAACAGTTCAGCTTTCGCATGCACCAGAAGCTGTTCGTAGCCAGCGATCAATTCTTCTGGGAGCGGTTTGCGATAATAGGTCGTTTCACCTTCAAAGACCTTCTTCGACAATCCCGCGCCGATGAACTGTTCCCACTGGCCCGCGCGGAAGCGTTCGATATCTTGCCGCACCGCTTTGATGACACGTGTGTCGTTCAGTGGAGTTTCTGCCGACAGTTCGCGCATGGCGTGTTCGATTTGCTGCCGGCTGAGTCGATCGATGCGCGGAATCTTGTGCCACGCTTCAGACTTCGTCAGCAAAAATAGCTCATGATACTTCAGCACGGTATCGTCGATCAGATCACGCACGCTTCTTTTGCTGTGACCTTTGGCCAGCATCTGCATTAACCGCTGAGCGTCGCGAGGCATCTGTCGTGCCAACACGGCATCTGTGGCTTGTTGACGTAGTTCTCGATCAACGTGATCGTCGACGATGCCCCAGCCCGGCGGCAAGCCGAGTTCCAGTGTTAAACTGCGTGCGACCTGCTGAAAGAAACTATCCAGCGTGCAAACGCGCATTCGGTGCAGCCGACTGGTAACGCTGACCAACAGTTCTTTGGCGCGTTCTTGAGTCACTTCGGCGGGCGCTAGAAAATCGGCCAGACGCTGGCATTCGTCGGCGTCCTGAGCAGCCGCGGCCATGCGAAGCAACACGCGTCCCAGAATTTCTCCGGCCGCTTTTCGCGTGAAGGTAGTCGCCAAGATCGTTTCTGGCGCGTGGCCCAAAAACAATTCTCGCAGAAAGTGACCGGACAGCTGGAAGGTCTTTCCACTGCCCGCCGATGCGCGAATGAGCTTATACATGTTCCGGACGATTCCTCCGTGTTCCGGTTTCGTAGCTCGGCGGACTCCGCCGAGAAATCACGATGAAGAACACCGTGCCACATTTGTGAAGCGGAGTCTACAGTAATGGACTTGGGAACGCAGCTGTGCCGAACTCGCCGGAGAAAAATTGTAGGGTACGCTCCTGCGCACCAAACACGGGTCGCGAATACGGCTTAGGGACCGTGCATACGGAACTCGGAACAGACGCAAATCGTCGATGTCCCACGGGAGCGTGACCCACAGTGCAACGGGGCGCAACCGGCACGATCCACAGATTCGTTGCGAGAATCGGAATCAGCGGGCGGAATCCCAATGCCAACTCCGCAGGGACACGATTTCTGACCAATTCTACCACAGGGAATCACGTGGATTTCCATGGGATGTCAATCTACTGACAACAACTGAAGTTGAGAGACGCGATGGCCAGTCAGAAATCAAACCTCCGCCAAAAATCGGTGATCGACGCCAAAGTTCAATGGACGCTGGCATTTCGTGTCGTGTTGCACTTTTCGATTTTCATCTGTGCCGGCACTGTGCTCGGAATCATCAACCAAGTGCTGGATGATCCATTCTGTGGCTTCAAAGAACATCTCAGCCGTTTCTGGAACCAAAGTGGCCCAATGTTGCTGGCGCTAGTATGCTTGATGCCGATTTTCATTCGTGACACGCTGACGTTGAGTAACCGGATTGCAGGACCGATTCACAATCTGCAGACGCTATGTCAAAAGCTGGCCGACGGAGAGAACGACGTGGAACCGTTGAAGTTTCGCAAGCACGATATGTGGCAGGATCTTCCGGGCGTCTTTAATACCATGGCCGCTCGCCTGAGCAATGGGGAATCGACTGTCGGCACCGACACTGCAGACGCCGTCCCGACCGCCGCAGCCAAAAACGCTGCTGTCCCAGTGCAAGCCTAACCCAAACGCCACCGAAATGTCACGAATTTTGTGCTGTTGGGTGGTTCATAGGCAGCCAACTTTGCGAACGGCGGGTTTGCCCGATAACATGCGGCTCAGACTATTCTGAGACCCCTTCATTGGCACGAACGTGAAAATCGCACTGGCATCTGACCACGCAGGGTTCGACTATAAACAACGAATCGCCGACCATCTGCGAAACGCGGGCCACGAAGTCGTCGATTTCGGTTGCCACTCCACCGAATCTTGCGACTACCCCGACTTTGTTCACCCCGCCGCCGCCGCTGTTTCGGCCGGGGATTGTGAGCGAGGAATCGTACTGGGCGGATCAGGCAACGGCGAAGCCATGACTGCCAACCGCCACCTGCGTGTCCGCTGTGCGTTGTGCTGGAACGAAGAAACAGCCCGCCTGTCACGACTTCACAACGACGCCAACATGATTTCGTTTGGCCAACGCATGATGACGGCAGAAACGGCCCTGAAAGCGGTCGACATCTGGCTGACAACCGAATTCGAAGGCGGCCGACACATCCCCCGACTGCGCGCGATCGACAACCTAGCGGCCGGCCAAAGCTAAGCAGTGGTTCAGAGACAACAAACCTTACGGTCGCGAACAGCGATAACCGACGCCGCGCACTGTTTCCACAATATCAGCGGCTGGCCCCAGCTTCTTTCGCAGTGACCGAACATGCACGTCGATGGTGCGTTCCAAAGCGTTTGCGTCTTCGCCGCGAGACGTGTCCATGAGTTCGTTGCGAGAAAACGGACGGCCAGGGTGTGTGGCCAGCGTCCACAGCAAGCGAAACTCCGTGGGCGTCAGGTCGAGTGCCACGCCGTCCTGAGTCGCCGTGTGATTCAGCTTATCAATCTCAATCCCGTGCAGCGCGACGCGACCATTTTCGCTGATGGTCGCTTCCGTTCGTCGCAACAGCGCCTTGACCCGATGGATCAGCGGCCGCATGTTGAACGGCTTGGTCACGTAGTCATCAGCTCCCATATTGAAGCCCACAATTTCGTCCGTCTCTTCGGCTCGCGCGGTGAGCATAATGATTCTCAGCTGCTGCGTCCGCGCGTCACTTCGCAATTGACGACAGACCTGCAATCCATCCATTCCCGGCAACATCAGATCCAGAATGATCAGATCCGGCAGCAGTTCCTGAGCCTTCATCAGGCCATCGCGCCCGTCGCGTTCGACATGGACGGTAAAGCCTTCTTTCTGAAGATTGTAGGTGATGACATCCGCGATCGACTTTTCATCTTCGACCACCAGAATTGTAGGTTGCGGCATGAATTCAACGATCTCGCTGTGCAAATTCGGGTAAGTCGAGGATCGTAGGCATTCTCTAGATCAACGCGAGATCAACGTGAACGTCTTAACACAATATTCATCGAGTCACTGAATTATCAGCCTAATCCAGTAGCGGTGCCGTATTGGACTCATTCGCCATCCCGCCCGGCAGTTCCATGATTCGAAGTTTGCGAAAGTGGATTTCTCGCCCTTCCGATTCCAAGCATAAATACCCCTTGCGGCACGAAGCATCGCGAATGCCGTTAACGAATTTTCCATTCACCGACAGCTTCACATTTCCATCCACCGCAACGACCACATAGTGATTCCATTCGCCGTGCCCCTTGCAGCGATTTTCCACCGACTTGCTACGAGTGCCTCGGGGGTTTTCTGGGATGGCCGTCATCCCGCCCGCCCCGAATAGTTCGCCGTGAACATAAGCAATCGGTGGCAGCTGGCCGTCCTTGAGCTTGTTCTGATTCACCCAGTCCAGTTCCAACATCTGCACCTCCATTCCCATCGGCAGACGATTCGCGGATGGCGTGGCATCGGACCACAAAAAGATGCCCGAATTGCCGCCGGGCTCCATGTGCCGCCATTCGATTTCCAGAATGAAATTTTCGTACTGCCGATCCGAACGCATCACGCCAATGGGCAGGCCCGTGCAAACCAGCAAACCGTCTTTGACCGACCACGTTTCCGGCGAAGTGTTGACGTCGATCCAGCCGCTCAGGTCTTTGCCATTGAACAAATCCCGGAACTGCAAATCCGGATCTTCAGCAGAGCCCGCCGTTGCCCAAGCAACCATTATTACCAGCGCCAGCAGAGTTGTGTTTCGCATCGGTCGTTAACTTTCGTTTGAATTAGTTCATCTGGCCTTTGATGGTCCGCTGCGTGTTATCCCAGCCATCTTCCAAGGTCTTAATATATGCTTCAGCAGTCAGCAGTTCTGCAGTCGTTCGAAACGTGTACAACCAGCCCGAATCGTAGTTGTCGGCATTGATGCCAGCTGGATCATTCAGCAAGGCGGCATTGAATTCGACCACAGTGCCCGCGCAGGGGGTGAACATACTGGACACAGCCTTGGAACTTTCGATTTCGCCGATCTCCTGTCGATCACGAACGTCTGTGCTGGCATCGACCGTCCATTCCAAAAAGTACACATCCTGTAACAGCCGCACGGAATAGGCGCTAAAGCCGACTCGGTACAGCCCGTCTTCGATCGGCTGCAGCCACATGTGCCGGGCGCTGTACTTGCGGTCGGTGGGAATGACAGCTTTGAACTGTCCCATCATAAAATGGAGAGCGTCTGACATTTCGGTACCATAATGAGGCGACGGCCATTTATGAAGCCAACGCATGAAGCCAACATCCAGCGAAGGCCGCTACAGCGGAATCCATTCGGAAAACGTGGCGGCTTGGCCAATGCGTGCCCCGGCTTCGTCTGAGACATTCCAGACGGTGGCTTTGACAATCCGGAATCGTTCACCGGTTGACGCGACGCGAATGCCTGAGTAGTCGTCGATGAAGCCGTCTGCCGTGGTTCGACGCAGTAATTCCGATCGTTCATCCCGGTGCATCGGTTCAGCCGTCATTCGCGACGGTGTTCCCAGAAACGTTTGCAACGGCATCTGCCACAGTTTCAGAGCCGTCAGATTTCCGTAATTCAGCAAGGGGTCGACTTCTGTTCCGTGAGCCACCACCACAAACGGCGCTGCGAACAATGCCCGAGCCTCGTCTTTTGCGGCCGTGCGCGGAATCAACTCCCGACCAGTCAGCTGTGCGTAGGAATCCAGCAAGTTTTGGGTACGTGCAATCCACTCCGGCGACTGCCATGCAGAATTTTCCATCATCAATCACTCCTCAGCAATCAAGAACGACAAACTGTCAATTTGGTGAGCGGCAGACCACTAGCCGCCGGTACTGAGTCTAAGATCTCGGAGCGAATTCAATCGTTTCGCCGTTGTCAATTTCGACTCGGCAATTGGGCAAGCTGTCCAGAAACAGTCGGCCGTACTGCTTGGTCAGCACTCGCGGATCTAAAATGACGACTCGACCGGTGTCTTTGCGGCTGCGGATCAAACGGCCGAATCCTTGCTTGAGCTTAATGATGGCTTCTGGCACCTGATATTCGTTAAACGGATTACCGCCGCGCGCTTTGATCGAATCGACGCGAGCTTCCAGCAGCGGGTGATCGGGTACGCTGAACGGCAAGCGCGTGATGATCACGTTCTGCAGCGCATCGCCAGGGACGTCCACGCCCTGCCAGAAACTGTCTGTGCCAAACAACACCGCCCGCTCATCCTTGCGAAACTTATCCAACATCGCAGATCGCGGCATGCCTTTGCCCTGGCAGTACAGTGTCAAATCATTTTCGGCCAGCCAGCCCATCAGGCGTTCTGCCACGAACATCATCATGCCGTAGCTGGTGAACAACACAAACGCGCGGCCTTTGGTTTCCAGCAGATGCGTCTTAATCCGGCGACAGCATTCCTGTTGAAACTCGTGCGACGCCGAAGACGGATCGGGCATCTTCGACGACAAAATCAGTCGCGCCTGTGTTTGATAATCGAACGGACTCCCCTGACGATTGTCTTTGCCATCCGTCACGCCGACACGACTGCGAAAGAACCGAAAATCCTTGGTTCCAATCGCCAGTGTCGCACTGGTCAGAATAACGCTGGAAATCTTATTGAATAGCTGGTCGCGAAGAATCGGGCCAACTTCAACCGGCGCACTCATGAGGCTCAGTCGATCGCGTTTCGCTCCCGTATGTTCGACCCAATAGACGTCGCCTTCGACGCGCTGTTCGCACCATGACGTCAAACTGTCCGCCAGGACTTGGCAGCGCGTCGCCGCAGAACTCAGTTCGACCTTGTCGCTGTCCGACTTCAGGCCATCAGCGTAACGCTGAATCTGCGAAGCCAGTTCGTACAACGCGGGTGTCACGTTGTTCACGACATCGACCGGCTTGTCCAAGCGGCCATTCTTTTTGCCGAAACTTCTGAGCCATCCGTCGACGGCGAAGAAAAATTCGCGGGCCAATGTTCGAATGGCTTGCACTTGCTGCTGGGATTTTTCGAGCTTATGGGCGATCAGCATGCCCTTTTGGCTGCGGTCGTTGTACAGCCGGTTCATCAGATAGTCGATCTGCCCGTCGGACAGGCGAATGCCCATGTGATCCGCCGCCACGGATTCGACTGTATGAGCTTCGTCGAAGATGACGGTGTCGTAATCCGGCAGCAGGCTGGCACCGTCACGCCGCAACGCCAGATCGGAAAAGAACAGGGCATGATTCACCACCAGCAGGTCGGCATTCCAGACTCGCCGCCGCGCCTTATAGTAAAAGCACTCGTTGTGTGTGGGGCACTTTTTGCCCATGCAATCACCGTGATCGCTGCCGACTTCGTCCCACACCTGAGGCATTGGGCGAAACGGAAGATCAGCTCGACTACCGTCTGTGGTTTTTCGAGACCAGGCGTGGATTTGGGCCAGTTGTCGCTGCCCATCCATTTCGAAGATCATCTGCTGAGACGCGCGCTGGACAGCTTTGCCAGCGCGTCGCAGGCTGATGTAATTGCTGCGGCCTTTGACTAACACGGCGGAAAATTCGACGGGCATCACCGCCTGCAAAAACGGGATATCGCTGTTGATCAGCTGTTCCTGCAGACTGATCGTGTGCGTCGAAACCACGATGCGTTTGCACTTGTCGTCTTTGTCACGCTGTTGACGAGCCGCCAAAATCGCAGGAATCAGATAGGCAAAGCTTTTGCCGACTCCAGTGCCAGCTTCCGCGACCAGATGATGTTTGTTGCGAATGGCATCTTCCACCGAAGCCGCCAGCGCCAGTTGTTCTGGCCGAGATTCGTAGGAATCCAATCTGCGGGCAATGCTTCCGTTTTGGCCAAGAATTTGTTCCGCAGAAAACTGCTCGTCGCTCATAGGGGCATCGTTTCTGACTCAATTGGCAGTGTACCGACCGTATCAATGAAGGCCGCGTTACGTCTGCGGTGGATCATGGTGAAGGCCAAGTCGTCTGTTAGCGAACCGTCGCTCTGAAAGTCTGTTAGCCGTTTTTTCAGGCGAAATTCTAGCACAGAACGGTCGCCCTGAGCGGCGTCGAAAATGATTTCGGATCGTTGCGCTCGTGACAGCGTTGTTTGATCCGCAGAAGTTAACTTTGCAACGCCGTCGGTGAACATCAGCAGCACGTCATTGTCGTCCAGCGGCAGCTCAGATTCTTGCCATGCCCCACCTTCGACGCCTAACGGCACTCCATGAAAAGCCTCGTCCATGTATTCGATAACTTCTTGGCCGCGAATCAGCAGGCACGGGCAGTGTCCGGCCACAGCAATTTTGACGCGAGAGTTTCCGGGATCCAGTATCGCGATCGATATGGAGATCATTGGTGGAACACTTTCCATCCGCTGCTGCAGTTCGGTCAATGTCTGCTGTAGAGCCCCCGCGGCGGTTCCCGTTTGATGGATGGAGGCCGTCAACAATCGGGACAACAGGGCCATCAGGCGAGTTGCTTCGAGACCTCGACCGGGGACATCAATCAGCACACACGCGACTCGACCATCCGGCAACGTCACATAGTCCACCAGATCGCCAGCGACATTCGACGCCCCAATCAGCTCGTGAGCCACGCGATAACCGGCGACAACCGGCGGTTC
>JBDNHJ010000047.1:0-64409 GCA_041688835.1 Fuerstiella sp.
GCGCTACTGGCTGGCTTCATGGTTCTGCTTTCCATCCATGATCTGCTCACTCAGAATGACATCGACATCGGTCAACTTCAAAGAATCGCTCAGACCGCGATGCCGTTCAAAATCCCGCTCTGACTTGTGTAGATACCAATGCCTGCCTGCGGCGGGAGGGGTTGTGGCAAAATCGGGCACCCGAACAGTCACTGCGCCGGAACCGTTCCGTCAAAACGAACACCGCAAAACAATTGGCCATGACGAATTCCTGACTCCACGCCAGAACACAACCCAATCGCGTCCCGTCGATTCGACCGCCAAGATATTCTGTCACACCCAGACACAAGTCGCCACGGTTGGGCGATTGAAAACGTCGCTACGGTTCGAAGCCGGCAACCTGCAGGGCGAGTTCGTAGATTTCTTGAGTGTCCAGAATCTTGTCGCTGGATTCAAACAAGCTGGCGATGGCCTGTTTGTGAACCTTCATTTTGGTGCCGCCGACCCCGAGAGCTCCGAAGCCCATGGTGCCGTTGTGTTCCGCCCCTTTGTCAGTCACTGCGATGTCGGCGATGCCCACGGGCGGAACCGCGTTGAGGTCGATGGCGACGGCGAGGTCTGGCAGCTTTGCCAGCGAGCCTTCCGGAAGAAAGCACACGCCTGCCGCTCCGGCGGCGATCACCAATTGTTTGCCTTGGCACAGGGCCAAGGTTTGCTGTTCCGACGCTGCCCCGGCACCTGTGAGCCGACATTCTGGCATTCTGTCGGCGATGTCAGCCGCAATAGCTTCGCACGCGGAATCGGCGCGGTCTTTCGATCGTGAGACCAGTGTGACCTGGCTGCCTTCTAAGGCCAGCAGTTCGGCGACGCGCTGACCAACGGGCCCCGTTCCGCCTAGCACAACAGCCGATATTTCGGCCAGATTTAAGTGCTGCTTGGCCGCCACGACAGCGGCGGCGGCCGTGGTGTTGCAACCGTTGGCATCCATCATCACGGACACGCGCATCGGCCCGAAAAACGTCGATATGATTTGCTTGGTCAACGCTTCGCCGTCGGTCACGTTGCTGCCACCCACAAAGATGGCGGTGTTCTTTAAGCTGCCGGGACCGCGCGTAAACATGGCTCCATGAACGAGGCCCGTGACGTTACCCGGATTGACATCGCCGTAGCTGAACAGTTCATCAACACCAGCATCCACAGCGACAACGCGGTCAAAAGTGCTGGGATGCGAATCGGTATCAAATTGAATCAGGATCTTTTTCATCGTCGTCGGTCAGATTCCAGTCAAGTGTTATTCGGCCGGTGGGCGTTCTCGTGTGCGGCGTTTATTTTGGATGGCGCGACGGTAATCAGCGAACACATGTTCTGCAAGCAACGTCGATTCAGCGGCCAGTTCATCCACGCGATTCCGAAAAATCGCAAACGCCGCCAGTGCCGGCACGGCGACACCCAGCCCCAGCAACGTTGTGACGAGGGCTCGGTAGATTCCGGGAGCCAATTCGGAAACCTGCGGGTTGGCTTTTTGCTCGAACTCCATGAACGCGGTAATCATGCCCCACACGGTTCCCATCAAACCCAGCATCGGAGCGATCGTGCCCAAGACAGACAGATACTCAATCCGCCGAAACAGCCGCGCCGACTGCTCGACGGCCGAATCTTCCATCGCTTTTTCAACCGCCTGATAGCCGCCGCCCGTTTCTTCTAGGCCCGCGTGCAGCACGCTGCCCAGAAAACTGGTGTGTTCGACGCATTTCGATTTGCCGTCTTCGATATTTCGTTCTGCCAGACAGCGATGAATTTCTTCGGCCAGTCCGGGAGGCATCAGCGTTGATCGGCGAATGTTCATCACGTGGTCCGCGATTAACGCCACCATGATTAAGCTCATCAGCACAATCAGATAGCCCACGGCACCACCGGCTTTCAGCATGGCTTGCAGGCTGAGTCCACTGGCGGCGGGTTCGTTAATGATGACATTGCCGCCGTCCGCTGCCTGCCAAGCACTCACGGGAGTTGCTTGCCAGGCGATCAACAGAGTCACCAGAACAGTGAACGTTTGCCGCGCCAATCGCCTGTGTTTAGTTGCCGATTCCATTTCGCCCTGATTTCTGCCGAGTTTTTCGTCACATTGGCAACACTGCCGTCCTGAGCAGTGGGGAGTGTAAGCTGTCAGCCGTCTGGCGTGAATCCGGCATTCCGGACTTCTGACGGTTTGCCCGACCGCTGCGGGCTAGTACGATAACAGCTTGTGCTGGCGATGTGCGGCAGATTGACGTTTCTCAGGCCGCCGCCAGACATCTGATGCTTCTAAAACGAAATGGTTTTCCCCACCCAAACTGTCTGACCGCCTGTTGGAGAGATTCTTATGACGAAATTGACTTGTCGCTCAGCCGTGTTGCTGTGTGCGACCCTGTGTGCTGCAAATGCCTGTGCCGTAAATCCTGTCGAAGACACTGCCGCTGATCAACAGCAGCGGGAAGCGACATTCGAAGAGGCCATGGCGAACACGATTTTGACGGGAGTCTTCACTGTCGACGGCAAGTTAGATGCGGCCCCGAAAGCAGAAAGCTACGAAATCGAAAGCGTCAAAAAGTTGGGCGGTGGCATCTGGACCTTTACGACGCGCGTCAAATACGGCGATGTCGATGTGAAATTGCCAATCAATGTTCCCGTGATCTGGGCGGGAGACACGCCCATGGTGTCTTTAACCAACGCTTCGATTCCCGGCATGGGCGAAGGATTTTCTGCTCGAGTTATCTTTTACGACAATCGATACGCGGGCACGTGGCAGCATGGAAAAAAAGGCGGGCATATGTACGGCACGATTGCGAAGAACAAGGTCGCGAACAAGGCAGAACCGACGACCGAGTAATCGCCGTCTGCTGCGAATGGCCTGCCAGTCTTGTGTTTAGCCCGGAGCGGCGACACATCCTGTGCCGGTGGCGTGAGCCACCGGAACCCAAAATAGAAGTTCAAAGGCCGGAGGCCGACACAAGCAAACGGCTCGCTAGAATAAATTTTCCGCTTACAGCTAAACACCCCGATGATTCTCCCAAAGGACAGAAGACGTTTCTATGAAGACTCTCATTCGCGGCGCTGAAGTCGTTTTTCCGGATCGCGTTGCAGCGGTCAATGTGTTGATCGAAGACGGTACCATCATCGACTGCGACGCAGCCGCAGATGTTTCGGTCGACGAAGTCATTGATGCAGCGGGTATGCATTTGATTCCGGGTGCCATTGATGACCAAGTGCATTTTCGCGACCCCGGACTCACTCATAAGGAAGACCTGCACACCGGCAGTCGCGGTTGTGCAAAGGGCGGCATCACGACCTTCCTGGAAATGCCAAACACCAAGCCGGCCACGATCACACTCGACGCACTCGAAGAAAAACTGGCCGTCGCCGCTCAAAAGTGCATGGTGAATTTTGGATTCTATATCGGAGCCACACCAGACAACGTCGACGTGCTGAAGTCTGCTCAACGCACGCCCGGCATCAAGATCTTTATCGGCTCCAGCACCGGAAACCTGCTGGTCGATCAACAGGACGCGCTGGAGCGAATCTTCGGTCAAACCGATCTTCCGATTTGTGCGCACTGCGAAGACGAAGCCACCGTGATTGCCAATGCAGAGCGAATCGGAGGCGGTTCGAAGTTTTCCGACCACAGCCTCGTTCGTGATCACAATGCGGCGTTGATCGCCACAAAGCGAGCTGTGGATCTGGCGGATCGCCATCACCATCGCTTTCATGTGTTGCATGTTTCGACAGCGGCAGAAGTGGAATTCCTGAGAACCAGCAGCGATCTGATTACCGCCGAAGCCTGTCCGCATCACCTGTTCTTTAATGTGCATGATTACGATCGTCTGGGATCGCTGATTCAGATGAATCCGTCGATCAAAAACCCAGAGGACAATGCTGCGTTGTGGGACGGATTGTTGGACGGCACCATTCAGGTGATCGCCACAGATCATGCACCACACACGCTGGAAGAGAAAGCTCAACAGTACCCGAATTCGCCGTCCGGACTGCCGGCTGTGGAAAATTCCATGGCCTTGATGCTGAATGAAGTCAATCGAGGTCGGTGTACGCTGCAGCAGGTGGTGTCGTGGATGTGCGAAGCTCCGGCCAAAGTGTGGAGCATCAACAACAAAGGGCGGATTGCGACCGGCTACGATGCTGATCTCGTGTTGGTCGACATGACCCGCCAGCGGGAAATCCGAAATCAGGATCAAGTCACCAAGTCAGGCTGGTCGCCGTGGCACGGAGTCACACTGCAAGGCTGGCCGATCAGAACCATTGTCGGTGGCAAAACGGTCTACAACGATGGAGTCTTCGACGAATCAGTCCGCGGAACCGAAGCCACATATCGATAATCCACCAAAATTTCAATCTTCAATCTTCAAAGCGTCCCATGAAAAACATGCTCCTCCTGCTGCCCGTGCTGCTACTGGCTGGAAAGCTACATGCTGCGGAACGTCCGAACATCGTCTTCTTTTTCACAGACGATCAAACTACCAGCACGATTGGCTGTTACGGTAACCACTTGATTCAAACGCCCAACATCGATTCGCTGGCAGCGCGAGGAACGCGCTTCGACAACGCGTGTGTCAGCCATTCGATTTGCTGGGTCAGCCGCACCACAATTTTATCCGGCCTTGTCGGGCGCAGTTACGGGACACCAGACAATCCAGACCAAGCTCGGCCGGACGCGGTTGAGCAACTGTATTCGGACATCCTACGCGACACGGGTTACCGCACCGGTTACTTCGGTAAGTGGCATGCCAAGATGCCGAAAGGATACAAGCAGTCAGACCATTTTGATGAATTCGAAGCCATCGGTCGCAACCCGTTTTATAAAAATCAGCCAGACGGAAGTTTGCGACACGAAACCGAAGTGATCGTCGATCGTGGCATCGACTTCGTGAAGCGTCAACCGCAGGACAAACCGTTTGCTCTGAACATGTGGTTCAATGCGTGCCACGCAGAAGACAGCGATCGCCGTCCCGGAATCGGCGCGTTTCCTTGGCCGCGAGCGGTCGATGGCATGTACGATGATGTCTATATGCTGCCACCCAAACTGAACGATCCCGCGATCTTTGCAGCACTCCCCGATTTTTTGCAAACCACCATCAACCGCGAACGCTATTTTTGGCGTTGGAACACGGATGAACGCTATCAGACAAACATGCGCGCCTACTATCGCATGGTGAGTGGTATCGATGGTGCCATCGGACGATTTCTGAAGGCTCTGGAAGAAGCGGGGCTGGCAGACAACACGATCATCGTGTATTCGGCAGACAACGGGTACCACATGGGAAATCGCGGACTGGCCGGTAAGTGGTCGCACTTTGAAGAATCGTTGCGTGTGCCACTGATCGTGTACGATCCTCGAGTTCCCGCCGACCAGCGTGGCAAAGTGTCAGACGCGGCTGCGTTGAACGTTGACCTGCCAGCCACGTTTTTGGATTTCGCCGGCGCGGAAATTCCAGAACGCTATCAAGGACACAGCTTGCAGCCGATCGTCGCTGGCGACAAGCCGCAGGACTGGCGAACGGAAACGTTTCATGAACACTTCGCGGTCCGAAATCGAATTCCGGCCTTCGAAGGACTTCGCAACGCAAATTACAAATATGTGCGCTACTTCGATCATGGTCACCACGAATTTCTGCACGATCTCAAGACCGATCCCGACGAACTGATCAACCTCGCTGCCGATCCCGCCCATGCGGAAACACTGGCCGCCATGCGACAACGAACAACGGCTCAAGTGCAGGCCTATGGCGGGCCGCTGGATCCATTGCAGGGCAAATTTACGGCGTCGACCGTGGCTTATCCTGAGGCTGCTGCAAATGTCGGTGCGTCGCTGGACGCGGAAGGGTTTGTCCGTGTATTCGATGGCAAAACACTGCGTCGCTGGTCTGGCGATTCCAAGTATTGGTCCGTCCAAGATGGTGCCTTAACGGGTGTGACAGATGGAACGTTAAAGGCCAATCAGTTCATCACTTGGATGGATCACACGGTTCGCAACTTTGATCTGCGAGCCAAAGTGAAAGTAACGAAAGGCGGCAACAGCGGTCTGCAGTATCGCGGCAAGTCTCGACCAGATCTGGGCCTCGACATCGTCACCGGCTATCAGTGCGATGTCGTGGCCGACAATGCCAATTACAACGGGATGCTGTACGAAGAAAAAGGTCGCCGGATTTTATCACACACCGGCGAAAAAGTAATCATCGACGAAGCGGGCCAACCGTGGGTGGTGGGCACCATGCCAGTGAAAGAATTCGCCGCCGACGAATGGCACGATTACCGGGTCTTGGTGCAGGGAAATCATCATCAGCACTGGATCGATGGTCACCCCACAGCAGATCTGATTGACCTCGACGAAAAAGGTCGAGCGTTAGAAGGCGTGCTGGCGGTGCAGGTTCACGTGGGTCCGGCCATGAAGATTCAGTACAAAGATTTTCAGATCAAGCATCTGCCGGATCACTTGCCGCTGCAAACGGCGAAAGACGTTTCCATTGCAGCGGATGCCTATGGAGTCCGGCCTCAAGGGCGATTGCCAAAGGGTTGGAAAGCACCAATCTACGGGCAACCGTTGGCACCGTAGCGATGGTTGGCAGAGGGACGGGAGTCTTTTTCGGATGAGACCATTTCTGATTCTGTGACAGCGACGGCTGAAAAAGACTCCCAGCCCCTGTTGTCCTTTGGTTTTTGTCCTGTGATTTTTGTCCTGTGGTTTGGTGATTGTGCGTTCGTGTCAGCGGGACGGGTTTATGAAATACAAAGTCGTCCTATGGGATTTCGACGGCACTTTGGCAGACACGCTGACTCTGGCACTCGGCATCTACAACCGAATGGCGGCTGAAAAGAATTTCAAGCCCATTGACGATCCGCATGCCGTTCGAGACATGGGGATGCGTGAGTTTTTGAAATCGCACCGGGTGCCGTTGCGTAAAATCCCGTTCGCATTTTCGACGTTTCTGACCGAACTTCGGTCGATGGCGGCAGACATTGCTCTGCATGACGGCATCGACCAAGCGTTGCAACACATTTCTGCTGGCGGCATCCGGCAAGGTGTGGTGTCGTCCAATAGCACAGACACAATTCGGCAATGCCTCGCTGCGAATCACGTCGAAGGCTATTTCGACCACATCAGCGGCATCACCAGAATCTTCGGTAAGGAAAAACGCATCACGAAAGCACTGCGCGCGCTGAATGTACCGCCGCAAGAGGCGATCTACGTCGGCGACGAAATTCGTGACATCGAAGCCGCTCGCCATGCAGGGCTCGACGTTGCAGCCGTCACGTGGGGGCTGAACTCCGCGACAGCACTCAGCCAGCACAACCCCACACATGTGATTTCCAGCCCTGCCGAATTGCTGACGATTCTGGAAAAGTAAGCGGCTTGAATCTGGCTGAATCGGGTAAAGACCGGCCTCGCTGAATCTGAATTCGACGTGACTGCTGGTCTCATCATCCGGGCCGCTTCGGGTTTGCGTTTGCGACCGCTTCGATTGCGGCTTCAAGCGGACATGGCTGATTCATATCGATTGTGATGTTCTGCGAAGGTGAGGATTGAATTGCCGCGCAGATGGTGTGGCTGGCGACAACTGGTTTGCCCGAATCCGTAGCGCGAGTCATTCAGGATCGCCGATTCTTTGACTACCAGTGCGGCGCACCGTCCTGCCCGGCGTAACGTTATCCAAAACATTCCGGCGGACGTGGCTTGTTGTAAACACTCAAATTGCCGATGCTCAGTCCCCCCCCCCTGCCCCACGCTCAAGACGACGCGATCGCAGGCTGAATCCGATCGATTACGCAGGCCGGTGTGCCGTTTCTGATTCAGCCACGCTGCTGAAAGCCATGGCCATGCCAGCACGGCGCCGATTCGCTGTTGTGGCAAAATGCGGAAAATACGTTAGATTCAACATACCATCGCGGACGTATTTGCCGTAAATTCGAAGATCGACATTTGGATCGTTCTTCCCGAAGTGTCAGTGATGGTGATACGGAGTTTATGGTCAGCACTGCTTCAATCGCTGCTTTGCTCAACGTCTTCGCTGCTTCAGGAGTGTCAAGTGTCGTTCTTTTTTGATTCACATCGGTCAACATGGCTGGCCGCCGCCGTTTCCAATCGTCGAGCTCGACATCACAGGCGTGGCACCTGTCTGCAGTCGGTGGAAGGACTGGAACAGCGACGACTGCTGGTGTTTAACATTCAGCTGAACTACAGCCTAGATACCTCAGGCTTTTTTGCTGATTCCGTGCGTCGAGCCACGCTTGAACAAGCGGCTGTCGATCTGAAAGCTCGTATCGCAGACGATCTGGCGGCAATCCGACCGGAAGATGTCAACACTTGGTCGATTTCTTTTGACCATCCGGCAACAGGCCAGCGACATACCATTCAGAACCCCGTGATTCCGGCGAATACAATTATTGTGTACGTGGGAGCTCGCCCCTTTTTAGACCGTATTGCGGATGGCGGTGCCGGCGGATTTGATGCTCGAGGAACGGCCGAATGGCTGGACCTGATCGAAGGTCGCGGAGAACCGGGTGTCATCCGCAACAGCAATGCTGATACCGATACAGCGTTATGGGGCGGACGTCTGGCGTTTGATTCCACCACCACGTGGAACTTCAGCATGGATCCACCCGGCCCCGGAGAAAACGATTTCTATTCTGTGGCCGTGCATGAACTGGCGCACACTTTAGGAGTCAGTCCCGCAGCGGACAGTTATCGGCGCCTACTGAATTCCGCCGGTCAGTTTATCGGCACGACAGCGCAGGCAAGCTTTGGCGGACCAATTCCAATGTTTCCGGATTCAGCTCACTTCGCCCGCGGCACCATGAGCCGCATTGCGGGCTCCAACAATTCCCAAGAAGCGCTCATGGATCCAGATGTCTCCGTGGGCACGCGCAAGTTCATGACCGAACTGGACTGGGCGGTTCTGGACGACATTGGCTGGGATATCACCCCACTGCCTGCACCTCGAAATCCCACACCGCGCCCGGATACTTTCACAATTCGAGTTGACGGAAGACCATTTACCGGAAACGTGCTGGTCGATAACGGTAACGGAGCAGACACAGATCCCGATGGAGATGCACTCACAGTCAGCACCACGGTTCAGGAAGGCCCAGGCAAAGGAACTGTGGTTCTGAACGCTAACGGAAACTTCACATACACTCCGAATACCGATGCAACCGGCACCGATTCTTTTGTGTATGCCGTGACCGACACACTGGGCGGTCAGGCCACAGCCACTGTGACATTAATTCTGGGGACTGGCACAACATTTGATTTTGATATCGACAACAATCAATTATTGAATCCATTTCAGGATGCGACGCTGATCTTTGCTTGGATGTCGGCCGGAACGCCCAACGACACCTTTGACCGTTTCATCGATTCATCCGGCCAAAGAAGCACCGCAGTCGATGTCAAAGCCTATCTGGATGCACACGCAGACGTGCTGGACATGGACGGCAATGGGCAGCTGAATCCGTTTCAGGATGCCGTTCTGGTGTTCGCTCTACTATCAAGCGGAACTCCGGACGTTACCCTGCAACGCCTGATCGGTACAGGTGCGGCCAGTGATCGCGACACGCCTGGCGAAATCAGGAACTATTTTGCCACACTGCAAGGTCAAACGGCGTCCGACTCGCCCGCAACAACCGCCACAGTCTTTGCTGCCGCCGCTCAACTGCCGGTGTCGGCCGCAGTTAAAAGTGATTCGCCCGACCCGTTTCACTGGCTGCACACCGATGCCGACGTGCCGCAACTGCCGCTCATGGAAACAGACTCGGACCAATTGTTCATGAGCGACAGCCCACAAACAATCTGGCAGGATCTTCTGAAACTTTAAGGAACCTACGATACCTGCTCTGCTGACCGTCACCTGTAGATCGCAGCCTCATTCCGATTGGAAGACCTGCCGTGATGCCCTGCACCACGGCAGCCCTGAAGAAAGTGTATTCCGGCTCCCACCTGACCAGCGTCGTTCTGCGGAATCAAGCCAGGAGCAGCCAGTCTTCGAACTCAGGCAGACCCTCAAACAACGTGTCCAGATTCTGCAGGCTATCGCTGGAATTGTCGGCCGTGACCGCCACGGGCCGCTGAACCTGAAGTGAGCTGCCGGAAGCTTTGGTCAGCGAAACGGCAGTGCCAGAGACCGACGAATCAACCACGCCGTTCTGCAGCGATTCGGGCTGAACAAACTGGCTGCCGTTTGATGTATTGAAGTCCGCCAACATCGACGACGCAAACGTGGTGGCACCGGATGTGGCAACACCAAAGGAGTCCAGCGATACCGAACGCCGAGTCGCAGGGGCTGAATCTTCCGGAACAGCAGCCAGCACAGGTGCTGACGAAGCAAACCCTATGGCGTTAGTGGTATCGGCTGGATTCTTCAGACTTTCGATGTAAGTGATGATTTCCGGAACTGATCGAGTGGCCCCGGATCCGACAAGGCCGGTTAACTGGTCGACGTTGGTAACGCCCGCCAGAATCGCAAAGACTAACAATCCGTCTGACTGAGCATTCACGCTGCCATTGCCGTCCACATCCAGCTGCAGTGAATCGCTGAGTTCCCCAACGGTCGTGACAACATCGGCTGCCAAAACTGCCGCTTCCGGAGAAAGGAGGTTGTTTAACTGCTGAGGACTTGTGACACCAGCCAGCACGGCGAACACCAGCAGCCCGTCGCTTTGAGCAGCTGCGGAACCACCACTGACATCCACATCCAGCACTGCTCGACCCGCATCGCCATCACGAATGGTGGCTGTGGACTGCGAGTTCTGCAGAACGGCCCCGGTGGAATCCGAGAGCAACAGTTCAAACGAACGACGAGGCTGAGCCGCCGCATTACTGAAGGTTTCTACAGTAATCGTTTTTTGAGTCTCACCAGGCGCGAACGTCAGAGTCTGATTGGTGACCGGAACATAGTCGACATCAGCGATAGCCCCTGTCGGACCATTGCCGTTGGCAGTGGAATACTGAACGGTCACTTCCGTCGAGGAGGCAGGATCCAGAGTGACCACAAATTGCGCGGGACGACCTTCCAGCACCGTCAGAGCACTGGTGACGCTTATTCGAGACGAATCGCGGGCGGTGTCCAGAATGGTGCCAGTGGCCTGACCAACACCCAGCGAACCACCGACCACATCAAACAGCCGAACTTCAAAATCCTCATCCAGTTCAAACAGGGAATCCGTGAGCGTTGTGACGGAAATTGTCTTTTCTGTCTGCCCGGGACTGAAAACAAGCGACTGGTCCGCCAGCGGTTCGTAGTCTTCTCCGGCGATCGCAGCCGTTGGACCTGTCGTGTCGGCTGTCGACCAGCTGACCGTCACCGGCGTGTCGGATACGGAAGAAAGCCGAACCGTAAATTGCACCGGCTGGCCTTCCAGCGCCGGAGTCGCATTTTCAATGGTTACTGTGTCGGCAGCCCGCGGCTGAAGTTCGATGGACGAGAATTGAAATTCAAACTCCGTCGACTCACCAGGTACCAGGCCTTCTCTATTGACAGAAAAATTCACACTGGTTCCGCCAAACCCTGGTTGAACCTGAAACACTGCCACATACATCAGGCGTTCGTTGGTACTTGCGGTCGACGGCCACCCGTTTTCATCGCTGAATGCGGTGAGCAAAACCTGATCTGTGGCCGAATTGTTGTCATTGCCGATCACTGCCGCATCTAATTCCGCCAACGGACTATCCGGCGAAGTCTGCAGCCCCTCCGAAAAGACACTCTGAGTACGCACAAACTGCAAAGCACTCGAATCGAAGTGCAGATTAAAACTCAAACCATCCGCAGTCAGAGCCGCCGGAACTCTGTTGTCGTCCAGTGTCTGATAGACGACGGGAATCTGGATGGTTTCACCCGCACCGACTTCCATGACCGGAACACCGGAACGAATCATCTGAACTGTCAGAAGTGCGCGACGTTCCAGCTGCTCGACAATGCCACCGCTCGCCAATGCGGGGCTTGATCGACTCAAACGACGGCGGTTGCCATGTGGCCCCACAGACGATTTCAGAAAAAGCTGGTCAAAAACTGCCTTCAGCATGAAACGGCCCTTAATAAAAGGTAACTGCAGAGCCAGTAACAACACGACGTTTTCGCGTCTGCCCTGAACCCCAAACTCGCCCAAAACTCCTCGATACCACACAGGCTACCGAAAGACTCGATTCGATAACAGTCTTTCCTCTGCCTGCCGCAAATTGGCGGCACGCGGGCTTTTTGTACGAAACGGGATCCCAAACGACAGACGAAAACAGGCCTCAGATCCAACGTTTGCTCGGTAATTTCCGCCAAATGGCGGTTAGACCCCCACGAGCTCTTGAAGTTCCGCCACTGCCATCCGCCTGCCGGAGGCTTCGCCACACAAATCACGCCCAACCGATGGCGACCTCGTCTCTGACTTCAGTTTTGATTTCCACGATGTGTGGCTCATGGATTAGGTCTCCCTGTGTTGAGTGGAACAAGAAAGGACGCAGCTCATTGTTTTCAATCGCGTCATTCGGTCTTTGGCCTTCGGCGTGTGCGCAGGGTATGTTCGAGATGTCGTCGAACGGCCGACTGGGATGCAAAGTTTCCGCTTCCGTCGGGCTGGCCTTTTCTCGAACATTTCCGAATCGCGTTTCCTTCCGCTTCATTCTGCGCTCGATTCACCATCGCCACCCACGTTCGGGCCGATCAATCGGCCAACCGCTAAGTCGCTTACGAGACACGTCGTTGCCGTTTACCATGCGCCACAAACTTCCAAATTCCCTGATTGTCATGGATTATGGGGTCTGTTGTCTGGGGTCTGTTGTCGAACGCGATCAAAACATGGCTTTTCTCTGCGTCTGTGCGCCTCGGCGTGAGAAACTAAGCCTCACGCCGAGACGCACAGACGCAGAGTTCTGAATCGACCTTGATACAGATGCCCTGTTCCTTTTCTTGCTCACCCTGCCGGTGACATCTGATGCAAAACAAACCAAACCAAAGGCTCCAACAATGACTCGGACAGTCTTACTCGTGATGCTGACGATCGTGTGCCTCGCTGCTCATCGGGCGGGTGGGGGCGAGGCTGTGCGACTGGCCGCCGATGGAAAGGCGTTGCGGACGATTGGCGTCGCGAAGGATGCGTCCGATTCGGTTCGTAAGTCGGCGCAGACGCTCGCCGATACTCTGACGAAGATCAGTGGGGCGAGCTTTCTGGTCGAGACGGCCGATGGGACGCCCGGCATCGTGGTCGGCACGGCCAGCGACTTTCCCGCGCTTGTACCGAAAGGGACATTCGACCCCGATCCGCTGCGTGGTCGCGAGCAATATCTGCTGCACTCTCACGGTGAAGAGGTGCGGCTGATCGGCTCGACCGAACTGGCGGTCGAGCATGCTGTCTGGGATTTCCTCAATCGTCTGGGCTATCGACATTATTTTCCGGGCGAACATTGGGAAGTCATCCCCCGTCAGCGAGAATTGACCATTGATGTCGATACGATCGAGCGTCCCGATTATCTGGCGCGTCGCATCTGGTACGGCTATGGCACATGGGACTACAACGCTGAGCCGTATCGAACGTGGTGCGCCCGCAACCGCTGCGTGGCCGGTATTCAACTGAACACGGGACACGCCTACGATGAGGTCGTGCGGGAGTCGCGGCAGCAGTTCGAGAAACATTCCGACTACTGGCCGTTGCTACAGGGGAAGCGACAGCCGGTCGGCAACACGAAACCGTGTCTGGCGAAGCAGGAGGTTCGCGATCTGTTTGTGCAATCGGCTCTGCGGAAATTCGCCAAAGCCCCTTCGCTCGACAGTGTCTCAATAGACCCCAGTGACGGCGGCGGCTGGTGTCAATGCGAGCAGTGTGCCAAACTGGGCTCGGTGAGCGATCAGGCGATCACGCTCGCCAACGAAGTCGCGGCCGCCATCAACCGGGAGCATCCGGGAAAGCTCCTCGGCATCTATGCCTACAACTACCACTCCCCGCCGCCCAGTGTGACGGTCGATCCGCATGTGGTCGTCAGCGTCGCAACCGCGTTCATCAAGGAGGGTCTCAAGGTCGAAGATCTCCTTGCCGGGTGGTCGAAGCAAGGCGCGACGCTCGGCATTCGCGAATATTACTCCGTCAACACCTGGGACCGGGATCTTCCCGCGAGGTCGCGTGGCGGCAACCTCGCGTACCTGCGTCGCACGATCCCCGAGTTCCACGCCCGCGGAGCACGCTTCCTGTCAGCCGAGTCAAGTGACAACTGGGGACCCAATGGACTGGGCTATTATCTTGCCGCGCGAATGCTCTGGGACGTCGACGAAGCCAAAAACATTGACGCACTGACCGACGACTTTCTGTCGCGCTGCTTCGGCCCGGCGGAACAACCGATGCGCGAGTTCTATCGGCAGTTGGACGGATCGCATGCGCATCTGGTGTTCGATGATCAGGTCGGACGGATGTTCCGCTCCCTCGACGAGGCACGCCGCCTGATCGGCGAAGAGGCTGACAACGAGCAGCGACAACAGATTGAAGCCCGCCTCAACGACCTTGTGTTGTACACCCGCTACGTCGATCTGTTTCATCGCTACTCGATCACGGAGGGAGCGGAGCGTCAAGCCGCCTTCGAGGCGATGCTGCGTCACGCCTACCGCATGCGTCGTTCGATGATGGTGCATGTCAAGGCGATCTACCGCGACGTCGTCGCGCGCGACAAGAACGTTTCGATACCCGCCGGCTCAACGTGGAATGTCGCGGAAGCGGACAATCCCTGGAAGTCGAGTGAGCCGTTCGCCCGCACCGAGTTCGGCGAGTTTGTTCGTGAGGGAATCGAGCGCTATTCGCTCGTCGATCTCGACTTCGAGCCGGTCGAATTCTCCAACGATCTCGTTTCTGCTGACCCGCTGAAGCTGGAAGAAGTTGTCGCCGGTTCCGCCCCGCGCGGTCGCGGAAAGAGAACCTATTACGCCCTTGTCGAGCGCGGTCGCGCAGCGATCGAACTGCAGATCACCGGCGGCCTGATTAAACATTATCGGGACCGAGGCAACGTGCGTGTCGAGTTGCATAAGCTTGGCGGCGCAAGCGAATCGGGTCAGCGGGAGCAGTTGATCGCGACCGATCAGAGTGTCCCGCCCGACGGCGTGAAACGCACTGTTTCGCTGCCGGTGAAGGAAGCCGGCCTCTACAGGATCGACCTTTCGGACGGCGGCGATCTGACGAGCGTCGATTGGGCGAAGGGACAGAGGATCAGTTTCCATTCCAGTCTCGATGCCCCGATCTCCACCCACGGTCGTTGGTCGCTGTATTTCTATGTGCCACGGGGAACAAAGGTCATCGGGCTGTATGGCAACGGCGAAGCAACGATTCAAAACCCGGCTGGCGAAACGGTCTTCTCGCTGGATCAACGCACACCCGGTTACCACAGCATACCGGTCGAACCGGGAACCGATGGCAAGCTATGGAAAGTACACCACGCTTCCGCCGAGATCCGCCTGCTCACCGTCCCCCCGTATCTGGCACGCTCGCCCGGCGAACTCTTACTCCCCCGCGAAGTTATCGAGCAAGACAACCCTTCGCCCGCCGAGTAACACCGACCCAATTTATGAAAGTGATTAAATGACGCGCTCAGGATTTCTATGTTTCCTCTTACTCTGCGGAACCACTGCGGCCGGCGAAGCCGTCCACACAACCGAAGCGTTGGTGGCAGCCGTTCGCGACGGAGCTGATGGAACGGTCATCGAGATCGCAGCCGGAACCTACGAACTGAATGCACCGTTGGAGCCAAAGCCGGGGATGACGCTCAAGGGCGCGGGGATGGATCAAACCATCATCACGCATGTCGCTGACTGGAAACCTTCTACTTCGACTTTGCCTGATCCTGAAATGAAAACGGACGGCATGGACACTCGTGCCTATCTAATTCGTTTGCAGGATAAGGCGACTGATGTCACGATTTCAGGCATGACTCTGCGCGGCCCGCAACTGCATGGTGCGATCTTTGGATGGGCTAACAAAGACCTGCATCTGCATCACTTGAGAATTCAGGACACGCTGTGGTCCGGTATCCGGACATTTGCGATGCAACGAGCAAAGATTCACGACTGCGAATTCATTGACGCGGGCGGACGCTGGAAGCGAGGTGGAAAACCGGGTGTTGATGGCGGCATCACGGGTGGTGCGATCTTTGCCATTTGGATGAAGGATAGCGAGATTGCTCACAACCGCTTTGAACGCACGCAAATGGGCAAGGCTGACGAGTTCTACGGTATCAAAGTGCGTCAGGGCAAACGCAGTCGAGTGCATCACAACACGATCGAAGTGAATTTCTCGTTGGAGTTCCCATTTGAAAACGATGAAGACAATGAAATCGACCACAACGTCTGTCATGGCACGGTTTCGATACCCAAACATTCTGGCGGCCCGGTGCCCGACAGTGGGCGCACGTTTCACATTCATCACAACTGGTTTCGGAATAGTTACTCGATCGAATTTGTGCGTAACGGGGTTGAGATCGACCAAAATCTGTTCGACTTCGACGTGGACAAAGATCATGGCAACCTGATCTCCGGTTTCGGCAAAGCAGCCGCGAAAGGTCCGGCAAGTTTTCACAACAATCTGGTCAGCAATCCCGGTCGCGGAGTGATCTGGATCAACGAACCGTACAGCAACCTCGAAATCCACAATAACCACATCATCACGCGAACGACGAAAACACCACGCACTGAAGGGTTGTTTGGTTTCAATTCCAAATGCGACTTCAAGACGATTGCGATTCGAGACAATCTCATCGAATGCCTCGGCCAGTCACGCCCGTTGTTGCGAACGGATAAAAGCTACGACGCTGTTGTCGAAAACAACCGGCTGATAAACGTGTCGGATACTGACCGCTATGCGAATGAGCAGCGTAACCGCCCGATGGGTCTCGAAGAACCGTTGAAGTTCGCTTGTGGCGTCCACGGCGAATTCGTTGTTGACGGTTGGAACACGCGGCGGGCAGACGACACGCCGTTGTTTTCCGAAGACGGCATTCCCGCTGGTTGGTTGGTTCGGCAATGGGCCGACGTCAGTCGAAAAGCCGACGACGGCGTGGTTTGGACCGTCAAGGATGGTGTGCTATACGGCAGTCCGACTCGCGGAACATGGTTGATGAGCGAGCAAGAGTACGGCGATTTCTCGCTGGAATACGAATTCAAACTCGGACCTCGCGGCAACAGCGGATTAGCAATCCGATCGCCTCTGACAGGCGATCCTGCCTTCGACGGCATGGAACTACAAATGGCGGACTACCGCTACAACACGCAGGCCAAGGATTCCGAATTGACGGGCGGCATTTCTCGCGCGATTGCTCCGCGCAAGCAAGTTTATTGGCCGACCGAGTGGAACAAATACGTGGTGACATTGATCGGCGATCATTTGCACGTCGAACTGAACGGTGAAGTGATTCACGATGTTGACCTCTCCACTCAGGACGAAATCGTGAAACGGCACGACGACTCCACTGCGCCCGCCATCAAGGACCGACCGCGTCGAGGCCACATTGGGTTTCAAGAACTTAGCCGCGACGCTGAACGCGTGCAAATCCGCAATGCCAGAATACGGAGCTTCGAATGAACTCACGCTTCGTCAACAGCATTGCGTTGGCACTTGCATGCTGGGCAACTTCAACAGTGATCGCGGAAGAACGGATTGCCGCGCCCCCGACATCGGCTGCGATCAAGCTGGCTTCCGACTATAGCATGGGGCACAACGGGCAGACGTTGATTGTGATGTTCGACGGCAAGGTTGTTGCCGAAGAATACGCAGACGGTGGCGCGGCCGATCGCCCGCAGATGTTAGCCAGTGGCAGCAAGAGTTTCGTTAGCATCGCGGCAGCGGCGGCTGTCGAAGACGGCATCATCAAGTTGGAAGATCCAGTTTGCGAAAGTCTGATCGAGTGGAAGGGCGATCAGCAAAAGTCGCAGATTACTTATCGTCATCTGCTGACACTGACCAGTGGATTGAAAGCCAGTGACCGAGTCTTCGTTCGCACGCAACCCGCGTGGAAAGACACAGCCGCAGGGCCAATGACCGGCAAGCCGGGCGCACAGTTTCAATACGGTGCCAATCAACTCAACGTCTTCGCGCTGGCTTTGCAACAGAAACTCGGTACCGAGACGTTCGAAGCCTACCTGAAACGCCGAGTACTCGATCCACTCGGCATCAAAGTCGAATGGCGAATGCGGTGTGCCGACGGCAATCCTCAAGTCGGCGGCGGCGGATTCATCACGTCTCGCGACTGGGCCACGTTTGGCGAGTTCGTTCGCCTAGAAGGTTTGTGGCAGGGAAAAAAAATCATCGCGCCAGAACATGTCGCGGAATGTTTCAAAGGAACCACAGCGAATCCCGCTTACGGTCAAACCTGGTGGCTCAAGGAAGAAGTGACGCCAGAACTTATTCGCGCAAACATGATCCTCAGAAGCGAATGGGCCACTGTTGCGAATTCCGATGAACTCCCCAACGATCTGGTCGCCGCCTGCGGTGCCGGTAAACAACGATTGTACATCATTCCTTCAGAAAAACTCGTTGTCGTTCGCCAAGGCGGTTTCGCCGCACGCGGGTTTTCTGACGTAGAGTTTTTGACGGGTTTGCTGGGCGTCAAATCGCAACCGGACTAGCCGCTGGTGAGACGGGATACGAACCGTGACGCTTGTTCGCAACAAACACTTCGACAAGCCGCAGTTTGTTCGGTTAAATTACAGCAGGTTCAGAAAGCACACCGTTGCCATTGGAAGAATCACCGCGAATGTTAGGCCGATCCGAAACACACAATCACCAACCGTCAGTGACCACGCGACAGATTGAGCCACGAACGGTCGGTTGGATGCTGCGTGAGCTCCGTTGCGATTTTGCATTCACGTTTGCCCTTGCTTTCTTCCTAACGTTCGTAGCAGATCGCGACGCTACCGCTGCTGGCCCACCGGACGACGTCGCCTTTGACAAACAGATTGCTCCGCTACTGGCCAGCCGGTGCATCAGTTGCCATAACTCAAGCGAGAACACCGGCGGGCTGAATCTGTCGCTCAAGGATGCGGCCTTCGCGGGCGGTGAAAGTGGTTCGGCCATCGCCGCAGGGAAGCCAGACCAGAGTCTGTTGTGGGAACGAATTGCGGCCAATGAAATGCCGCCGAAGCATCCTTTGTCGGCCGATGAGAAGGAAGTTGTTCGCCGCTGGATTGCCGGCGGTGCGCAGTGGGGGACTGATCCGATTGATCCGTTTCTGGCGTCGACGGAAGACCGCGCGGGATACGACTGGTGGTCGCTAAAATCGATTGTTCAGCCCGACTTGCCCGTGGTGAAAAACACCGACTGGGTGCAAAACGGAATTGATCGGTTTGTCTTAGCAAAGCTGGAAGCCGCACAACTGCCACCGGCCGAACGAGCGGATGCTCGAACGATGCTTCGACGTTTGTATTTCGATCTGATCGGGTTGCCGCCAGTCCTGAACACCGAAAATGGCGTGTGGCGCGAACAAACGCTGGGTATCGAAATCGATCCGCGTGCGTTTCAGTTTCACGGCGCAGCCTATAACGCAGTCGTCGACGCACTGCTAGCGTCGCCACATTACGGCGAACGCTGGGGACGTCACTGGTTGGACGTCATTCGTTTTGGTGAAAGTCAAGGCTTCGAACGCAACCGTGTTCGCCACAATGCGTGGCGCTATCGCGATTGGGTCATCCAAGCACTCAACAGCGACATGCCGTACGACGAATTTTTGCGGCAGCAGATTGCCGGCGACGTGTTGCAGCCGGGCGATCTGGACGCACTCATCGCGACGGGTTATTTGGTGTGCGGAACTTACGACATGGTCGGCTACGAAATGGGTTCTGCCGAAATGAAGAAAGCCGTCCGGCAGGATGAGATCGAAGACATGGTCGCGGCGTTCGGGCAGTCAATGTTGGGACTGACGATCAACTGTGCTCGCTGTCACGATCATAAGTTCGATCCGATTTCGCAACGCGAATACTATCAAGTCGCCGCGCTGTTGGGCGGTGTGACTCAGGCCGTCGATGAACGCACGGGCATCGCGTTGAAGTCCAGCGACGGCAGCACGTTTGATGGAGTCGCGCATGTGATTATCCCGAAACAGCCGCCCGCGTTTCACGTGCTGATTCGCGGCAACTCACGCGATCCTAGTGAAGTCGTTTCACCGCGTGGCTTGCAGGCGTTTTCCACAGCCGGTTTGTCCGGCGACTTTGGCCTGAAGTCCGATGCTCCCGATGCTGAACGGCGAGTCGCCCTAGCCAAGTGGGTCACCGACCGGCGCAATCCACTGACGCCGCGCGTGATGGTGAATCGTCTGTGGCATCATCATTTCGGGCAGGGTATCGTCGATTCGCCCAGTGATTTTGGATTCTCCGGAGGTCGGCCCAGTCATCCCGAGTTGCTCGATTGGCTGGCCAAAACATTCGTCGATGAAGGCTGGAAGCTGAAGAATTTACAGCGGTTGATCGTGAGTTCAGCCACCTATCGTCAGGCGTCCAATATTCGCAACACCGCCGCTGAAGAACAGGACAGCGACAACCGGTTGCTGTGGCGAGCCAACTCGCGTCGACTGGATGGCGAATCGACTCGTGATGCCATGCTGTCCGTCAGTGGTGCGTTGAATCGCAAGCCCGGCGGGCCGAGTTTCTACGATGTGAAGGCGAAGCTGGAACACGATCACACGTTCTCGGACCCGACGGGTGAATTTAACGATCAGGTGAACCGTCGCACGGTGTATCGACTGTGGGCGCGGTGCGGCAATAATCCGCTGCTGGAAGCGCTGGACTGTCCCGATCCGTCGGTGATGCTGCCGCGTCGTTCGCAAACGATCACGCCCGTGCAGTCGCTGTCGCTGCTGAATAATCGCTTCATCGAACAATGCGCGGAACGTCTGGCCGAACGCATTCGTCAACAGGCTGGCGATGACGTCGACCAACAAATCGGCGAACTGTACCAGCTAGCGGTGCTGCGAAATCCGGAAGCCCGCGAACTTGAGTTAGCTCGCACGTTTGTGCAACAGCAGACGCTGCTGCAATTGTGTGTGGTGTTGCTGAACACCAATGAGTTTTTGTTTGTGGAGTAGAATATCCCACGTCTACCCGACGGCAGTTATTCGTCGGCGCGAAGTTGCTGTGCCTCAGCGGCACTCAGCAGGCCGTCGGCGTCGCGATCGAGTTCTGCGAAGATTTTTCCAGGGCCTAGGAATTCGCGATAAGACACGTCGTGATCCTGATTGCGATCCATTCGACGAAACCACTCCGGCCCCGACAGGCCGGCCACGCCGGGCAGGATCGCATCCGTCGACCGCGCCTGCATGCTCATCGACTGCATCGAATCCAGCCGAAAGGCTTCGACCTGTCCTAGCCCAATCTGTAGCGAATAGGCGGTGCCGAGTTCGGATTCCGTCAACTGTTCGTCTTGGTTGATGTCGTATTCCAATAGCACATCGAAGCCTTCGCGCAGTTCACGCTGAGTTAACCGGCGATCGGTATTGGCGTCCAGCAGTTTGAACAGCGTTTTGCCATCCTGCTTGACGCTGACTTCAATCCGGCTTTGCGTGGCAATGGCATCGCGTTCGATGAACTCTTTGATTTCGGTACGCAACAACATGCCGTCGTTGTTTAGATCCACGTCCGCAAATTCGCCCGACACATTCAGTTGACTCGACAACTGCTGCTGCAATTCTGGGAACTCGTCGACGGTCAGATAACCGTTTTTGTCGGCGTCGTAAGTTGTCGATCGCTGTAGCAAAAAGTTGACCATAAAACTGCGTGAATCTTTGGTGCCGCCACGAGACCTCACTTCAATCGGCATGTCATCGATAATCAGTTTGTGCCGCCCGCGTCTGCCGGGTGCGGACGTACAAAACGATTTTGCAACATCAGACAGCGTCAGCACAATGTCGCTGGCATTGGCGCGATCGGACAGTTGTACGTCCATCTGCAGGTGATACACGGGCTGACTCAAAAACGCTTTCATTTCGGTTAGATCCAGCACACCGTCGGCCGTGGCGCCTGCTAACGTGGCACTCGGCAAGCGTAGTTTTTCCAAAGCCACAACTTCACTGTCATCGGTTTCCGAACTGCGGCCGTAGCGTTTAATAATCTGTGTCGCTGTGCGTGCGATTGCGTCGTCGTCACCCAGTTGTACGAATGGCAGGTTGGCTGCGTCGGGCACAATGGCCGTCTGTTGGTTGCGGGGATCGCGAAACGGCATCAGCTCGGCAGCCGTGAAGGTCTGGTCGTCATCGAGGTCTCGAAAACGTAGCGACCGAGTACTCGCCAGCAGTTCTGCGCGAGACACGTGACCGTCTCCGTTGTCGTCCACTAAGGCGGCCAATCGCACGGCTTCGGATGGCTGAACGGCTCCGGCGATCATGCTGAAGCCTTGGTTCAGCTGATTGGCAAACCACGCGGCGAATTTTCCGGTGGGGACCGTTTCGGCAGACTTGTCATCGGCGGACTGACGCAACATCCGCTGCGCATTTTTCGAATTCGTTTGTTGCACGAGGCGATCGGGAATCAGCTGAAGTTCGTTCAGTGTTAGCAGCCCATCACGATTCAGATCGATGCGACTGGCTAAAAAGGTGGCCACCCATAATCGATACGGTTGCCCATCGACGGAAAGCCTCATGTCGACAAAGACCGGGCCATTCGGAGCCATAATCACCAGCGGGGTACGATCGGGTGGCGATACGGCAGGTGCTTCGTCAGCGGATGCAATCCCGCCGAAAATCGGTTGCGCGCAGCACAGTAATAGTGTCAACTGACGGAATAATTTCGGGCGTCTCATGGTTTTTGATTCTCATTCCGTTGCAGAAACCGGCTTGATTTGCAGTCCCCGGAGTGGGCAACACCGTTCAGGACGTCGTAGCGGAAGTCGTCAAGAATTTCGATGCGTTCAGAACGTCCATCGAAAGTCTTGACGACTTCCGCTACGTGATTTCGCAGGGGTTTTGGTTGGTTTTAAGTCCTAAACGGCGTTGCGCAGACGGGTAAATCGGAGGAAACCGAATTGATGCTGGCTTCTTTGCGATTTTCGTCCAAACTTCATATTCTCAACAATTCAGACGATGGTTTTAATGCTGAAATGACGTTTCGGTCATGTTTCCGGTGAATTCCGTACGGGCGTTAGTGTCCGGAGATTATCGGTCAAGGCATTATTCCCGTCTCAAAACCGGCGATTGTCGGTTAGCAATTGATTTCTCCTGTCTCCGCATCTTTTCATTCTTCACCTGCGATCAATTCGCTGGGTGTGGGCACAACTGGTCATAAGATATGCCGTCCATTAGACCTTTCGTGACGAAGCGTTTGTCTAACAGAAATACCGCAGTTCTTGTCAGTCTGGTCATCGCATTGTGTGCGAATGGTCGTGTTGGTGCGGAAGAACCGTTCGCAGAATTCGTCGAAGGCCTGCGTCAGCGCGGCTTCCATAACACTGCGCTAGAATATCTGGACGAACTTGCAAAGCGAACGGACCTGCCAATCGAATTTGCGCAGACTCTGGATCTGGAACGCGGCATCACGTATCGCGCTCAGGCGTCGGCGTCGCGCGTTACTGAAGACCGCGAACAAGCGTTGAGCCAGGCCGAGCTAGCACTGAAGGCCTTCACCAGCCGGCACAATGATCACCCGCGTGCGCCGTTCGCAAATTCCGAACTGGGACAGTTGCTTTTCGAACGTGCTCGATCGCTGCTGTGGGATTCGGAAGCACCTTCTAACGAAAACCGGAAAGCGGAATTGCAGCAGCAAGCCAGAACGCTAATTGAACAGGCGAAAGGGATTTATCAGACCGCTCACGATCAGTACAAACAGCAGTACGACGCCTATCCCAAATTCATCGACAAAGAAGAAGATCCGGACGGTTTTCAAGAACGACTTTCGGCAGAAGTGAAGTATCTGCGAGCGTGGTTTAACCTAGCTCGCTGTACCTACGAACGCGGTCAGACGTTCGACATGGGGTCGAAAGAACGTCAGGAAACGCTGATCACGGCGGCCGATGAATTCGAAGCCATTCATGCGGCCAGACGCACCAACCCGATCGGCCTGCAGTCTCGTTTAATGATGGGCAAGTGCTATCAGGAACAGGACGATATTGGTCGCGCTTTAGGGATCTACCAAGAAATCCTCAGCCACACGTCTCAGGAACCGTTCGTGCAATTACTGCGTTCGATCGCCTTGCAATATCGACTCATCTGCCTGAACGACGAACAGAAAAACGACTTCCAGCTGGTGTTGCAGGAAGCAGACACGTGGTTGCAGAACAAAGAAAACCGTCGGCGATTGCACACAGAAGTGGGCCTCGGAATTCTGTGGGAGAAAGCGATTGCCGGTGAAAAAATCGGCCTCGACCGCACGATTGAAGCGGCCGAAAAAACCAGCTTCCAACGGCAGGCACTGTCTGATGCCAAAGACGTGGGGCGCTTTCCAGGGCCTTATCGAGAAGCCGCCGTCGCGATGGCGCGCCGACTAAATGCGGAACTCGGCGATAAGGACGCGGAACCCAAAGACTTCGACACCGCGTTTCAGCGAGCCAGCGGACTACTGACGCAACGGGAGTCTCTGAAAGCTGATCTAGCGGCCGCCGAAACCGGCGAAGACAAGCAAAAAGCACGGCAGGCGATGGAACGCCAGATGAACGAAATCGGCCGCCTGCTGGAACTCGCCCTCAGCCTTCGCGAAGACGACACCGACGTCAAAGCAGCCGCTCAAGCGCGCTACTTATTAAGTTTCGCGTATTACTCACAGCGCAAGAGCTTCGATGCGATCGTGCTGTCGCGGTATTGCATGTCGAAAGATCGACTTAACAATCCCGACGCCGCTTTAAGCTGCACAGAAATTGCGATTGGGGCCGCCATTCAGGCGTTCAACGACGCTGGCGAAGATCAGACATTCGAATTGAATCTGTTGCAGGAAATCTGCAACCTGATCATTTCGCAGTACCCGCAATCCAGCAAAGGCAACGAAGCTCGCTTTCGTCTTGGGCAGGTTTATCGTGACCTGAACGAACCGTTGAAAGCTGCTGAGACTTATCTGACCGTTCCTCAAGAGTATTCCGAATACGCATCGTCTCGAATTCAGGCGGGCCAGTCATACTGGCTGTCTTGGGTGAAGACGATGGCGACCAGTGAGCCGTCCGAAGAACCGCCAGCTGATGCGGCAACGTTAGACAGCTGGAAGGCGGAAGCCACCAAGCAGCTGCAGGCAGGCATCAAGCTGTCCCGCGAAAAACTCGGCCAAGACGCTTCGCCAACGCCGGAAATCATCGCCGCCGAAGTTTCACTGGCCACCATCCTAAACATGGACGGCAAGTATGCCGAAACCATCCAGAACCTGACCGCTGGCGACGCCAATTCGGTGCTGAAGGCCATGGATGTCGAAGCCGGTCAGACACGACCAGCCAAGGGCATCCAGAGTTCTGCGTTTGCCGGGCAGGCGTATCGATTGTTACTGCGAGCTTACGTTGGCACTCAGGATATCGACGCCGCTTTGAAAACGATGGCACAGCTGCAGTCTGTGGGAGGCCAAGATCTGACCGCCGTTTATACTCAGCTGGGTCGCGAACTTCAGGAAGAACTCGAACGCCTCACAGCAGATGGCGACAACGAACGGCTGTCTCAAGTCCGGGCCTCGTTTGAACAGTTCTTGGGCAAGGTTTACGAAACGCGAGATAAAAAAGATTACAACTCGCTGCTCTGGATTGGTGAAACGTATTTTGGCTTGGGCCAAGGAGTCAAAGAAGACAAAGTCGCCGCAGCGGGCTACTACAAAAACGCCAGCGACGCCTACGCCGAAATCCTGAATGGAAATCTGGCCGATGAAAAAAGCGTACCTGCGATTCAGCTGCGACAGGTTCGCTGCAAGCGAGCTCAGGGACAATACGAAGAAGCCATTCAAATTGCCGAACAAGTCCTGACCGCCAATCCGATGTCGATCGATGTCCAGTTCGAAGCCGCCTACACGTTGTCGGACTGGGGGGCAGACCCGAGCGTGGGACAACCGGAAAAACTGCTGAAATCCATCGAAGGTTTGGAGAACGCAGCTGGCGAAAAAAGCATCTGGGGCTGGCAACGATTAACAACTCGACTGGGAGCCAGACAGTCCACTCCCGAATGGGACACGCTGAAAGAACGTTTCTTAGAAGCCCGTTACGAATTCATCCGTAGCCGTTTGCGATACGGCAACCTTGGCGGCCCCGGAGCGGACGACCAACTGAAAGCCGCACAATCGGAAACCACGATGTTTGCGCTCGTGTCACCAGATTTGGACGACGCTTGGTTCGCAAAATTCGACACCCTGTATCGCGACATCCAGACAGCTCGTGGAGAAGCCCCGCAACCTCTGGCACGCCCCGAAGTCGTCGTCATTCCACCCGAAGAACTGGCACCGCCCGTTCCCGAAGAAACCGACGCCCCGGCACAGACAACGCCCGAACCGACAACCGTTGCTCCACCGGAAGGCCCGAATGTCCTGTTGATGTCGCTGGCCTTGGTACTGTTGGCAGGCGGAGGATTTGCGGTCTACAAGTTGGTCGGTAAACCCCCAAAACGCACTCGCAGCACCTTCGCTCCGGCTCAATCATTCACCCCACCTCTCGGCGGTGGGGGTGGTGGAGAAGCCATTGCCGCAGATGCTGCTCCCGACTTTTCGGGACTCGGAGCTGTCAAAACACCGACGGCTGGCTTGGGACTTGCGGCTCCACCAACTCGCAAAACAGCGGCTCCGGGCACTCGTCCCACCAAGAAACCATCCACTCCCGAAGAAGCTGCGGCTATGCAATTGGCCCGCAAAAAAGCGGCCGCCCGTGCGGCTGCCGCCAACAGTGGCACGGCCCCCGCAAAATCGGCCCCGGCTGGGCAACCCGTCAAAAAGAAACGAGTGCTCACACCAGAAGAAGCCGTGCGTTATCGTGCGGCCAAAGCGGCCAAAGAAAAGGCGGCCGCCGCAGCAGCTGCTGCAGCCGGCGGCCAACCTGCTCCACCATCTGCTGCTCCATCCGCCGCACCGAAGAAACTTGTTAAGAAAACCCCGCCGGGCACTCCGCCGCCCGACGCCGCACAACCAGCGGCACGTCGCAAGGTTGTCAAAAAGCGGCCGCCTCAACCACCCGCAGAATAGCGGCCAGTGTTGAGTCTGCTGCGGTATTACGTTCGAATCAATTTCATTACTCAGCCTGTCTGACTGAATTCCACAATTCAGAAATCCACCTATGAACCTGACCCATTCAAAATTCATCGTCGCATTGTCCATCATTGGCATCAGCAGTTCCGTTGCCTGTGCCGTGGATGTCGTGACGCGACGCAGTGACAACGCACAAATCCGTGGCGAAATTACAAAATCTGACGTTGCCGAGGTCGTCGTCAAACGCACCAACGGCGAAGAAGTCACGATTGAAACACCCGATATTAAATCTGTCATGTTCGATGGCGAACCCCCCAACCTCAGAACGGCCCGCGCCAACGAAAGCAGTGGCGCGTTAGATCTAGCACTGGAAAAACTCACCGAAATTGATGGGTCTTACAGTGGCGGCAACAAAGCGCTGAAAACGGACCTTGAGTTTTTGATCGCTCGTGTGCACGCCAAGCAAGCTTTGATCGATTCAGCCAAAGCCGACGTCGGCATTGCGGCTCTGCAGGCATTTCGTGGTGGCAACAAAACCAACTTCCGCTATCTAGAAGCCAACCTGTTAGAAGCTGCTCTGCACGGCATCAAAAAAGACGCCGCTGCGGGACAACTGCTGCTGACAGAAGTCGCGCAGTCACCAGTGAAAGGCTACCAGCTTCAGGCAGGCGTGGATCTCGGTCGCCTGTTGCTGGCGTCCGGCGACGCAGCCGGAGCCGAACAGAGTTTTCAGGATGTCGTCGACAACAGCCAAGGCGACGCATCGGCTTCCGGAGCCTTGTACGATGGCATGTTGGGACTGGCCATGTGCTTGAAACAGCAAAACAAAATGGATGAGGCTATCGCGACTCTGGACGACGTAATTTCGAAGGCTCCAGAAACAGAATCTCGCACACTGGCAGAAGCGTGGCTTCGTAAAGGAGACTGTCTGAAGCAGAAAGCACAGGAAAAAGCCGCGTTGATGGCTTACCTGCATGTCGACGTTCTGTACTCAGGAGAACCCGTCCAGCACGCGGAGGCTCTGAAGCGATTGTCCGAATTATGGGGCCCGGCGGGTCATGAAGATCGAGCCGTCGATGCGTCGGCCCGGCTGGTCGAACGCTATCCCAACAGCCAATGGGCCAGTGGCGGCTGATTGCAACGACAAACAGGCCCGATTGTTGAGCCAGATAGCGGTAGGGCAGGCAAATTGGATGACGCGGCGAACTTAAAGAGTTACAGTCTGGATGAACGCGGGGCTCGGCCAGTGGCCGTGACTTGGTTCCACAGCATAAATTCCACACCGAACAATACTCGAACGAATCAGTTATTCGGAGAAAACATCAGATGTTGAGTCTTACTGAAAGATTGTCCCGGCAACGATCCTCCAGAAATTGGGGCATTATGTTGCTAACAATCATTGTCGCGCTGGCTGTCCTGCCCATCAGCGGCGTTTCGACCGCATTCGCTCAAGACGACGCAGCGGCTCCGGCCGCCGCCGCTCCCGATGCGGGTGCCGACGACGCAGCCACACCAACCGAACTGCAAAGCCGTAACTTCCTATCGTGGATGATTCAGGCTTTGGGCTGGTTTTGGATGCTGATCTTCGCGGCTCTGTCATTCGTGATGGTGGCTTTGATCATGATGAACCTGTTGCAGGTTCGTCGTGACGTGCTGCTGCCAAATGACTTTGTGGAAGAGTTCGAACAAAAGCTGAACGGCAAGGATTTTCAGGGAGCCTACGAAATTGCTCGCAACGACGATTCCTTTGTCGCTCGCGTGCTGGCATCGGGCATGGGACGCCTTAGCCGAGGCTATCCGGAAGCTGTGGAAGGCATGCAGGAAGCTGGCGAAGACGAAAACATGGCTCTGGAACACAGACTCAGTTACCTCGCCCTTATCGGCAGTATCGCTCCGATGCTGGGACTGATGGGAACCGTTCAAGGGATGATCAACGCGTTCGACAAGATCGCCACATCCGCCGTGTCTCCCAAGCCGAGCGAACTGGCGGAAGGAATTTCCACCGCTCTGTTCACCACGCTGATTGGACTGATGATTGCCGTACCCGCCATGATCTTCTACAGCATTCTCAAGAATCGCATTCAGCGATTGGTACTGGAAATCGGCATGGTCAGCGAAGGCCTCATGAGTCGCTTTGCGGCGGTTGGAAAAGGTGGCGGTCCCAAGCCAGCATAGTCAATCTTCGAACGGGCAGTAATGCCCGTTTGGTTTGTTCGAATGGAATGACGTGTCCGTTCGATCACCAACGTGAAGAACTCTGCTCTCGCGAAACCAAAGAGTCCGACCATGAAAATCAAATCCTCCGGTTCCAGCGTCCCCGATGTCGACATGACTCCCATGATCGATATCGTGTTCCAGTTGATCGCCTTTTTCATGGTGATCACCAACTTCGAACAGCAACAGGCCGACGAACGTGTCAGTCTGCCCAAAGATCAATTGGCCAAACCGCCGACCGTCAAACGCGAAAACGCACTGACGTTGAATCTGGGTTTCGAAAAGAACAAAGAGGGCGAGATTACCGATCCAACCCCGTACATCTTTTTCGCGGGTGGCGAAAAGCTGACGGTCGGCAACTGCGATCGAAAACTCCGAGAAGAAGCTCAGTTCTATCAAACCATCGGCGTGAAGCTGGCCGATGTAACGGTGGAAATTCGAGCCGACGCGGGAGTCGATTCTGGATTGGTGCAGACACTGATTCAGAAGTGTCAGGAACGAGGGATTGAGTTTCAGCGGTTCGCTCTGAAAGCCACTCAGAAGGTAATGTAGTTATGAAGCTTCGAACCAGAAATCCAGACGGCGACAAGATCGAAATGCAGATGTCGTCGATGATCGACGTCGTCTTTCAGCTGCTGATTTTCTTCATGCTGACGCTGAAGATTATTGAGCCAGAAGGTGACTTCGACATCAACATGCCACTGGGAGCACCTGCGCAATCGTCCGTGGAACCGGATCTGCCACCCTTAAAAGTGCGGATGATCGCCGACGCCAACGGGCAGCTGGCGCAGCTGACTTTCAACGGTCGTGATATGGGCCGGGGTGATGAAGCGTTTCAACGGCTGAATCTGGAAGTGCTGAAGTCGGTCAATGCGCTGAGTGCTGCCGGGCCGGGTACGGTGGACAAGCAGGAGGTTGAAATCGATCCGGACTACGAGCTGGACTATTCCAACATCATCGCCGCCATCGGTGCGTGTTCTGGCAAGATGGAAAACAAAAAGATGATCCGCTACATCAGCCGCATCAAGTTCGCCCCCATCCGCGCGGAAGAGTAGTTCAGGCTGGGCTGTTCAAACTTCGGTCTTGCACAGAGTTTTGGTTTGCGCAATTTTTGTTCAGCGTGATTCAGTCCCGGCGGGCAACGCCGTTAAGGATTTTCGCAAGGGAAGACATTGGTGAAATAGGAATTGCCATCTGCGACTCAGGCCCGAATGGGCTGACACAGGCTTTGCCGGAGCCATCAGGCCCCGGTCATGTCTAGGAGTGGCTGAAAGGCCCGACACAGCAATGACCGGTTCATGCTGTGTCTGATTTTGAGTCCCGGCGGGACGACAGACGTCGCCCGTGATTGACCGCTCGATTTGCTACTGCGTCCGGCCAGCGGTTTCTCGTTCGCGTTCTTCCACTTCCGCGTCTTCGCCCATGTAGCGTCGAGCGGAAATCTTGGGGCCTCGCAGGGCTTCTTCGGTCACTTGCTCGATTCGCAGCAGTTGCTCGCCCAGCGTATTGATTCTGTTCGAAACATCTTCGTTCGTTTGATCGATCCCGCCCGAAACCAGATTGATCACGCCTAGAAACAGCATCATCTGAGCGACCGTGGTGACCAGCCAGCCGGTGGGCGTGTAGTCTGAATATCCCAGAAAGTGACCGCAGATCACGATGGCCGTTCCAATGGTCAGCCCTAACACTCCCAGATAGGCCAGCACGTGTCCGGTCATTGATGTCAGGTTGGTGCGTTTGGGGGCCGTCACCTGAAAATGCGGTCCACGAATCGCGTCTTCGTGAGCTTCGTCGATGTAACGTCGACGAGGCCGATTTTTGGTGCGTACTCGGCTGTCACCAGTTCGCAGAGTTTCACCCAATGGTACTCCGTCGTCGATCCGATGCCGACGACCACCTTGGGGTGAGTTGCTTTGAATTTTGGTGCCAGCCACATTGGCTTTGACTTCCTCGGGAGCCTCTTGTGGCTCGCCGCCCGGTGTGTCGACTCGGAATTTTCGGCTCACGGGTTTCGATCCTTGCTGTTCGGCGTCTGCCGAGTGTTTTCGTTCGCGTGTTGGTCTAGGCTGAGAAGTTCGGCGCTGATTCGCTCGCGGCCGAGATGTTGGGGTGTCTGATTCTGTGCTGTTGTTTGGCGTCGATGCTGCGGTTTTCGATTCTGCCGTGGTGTCGACTTCCGCTGCGTCGGTTTGTGCTGCACGGGCCGCGAGTGCAACCGGTAACGAAACGTATTTTGGCTGTCGCGAAGTGAATTCGACTTCATCGCTGGTGTGTTCGAGTGTTGCTTTTGCCGTGGGCTGTCGTGTGTCTGTGCCCGTCTTAGAATCAACCAGCTGCGGCACTGCGATTTCAGCCTCTGGTTCTGATTGGGTTTCCGATGTTTCCTGGTGTGCGGCTTCTGGAATCGATGCCGGTTGTGGCGATTCTTCGACTATCAGATCGTCCTCAGTGATCTCAAAGTCCGCAGCATCATCATCGATTTGCATCGCTGAATGGTCCCTAACATCGTCGATCACTGCAGAAATCGACTCAAACAGCCCGTCTTGCTCTATTTCGGTTGTTGGCTCATGTGTGGTGTCGTTCAGGATCTGCGCGGCACTCGTTTTCGGCAACTCAGTTGCAGAGTTGTCGGGCTCCGTCTCATATCCGGATTGTTCGGGCTGAACTGGCGTTTTTTCCACCTCCGCCTGTGCCACAGAATTCGCCGAAAAATGCGGCCGAGACATGGGCGGAATGGGGGGCAATGCAGAAATCTGGTCCAGTAGATCGCTGGACGACCATTTGGCAATGATGTCGCGAGCCTGTCGAATCGTGTTCTCCGACGACCTGCCGCCCGCCACTGGCTTGCCACATTTCGCGCAGGCGGATCGTCCTGCAGAGAACTCTGCTGTCGCTGTCGTTTCGGATTTGCAGTGAGGACACCACATTTGCGCAAGGCACCTGTCAGAAATAGAACCGTGATTGCCTTGAGTTCTACCGGTGATCGCCGAATTTCAGCAAGATCAGATCACCTGCGCCGCAGGCCCAGAAACCCTTGCCAAACCCGGTTCGCCGACGAAACCGGCAGGTCTTGCCTGTTCGGACCGTTTCGCACACCCAACCAGCCAAACCGCGCCGTTGCTGCTACCGGCGCACAAACAAGGGCTGCGGACCAAAATTGGTCAGCAACCCTTGTCAGCGTTTCCCTGCTTCGCATCTGAGAGTCTATCCGGAAATATGGGCAGTAAAAACATTGGCATCAGTGAAGTCTCCCGACGGGCTCAAACGGCCACTTCGAGTGAAACTAAACGAATTAGCCATTTTGAAGGTCACCTCGAAAGTTGAATAGTCGTGGAAAAGCTGGAATTCTTTCCCGGACAGACTCTGAGATGTGAAGGGTGCCGCTCGTGGATTTTAGAACTTCCAAGTGGTTTGAATGTAGAACTGGCGAGCGTCTTCGCGAGTCGCAAATTCGTCCCCGTACATAAACCAGAAGTATCCGGCCTGAACGTTGAAGTTCTTGGTGACTGGAATCGTTGCGAGCAGGTCGATTTCCGAACCAATGTCGCCGTTTCCGTTCGTGCCGCCCAGTGGAGCACCTACGATGTTGTAAGTGAAGTCGCCATCTTCGGCTTTGCTGAAGTAGTGGTAAGACAATGCCAGAGCCAGCTTTTTGTGAGGCTTCAGGCTGGCCGTCAAGCCGACATCATTTAGGTTCTGGCCGCTGAAGTTATCAATCAAACCCCAGTAGGCGTGGCCCAGTGGATACATCGTGTAGAAGGTGTTATTGGTTCCACCAGCCGCTTGGTCTGTTCCGGAACTCCAATAGTAGAACGCTTTCAGACCGGGAGTCCACTTCGCTTCGTTGAATGTGTAACCCAGCTCAGCGGACGCCATTCCCGCACTCACGTCCTGCTTGATTCCACCGAAATTGTCACTGCCGAATTGGTACGCTCCTTCAAGATCCCAAGCCCAAGTACCAACCAGCTTGTCCGATTCTTTGATCGGCTGACTGCCGGCGATCCGCATGCCGAGCGTGTGGCGACTTCCGTCCTGACGATTCACCAGCGCGTTGTCTTCGTCCGTATACAACCAGTACAGATCTAGCTTCGACTGTTCGAGGCCTTTGTAGGTTGTGTAAATCCCTGAAATCGTGTGGTCGTTGTCGGCGGAGTCCAGAGAATTGACGCCGAATCCAGAGCCACCAGCAGCAGCATTCACACTGCTCATCATAAAAGCGTCGGCATCCCAGTCCTTGCCGGAATACACCAACTTGTGACCTTCGAAGTTGCGGAACGTGTTCGCCCAAGCCAGCGGGGATAACAGTCGTTGGCCACCGTACTGCAAGAACTGACGACCGTATCGATACTTCAGCGACGAATCCTTGTCGTTCAGAATTGCGATTTCGCCGTAGTAACGCAGGAAGTCGAACCGGTTCACATCGATCGGCACGCGAGTGTAAGGCACATCGCCTTCTTGCCAAGCCGATGCATCGATCCCTTCCACAAAGCCGCCCAAGCGTTCATTGAACTGCATCTTCATATAGGGCGTAAAACGCCACAACGAATATTCAGCGTTTCCGCCGGGCGGACGCAGACGATTGTCTTCGTTCATAAATCGGTGACGCAGTTCACCACCGACGGAGTAGGTCATGCCGCCCACTTTTTTATTCTTCAGAGCCGCAAAGATCGACTCATCACCAGCGACCTGATTGAAAATTTCGTGGACATCAATTGATGTGCAACCGGTGGAGGAATCTTCGGCGTTGGCCGCCGACACTCTGCCAGTCAACAGGGACGACAGCAGTACTGCCGCCCCGAATATCCGAACATGACTAAAAAACATTTTCAGAATGCTTCCTGAATACGTCCATGATGGCAGCCAAGATGGCCCCGAGATCCATTCGGCCCGAACATTTCTTAGGGGGTGAGGATCCAATCCCGCACTTCCCGCCTCCGCAGTCCTGTTCCCGCTGACTGGAGGTGATTTCGACGATTTCCTCAACAGCAACGCACTCTATTGTTCGACAACCCGAAAACCGTTCAGGCGCTCGCAAAACCCTTGGCATATTCGGCAGAAACGGACCAACCGTTATGTGGAAACCCCCGCGTATTCGGGGAAAGCGGCGTCCAACGGTGTTTAGTCGAGAATTTACACGACCGAGCCTTCAGCAGAGCGTCGTCTTTGTACGGTGGGAATTTGGTGCCCATGCCATTGAACGTGAAGCCGGGCACTCGCAGTTCGCCCTTGCCATTCACGACGAACATCGGCCCGGAATCTCGTGACCAGCAATCGTATGGCAGTCTGTTGCCGGAACCCTTCGATACATTCTGCACGTTCAAAACCGAATTCTCGAATTCTCTAATTCGCCATCACCGTCACGGCGACAACGCGACCGTTTACCAACGTGGGCACAGCTAAACCGAAGGCTGGTGGTGGGCCGCCGGGTGAACGCAGGATGGTCGAAGCTTGTCCGTTATCGACCACAACCGGCCCCCGACTTTGCAGGCAACGGCCCGCAATGCTGGCATCCAAAGATTGCGAAACAGTACCCATCTGTGAGTTCAAAGATGGTATCCCATCAATGTACTCACTGACTAGCTGCACACTCTGTTCGTCGCTGCCGGGCTTCCAAACCTGCAATAGCGAGAACATCGGCGTGTTCTCGGAATTAAACATCAAAAACACATCGCTGGTGGAAGCTCCAGAATCCGTCAGCGGCAATGCAACGCCAGAAATCAATAGTTCGGCCGCCAATGCAATCCCACGCACGGAGTTTCTGTCATCCGCAAAACGTGCCCCGATATACGGACGCGCCTGCTCCGCCGCGTAACCCGGTAGACCTTCGCCGATCGGCAAAGACATGAAGCTGCTGAGCCGTCTGAGTTTTTCGCAGTTGATGAATGTTCCACCAGACAAACGCAAACACGAACTACTCGGATCAATCCGCCAAGATTCGAACGCGGCCTTCATCTGATGACGGCTGTCCAGCAAGATCAGCACCACGGATTGAATTCGCTCCTGACAGAACACAGGAAACCCGACAGCGGTTGTCATGCCAGCCGCACCGGCCTCGCTGCTGCGCACAAAGTCGCTGGTAATCAGTTCTTTCAGAAAACTCGGTGCGTGAGTTTCCCAAACTTTGCCCGGCAATCCTTCGCCACGACGAAACGTGACGCCCTGAGACGCTTCTCGAAAAGCGACCGCATCACGGTAACAACTTTGTGACAGAACCAATTGCGTTTCATCAGCAGACGGACTCCAGACCTCAATGCCTTTCACACCTTGATTCGTATCCGGCACAAAAGCGCTGCGTAGCCCGCTGGAGGCAAAGCCTTGGTCATAGTACTTTCCGGAAACCGCCAACGCCACCAACTCTGCGACAGACTCCACACTGACTTTCTTCATCAGCCGAAACCTTCGGTCTTCCACAGCGCGCACGGTGATGCCCAGCAGGACTGCGATTTCTTTATTTTTTTTGCCATCCATGATCAGCTGCAGAACCTCAATCTCTTTCTCCGTCGCTTCTTTCATGCGCAACGATGCGTCGCGGCACACATCGACAGTCGACTGATTGCGAATGCTCAGCTCGACAGCTTTAGTCAATGTTGACACTAACTTTTGATGCTCGAGCGGCTGACTGAGCACAGAAAAAACGCCCAACTGCATGAGTTCAACGGCATTGGATGAAGAATCCGAAGTCGGCAGCACCACCAGCGGCATCGAAAAAAAGTGGGCTTTGACTCGACCAATCAGATTCGCATTCTGCGCGACGTCCTGTTCGCAAGGCACGAGCACGCAGCCTGTCGAAGACGGCCCTGCAGATTCCAGCAGACTTTCGAGCGTTGGGTACTGCCTAAAGCCGAACCCGATGGTTTCCGTGGCATCCAAAACGGGAATTGTTGCCAGTGGCGTCAACGCCACAGCATGAATGGTCACGGCAGAAGGTAGATTTTGGTCAGTTGAGGAATTCATTGTAGCAATCCGCCTTGATGGTTGATGAAGGCGGGTCATTCAAAATCAAAGGACAAAAAGACGACACCTAGAACATAAGATTCAGCACGCTGCGCAACACGTCACTTCGAAACACCGGAATCAAAAGACTAAAACTGGCACCCGCCGGAAGTTTTGCATTGTCTGCCGTCACAAGAATCGGCTGGCCAGCGACAGCCGTCAGCTGCAACAACGCGGATCGCCATGCTTCTGGACGGACTTCGGAATCAAATCGCACGCCAGTTTCACCAACATTCGACAGGCTGACTAACCGAACCGCAGGTGCCTCATTAGCCTGCGTTTGCAGCGGTTCACAGTCCCACAGTTCTATCAGCGAAGACAGCGGTGTGACCGATGAACTCAATAGCAACAATACGGACGCTGGAAACCCGCGAGTATGACCAATCGGCAAACCAATGGCCGCGCTGATTTGCGCCTCGTCGTTGCCAAAAGAACGAATGAAGGAATCGCTGTGCCCCAGATTTTGCAGCAGGTCGGGCAGTCCGGTTTGCCAGACTCGGCCCGGCACGCCTGCGCCATTGGGGAATCGCGTATAGCGAGAAATGAATTCGAAAGATTCCAGTCCCGAATAGTGCGCAGCACTCACGGCCAGCTCGTCACGTTCATCGCGATCCCAAACCTCCGCTGCACCGAATCCTGCTCCCAAGCCAAGCAAGACCACGCCGCGAATTTCCTGCTGGCAAAACACGGGAACCGCCACCACGGCAGCCAAATCCGCTTCACTGCGAGCGTTCACAGCCGCCAGTTGATCGCCATCCAGTTGCTGCACAACGGCGACAGATTTTTGCTGCCACGCCTTGCCAGCCAGTCCCTCACCCGATGCCAATTCGGCCACCTGAACCAGAAGGTCATGCCGCACTTTATGATCCACCGACTGCGCAGACACAAGCCGCAACTTTGTCGCATCGTTGTTGGGAATCCAAACTTCGACGTATCGCACCAGCGGCTCTGCTCGAACTTCGAATTGCGTTGTTGAACTTTCTGTGGAGGACATGATCACAGCGTGTTCCTTGTGATTGGTTTCGGGAACGAATCCCGCAAACGCCTTGTTCTGTTAAACACTGACCGGCTCCTCGACAAATTCGTCGATCTGCTCTTCCGACGTTTCTTTAAAAGAACTCTGCTGCTGTTTCGCAAACACGGCGACATGAGCCTCTTTGCGATACTCCTGTTTCTGCAGAAACGACAACAGACAGGCTCGGAAGTCGTAGTAGTGAGGATGGTCCAGCACTTCGGCTCGGACTCGAGGTCGGGCAAATGGGATTTCCAGCACCTGCCCCACGGTGGCTTCCGGACCATTGGTCATCATGCAGATTCGATCCGACATATAAATGGCTTCGTCGACATCGTGAGTAATCACCAGCGTGGTGATTTTTTCACGATCCAGAATTTCCAAAATCACATCTTGCAGATCCATGCGAGTCAGCGAATCCAAACGCCCGAAAGGCTCATCCAGCAGCAGCATTCGCGGCTTCAACGCAATCGCTCGAGCGATCCCGACGCGCTGCTGCATGCCCCCCGACATTTCTCGCGGGTACTTATGCATCGAATCCGCCAACCCAACAACGCTCAGATAGTATTCACAGATCTGTTTGCGTTCGGCTTTTGTGCCGTGCGGATAAACCTGATTGATGCCCAGCATCGCGTTTTCATACGACGTCATCCACGGCAACAGACAGGGAGATTGAAACACGACCGCTCGATCCGGTCCGGGCCCCGAGACTTCGCGACCATTGACAATCAGAGAACCTGAAGTGATCGGATTTAGCCCGGCCAGCATTGTCAGCACCGTCGACTTTCCGCAGCCCGAATGGCCAATGACCGAAACCACCTCTCCCTTGCGCAGGATCAGATTAAAGTCCTTTACGACCGCAATATCCTGCCCAAATGGGTTCGGATAAGCTTTCGTCAGGTTCGCGATTTCGACGTAACGGTTTTCGTTCATAATGTTTGGCAATTGCAGTTTTCAGCGTCGATGTTATGTCTACACGGCCGTGAAATCGTAAGGAGACAAGTCCGGTAGCGTCACATCGGCGACCTTCCGAAGCTGTTTCGCTTCCTGATTGATGTCTGTCAGATAGCGCGTCACCTTGTTTCGCAGCGTTTTGAAATCCGGATTAAAGTTCAGCGTCGTTCGGTCTCGTGGTCGACTCAGCGTGACCGGAAAAGACTGTCCCAACGTGGCTTTCGGGCCGGGCGTCAATGCGATAATTCGATCCGCCATCAACACGGCTTCGTCGACATCGTTGGTGATCATCACCACTGTCCGACGATCTTCTTCCCAGATGCGAATAATCTCATCCTGCAAATTCGCCCGCGTCAAAGCGTCCAAAGCACTCAACGGCTCATCCAGCAGCAACACGTCTGGCCGCATAGAAAGAGTTCGCGCCAGCGATAGCCGCTGACGCATGCCTCCGGATAACTCACTGGGGTTTTTCCATTCCGATCCGGTCAACGAAACCATCGCGATGTAGTGCTGAATATGCTGCTTGCGTTCCGCCTTGGTCATCTGCGGAAACACCTGCTTCACCGCTAGCTCAATGTTCCCAAACACGCTCAGCCACGGCAGCAGGGAATAGTTCTGAAACAGAATGCCGCGTTCGGGCCCCGGTGCGGTCACCATTTTTCCATGCATGCGAACTTCGCCAACATCTGGCTGCTGAATCCCGGCCAGCAGATTCATCAACGTCGACTTACCACTGCCCGAGAATCCAATAATGGCCACGAACTCATTGTGCTGCACGGTCAAGTTGATATTCGCGAGGATTTCCGTGCGCGAATCAACCTGGCCGAAGCCAACGTCGACGCTATCGATTTCAAGCGCTGCGATTGTCATGGTTTCATTTCCAATGTGGGATAGGCTTCCAGCCTGTCATTCCGGTGGACAGGCTGGAAGCCTATCCTACTTGATTAAACAACGGCTGCCCCATCATCAAAACTCACACTGCGTTGCAGCAGAATCATGATACGGTCCAGAAAGAACCCGATGATCCCAACAACAAAACAAGCGAAGATAATATTGGCGAATGAATGTGAGGAACCGTTTTGGTATTCATCCCACACAAACTTGCCCAAGCCATCCGACGAAGACAACGCTTCGGCGGCGATCAAGACCATCCAACCGACTCCCAGAGAGATTCGTAGCCCCGCAAACACCAGCGGCAATGACGATGGAATCACGATTTTGAATAGCCGCGACCACAGACTTAATCGCAGCACTCGAGCCACGTTCATGTGATCTTGATCGATCGATGAAACACCCAACGCCGTATTGACTAACGCCGGCCAGACCGCGCAAATGGCGACCGTACAGGCAGAAAACACGAGGGCTGGGTTGACTCCCAAATCGCCAATCAGCGGCAGGCTGGCAAAGAATGTGAACAGCGGATGGTTTTCGGGGTCCGGGAAAAATGCACCGACCACGATCTGAAAGATCAACAACCAGACAACGGGTGAGACCGGCTTGAACACCGAAATGATGGGCGTCAAACAGGCCATCACAACTTTATTCAGACCGCACATGATTCCCACCGGAATGGCAACCACGGCCGCCATCACAAATCCCACAAAGACGGTAAACAGACTGCGTTTCACCTGAAACCAAATCGTGGCGGTTCGCGGATACTGCTGTTCCGCCGTGCGTTCTGCCGTTTGTTTGCCACTGACGACAGACTTCGCCGCCGCTAGGACGGCCGCTGGCGTCGTCGCCGTTTCGAGTTTTTGCAATGCTGCTGCTGTCTTGTCTTCTGCCTTGGCCACCTTAATGTCACGATTGCCTGTCTTCAGGTAGTCAAGACGTTTGCGAAGGTGGCCCGCTTCGTTTGCGACGGCATTAGAAGCCAGTCGAGCTTTCTTCAACGCTTTGGGTGGATTCGAACGAACGTCGTTCATTTGCTCCTTGATAAGCTTTTCCGCATCTTTTTCTGCGTCAGTCACGTCACTGTCAGCGAGAATGGCTTGTAGCAGTTCAACAGAACCGATCTTTTTCGCGGCCACATCCTTCGCCAGCTTTTGAATGCTGGCCTTGCGCTGTGTCTGCAACAGGTCTCCCTGCGCGACAAGTGCGTCGTACTCAGATTGCAATGGGGCGATATCATCGGCGATCTCTGCCTTGACATCCTGTTCCACCTGCAGCAGCGCGGCTTTCAGTTCAGTCGATTCCGCTTCTTTGAGTTCCAGTTCCGCTGTTACTTGAGCGATCACAGCGTCTCGTTCTGCTCCGCTCAAGCCGAAGTCAGCCTGTTTTTCGTCTTCGCGTTCGTTCAGAGTGTCGTTCACCACGGCTGCGTCCCACACTTGAGTAGGTGTGGGAACTTCGCCCGATTTCGTTTTGTGTCGTGGTGCGATCACAGCCCAGAGTCCCAGACACAACATCACAAACAGCATCGGCGTGATCAGGTACTTCGCGATGTCGGCGGACTGTTTCTTGGGCTCTTCACCAAAAGCCAAACGAACCACGGGATCGAAGACTTTGAATCCGCTGACATCAATGGCCTTCAGCAACCCGTACTTAATTTTGTCTTGCGTTGATTCGGACATGATTCTTCTTAAACGAAAAGCGACGAGATGAACGCCACTCGCCACTCACAATGTATTGATGTAATCAGCCGCACGGCGCTAGTCTTTATTGCCGATTTTGTGACTGTTCAGATATTCAATCGGCTGCCGCGCGTCGTACTCCAAACCGTCGATAAAATCTGTTGTGGCAGGACGGTAGCCGTCTGATTCCCACGGCACATCCGCTTCTTCGATGTGGCCTTCTGCCAACAAGCGCTTGGCCGCTGCCAGATAGATGGCGGGCTGATAAACTTTTTTGGCCGTGTCGGCGTACCATTCAGCCGACTTCGGCTCTGTGATCTGCCCCCAGCGTCGCATCTGAGTCAGAAACCAAATGCCGTCGCTGTACCACGGGTAAGAACAGTAGTGTTTGAAGAACACATTGAAGTCGGGCATCTCACGCTTGTCAGATTTCTGGAAGTAAAAGTATCCGGTCATCGAATTCTTGATGATGTCAAAGTCAGCTCCCACATAGTTCGGCTGCGACAACAACCGACAGGCTTCGACACGATTCACCAGTGTGCCGTCCGTGTCCGTTTCATCCAGCCATTTTCCGGCACGAATCAACGCTTTCACAACGGCAATATGAGTGTTTGGATTTTCGTCAGCCCACTCTTTGGTGACACCGAACACCTTTTCAGGATTGTTCTTCCAGATGTCGTAGTTCGTGGTCACAGGCACGCCGATTCCCATCGACACGGCCTTTTGATTCCACGGTTCGCCCACGCAATAGCCACGGATGTTGCCTGATTCTAAGGTCGACGGCATTTGTGGCGGAGGCGTGACGGAGAGCTCAACCTGGGCTTCGGTAAAACCCTTGATGTCTTCTGACGTGTACATTCCGGGATGAATTCCCGCAGCCGCCAGCCAATATCGAAGTTCGTAATTGTGCGTTGCAGTCGGGAAGACCATGCCCATTTTGAGCTTCTCGCCAGCGTCAAGTTTTTCCTGCACCACTGGCTTCAGGGAATCTGCTGTGATGGGATGTTTGGGCGTTGGCGAATCCAGAGCCGCGTCATTCTCGACCATCTTCTCCCACACTGCGTTCGAAACGGTAATGCCGTTGCCGTTTAGGTCGAGCGTATAGGCGGTGATGATGTGAGCCTTGGTTCCGAAGCCAATCGTTGCCGCAATGGGCTGTCCGGAAAGCATGTGAGCTCCATCCAGCTCACGGGTGATTACGTTGTCCAACAGCTGCTTCCAGTTCGGCTGAGCGATCACTTCCACCTGCAGACCTTCTGCTTCGAAGAAACCTTTCTCTTTGGCAATCACGATCGGTGCGCAGTCTGTGAGTTTGATGAAACCAAACTTCAACGCGTCTTTTTCGAGTTCCAAGGCGGGCATGCCCGATGCAGCTGCGGGCGACTCACCCGGTGGAAGTGCTGCGGGCGGTTCCAGCGATGCGTCGACAGCCGGTGGAGTATCCACGATGTCTTCAGTCGGATTCGCCCCAGTTGACTTTGGCGTTTCACTGGATTCGCCGCAACCGAGCGTTGACAGCAAAGCAACGAACAGACAGCTGACAAGCAGGCGTCGACTGACGTCGAGGCATAACGAAATTGGCACCACAGGACTCCGGAGGATGAGAAGGGAGACGTCCAGAAAGGTTTCGCCTGAAAGCTCTCAACCCCATTTCGCAAAGCTCGTGCCGCTGACAGAATTTGCTCTAAGAATCCCTGTGCCGAACGCGAAACCCACGGAATACCGCGTAAACACGGCTGGCCGCGTGGCAAACCACATCTCGCCAGCGAAACGTTTACGCAGTAATCACCGCGAATCGCACAACATCGCTGCATTGCTGCCCGTTAGATAAGCGAATCTCGCGGGAGCACCCGGGTGCGTTTACGCGGCGACTCGCGAAGCGGCCGCGAGCTTCAGATTTTTCACCGTCAAACGTTTTCGTTTGGCGAAGCATGCCAGAAAAGCGGGCAGCAACAGCAAGTCACCCACAAGTGCGGCGTTCAGCAGTGTGAACATCAAAATTCCAAACCGCATCGTCGGTCGGAAGGGCGACAGCCCAAGTGCCAGCAAACCACAGCCACAGATCACGGCCGACGAAATGATCGGCAGACCCGTCTGCAACAGTGCCTTTCGGACAGCTCGATAACGGCAGCCGGTGTCCGTCAAACTATCGCGATAGCTGAACAAAAAGTGGAACGTTCCATCAACGGCCAGTCCCAAGGCGATGCTGGCGGTCATCATGATGCCGATGTCGATCGGATAGTCCGCCCAGCCAAGTGCTCCGAACACCAACAGGATCGGCGTTAGGTTCGGAATCATCGCGATCAAGCCGGCAGACAACGATCGCAGAGCCAACATCATGACGACCGTGATCAGCAAAAATGCCGAAGCGAAACTTCTCCAGAACCCTTCAAAAATTTCCGTCTGAGCGTGCTCCAGCAACGGACCAACACCAGTGAAGTGGACCGGCAGTCCGGCACAACGTATGTCCAAGGCATTCATTGTCGCTCGCACATCCGACGGAGCATCAGATCGCAGGCGCATGGAAACTCGCCACAGTCGACTTCCATCTGCCATCAGACCGTTCGCACCCGATCCGCTGGACGAAGCGGAAGCCAGCTTCGACAACGAGAGAGTGTTTTCGGAAAGTTCTTCCGGAAAGAAATCGGCCAGTGATAACGCATGGCAAACGTTATCTATCTCGGTCACCAGCGTTTCAATCTCACGAACCTGACGCAGTCGCTCCACAAACGACGATTGCGTATCGCCAAAATCAACGACAGCTTCGATCGATGTCGGGCTGGTCAAACATTCCTGAACCAACACGGCATCTCGACGAACCGGATCGTTAAGCGGCAGGAAGTCCAAAGCGTTAATCAGTGATTCCAGTCGCAGCACGCCCACTGCACACACGGCAGTCACCGCCATCCCCGGCAGCAAAACTCGCCAAGGTCGGTTCACAATAAACGTCGCGATTCTCAGCAAACCTTGGCGGCTGGTGCTGCCAGACGATGGCTTGTACTTGAGCGCCCCCACTACGGCCGGTGTTACCAACACACCCACCAGAAAGCTGTAAGCCGTGCCGATCGCGGCCGCCGCACCGAATGCAGGAATCGGTCCAACATCAGACACAGCCAGACTGACCAGGCCAATCACGGTGGTGATGGCAGCAAACGCGCTGGGTCGAATCACGGACTTCAACGAACGCCGAATCGCATCCGGGTGCGGGTACTCGTGAGAATAATGGCCCACAAAATGAATTGCGGCGGCTGTCGTAAACACCATCACCATCACCGGCAGTGACGACATGATAAAATTCATTTCGCCGCCGACGATCCAGATCGTGGCCAGCGTGAGTTCAATACACAGCACATTGGCCAGCATCAATCCGCCCGATGTTTTCCAGCAACCGATGTTGAGCCGCAGCAACAGAAAACAAATGACCAGTGTTAGACCGAACAGAAACATGGCTTGCTGACGACTGCCCAGCTTATCCAATTGATCGGCAACAATGGGACCACCGGCCAAGACCGCGTGATCCATGCCACAGTACAGCAGCTGGGCGCGAATATCGATAATCGTTTGCTTGCGATGCGCGATGCCGTGTTCGTTGATCGACACCAGCATCGTTTCCAGATCGTCCGCTGGCGTTGCCAAAAGATTCACCAAGCGATCGCGGGCGGTCTGTTCCGACACATCATTCGCCAGCATCGTTTCCAGCACCTGCTGACGACTCCAGCAACTGGCGACACCGTCAAGTCCGCCCAACCGCGAAGCAGCAGCAGCGATACGTTCCGGCGCAGGAAACGGCTTTTCAAACGCAATCAGAATCGTTTCATCAGCACCGAAGGTGTGACAAAAATGATCATAGTCTTGCCGGATTGTACTGTTGCGCGGTAACCAAGTTTCAATGCTGTTGTTCGAAGGAACCATTTCTCCCATGATCGTCAGCGCCGGCAGAGCCAACAGACAGCACACGAGGATGGTGTTCGAATATCGCTTATAAAACTCTGATACCATCCGCAACTGCCACTCATACAGAAGAAATTCGATAGAAGCCTGACCTCGGTATCGAATCAATGGTCAAGATGGCGTCACTTCGATTACTCACCGAATCTGTTCGTGAGGATCTTTCTGCAAGACTTGTCGGATCTACAGTATCGTCGGCAGATTCCGTCATTCACGGGCGAACGAAGAAAGAGTCACCGCTTCGGTAACACTCAAGGTCAGCCCAAACAACCCGGTCGGCGCAACAGCACGGCCCAGCGCCCGCGCAATCGTCACGCCCCTCACTTTGTGGCGATGTCAGCACCGACCATTGACGATTTTCAATAGAATCATCTTGCGAACGCTTCGCTTTGAACGGCGGCGTGGATCAATGTGCGGATCCCAACGTCTTTATCTTCGGCGTGATTTTGCAGCAGTTTCAGCACGTCCGTCTTGTCGGCGGGATCGTCTATGCGGCCGGTTGCGTGAACCAGCAATTTGGATGCGAGGTTGCGTGCGACGAGGTCGATTCGCTTCATCAGATGTGTTTTCAATTGCACGATGTCGTCGAAAGCTTCGCCCGACGGCAACTCCCCCGACGGATCAACCTGCGGCCCCTGTCGACGCCAAGCTCCGTCCAACAGATAGCTTTCTCGAAACTGACCGATCTCGTCGAACGACTCAAGCGCGAATCCAGGTGGGTCAATCCGATTATGGCAGGCGGCGCATGTGGCGACTTCGCGGTGCGCGGTCAGTTGCTCACGGATCGTTGTGGTGCCGCGCGTGTCGGGTTCCAGCGGTTCGATGTCGGGCGGTGGTGCTGACGGCGGTGTTCCTAACAAGCTCTCCAAGACCCAAACACCTCGCAAGATGGGTGATGTATCGATGCCATTCGCGGTCGCCGTCAAGATACTGGCCTGTCCGAGCAATCCGCCACGCCGTCGATCGCTGAGTGCAACGTGCCGGATGTGCGAGCCCTGCACTCCATCAATACCGTACAGCCGTGCCAGCGAAGCATTCAGAAACGAGTAGTCGCTATCGATCAATACAGAAACACCGAGATCGCGTTCGATCGCGTCGGCGATGTAGGCTCGTGTTTCGGCACGCATCGAGTCTTCGAGCTGCTCGTTGAAGTAGCGAGGATGTTCGGAATGACTCGGAAGCATCGTCCCGAGCTTTTCCAATTGCAGCCATGCGTCTGTCAAACTGACGATCATTCGTGAACTGCGTTCGTCATTCAAGAGACGCTCGGTTTGCGTCCGTAGCACTCCGGGGTCTCGCAGTCTGCCTTGGTTGGCAAGTTGCCGAAGCGTTTGGTCGGGCGGTGCCGACCAAAGAAAGAATGCCAGCCGCGAGGCTAATTCGTGTTGGTCCAGTGGCCCCTGCCGCGTGCGATGGAGTGGAAAAAGAAATGCGGGTCGTCGATGAACGGCTTCACCAGCGCCAAGTTTTCGTCGGTGTGGAAGTACGCCAGTGCTCGGATTCCTCTCCGTCGGCGGATCGGATCGTCACTGCGAACCGCAGCCTGCGCTCGTTGCTCCAACTGCTCATCGACAGGGACAAACAGGCCAAGATGTCCTCCGATGCGATAGGATTCAATCCAACGCGTTTTCGCAACGACCTCTCGGGGAACGATCAGTTCAAATGTATGCACTCTTTGAACGTTCGCTGGCAGACGGCGCACCGCAGTACGGATCGCGTGGATCATTGCCTCCGGATCACGCAATAATTTGACATCCGCTGTCATGACTTCCAACGTCTCTGGATCAAGTTCGATCGCAACGCTTTCGTCATCGTTACCCCTCGACACAGCGACCAACAGGCGATTGGAACGTTCTTTCAACCCCCGCAGAATCGAAACGCGGTACGGCAGATAGACATTCAGGCCTCGGTACGGCTCATCGCGAAAGAGTTCCGCCTCGATCGTTTCTTCTATGGCGATGTCCACTTGATACCCGTTACGCTCGTCATCGGCATCTTTGGGCCGAACATCGACAAGCTTCGCAATGAAGACGTACTCCGAGTTGATCACGGTGGTTTCGATGGCAGAAGTCCGGGCACACAGCGGCTGTCCCAACCGGGAACCAGAGAAAGACGCCGAAAGCGAGAACAAGTTTTGTCCGGGCAACTTGCATGTCCCCTATTCCTTTCCCAAAGTCAATCCGATCGCATAGTCATATGAACACACAATTCACACGTCGGCTTGCGGTGCTGGCGGCGATCACAACGTTTTCAGTCCGAATCCACCCGGTCAGTCGGTATTTTGTGTGAGGCTTGACTTGCACAGAGCGGCCCAGTTGCATGTCATTTAGCTGTTCCGCTGGCTGAAGTTGCAGCGTCCACGCATCAAGTGCGATACCATCTTCACGCGGCATGAATCGGACGGTGTGCTTACCAAGCTTTAGTCGCCATAAAAGAGGATCGCTCTGGCCGCTTATCCCGGCAGCACTCACGTAGAATTTGTATTTGCCTTCTGTGGTGATCTCGATTTCATAGTCTACCCTTGGGATTAGGTCATTGCCCGATTGCGGCCCTGTGATTCAGGTGTTAAATACATATCGTCGCTATCCGGGAAAACTATCAAAAGCCATCTCTGAGTATCGATATCGTACCCTTCTTCATCACGCGATTCGGCAGGGCAAATCCGCCATTCGTCATTCGGTTGCTTGCTGAGATGCGCCGCAACGAAGGGCGTCAGCCAGCACTGCCAGGAAACCGTCACCGCCATTTGCGCCGACGCCTCGGTCGGGGTCCGGACTCAGTGATGCCACAGTTGTGCCTAGCGTTCGTGTTCGATCACGGATTTCGCACTACAGAACCAATGTTGTCAGCAGCGTCACAATCGATACTGCAGAAATCAGATAGCCCAGAGACTCGGTCAACACCTGAGAGTCTGGGAAGAGGATGAGACACAGCTGTTCAACCACCCAGATCGGAATTGCGACAGCGACGATCGCGATCGCGCCGATCATTTGAGTCGCGCCGATCATCACCACCAGTGGGAACAGATTGGTGACCAGCAGAACATTGCCCACTCTGAATCGGTCGGCAACGCCAGAAAGCGGCCACGGCACCCATCCGAACGCACGTTTTACGGAAATCGCGTATTTGTGGATCGGCATGTAGAGCAAACGTGCGGCGCCGTATGTGACACCACACGACATGTGAACGGCGTAGACCACAAAGAACGCGACGCCGGGAATTTCGAATGCGTGTGAGAACTCGATTAGAAAGATACAGGCAATCGCCACTCCAAGGCTGCCCCACATCCAAGCCAGACTTCCCACCATTCTGTACCTCTTCAGCACCCATGTCGCGAGGAGCGTGTTGAGCAGCACGACTGAAACATTAAGCAACGCATCTTCCGGGCTGTTCTTTGCGAAAGAGCTGTAGCCCATGACAACAATGAAAAGGCCAATGAACGACGCCATTCCAACCACCATCGCATAGCCGAAGCAGAGGCAGTTCTTTCCCACGTTCATGAACATCAATTCTAGGGGCCTCGCAGTCGAAAGCCCAAGCCATCGCGCGGCGCTGATCGTTGGTCCGGAGAGGCATAGAATAACGAGGAGTTTCGTCGTGACGCCAGAGCTTGTTTGGCTAACAATCTGCGGCACCCCAGCCATGGCAAACAGAATTCCGCCCAAAGCAACGATCAGGATAGCCATCACCATCACCGCGACTTCAGCTCGCTTCCTCGCGGCCCACTTTCGAACTCTCTCAATTCGCGTCGGCTTCCGGCTAAGTATGGGTTCGTCGTTTAAATACCGGCCAAGTTCTTCGGCCAGAAATTGAGCACTGGTCGGTCGGTCGCTCGTGCATTTCCTTTTCAAGACACTTCAGGCATATCGTTTCAAGATCTTCGTCAACTTCCGGATTCAGCATTCCGGGTGGCACTGGGGCTGTGTCCGTGACCAGTCGGAGGGTTTCAATGACATTGGATGTTTGAAACGGAGGTCGCCCCGCCAGCAGCCGATACAGCATACCGCCAATAGCATAAACATCGGACAGCGGACCAATATCGTGGATCCGTCCGACCGCCTGCTCAGGAGCCATGTCGCTGGGAGTGCCCATGACCGCGCCTGATTGCGTCAGGCCGGCGTCTCGTTCGATTGTTCGAGCCAGACCGAAATCGGTAACTTTGGGTTGGTCGTCAGCATCCATCAGGATGTTTGAAGGCTTCAGGTCCCGGTGGATGACTCCGAGGTCATGAGCGTGTGCGGTTGCCTCGGCGATCTTCTTCGTCACTTCTGCGGCGGCACGTGGAGAGAGCGTGGTTTCGCGGGCTTTGTCTTCCAGGCTCTGGCCTCAATATATCCCATCGTAAAATAGTGCTGATCTGAACACTCACCAATGTCGTAGATCGGGACAATGCCGACGTGATCGAGCCTTGCCGCTGCTCTGGCTTCGATCCGGAAACGCTGAACTTCTTCGTCTCCGGCGTTTCTGCCCGACAGAATCATTTTTAACGCAACAATGCGATCCAGTTTTCGGTGTCGGGCTTTGTAGACGACCCCCATGCCGCCACGGGCAACTTCTTTGAGGATGATGTAGTCGCCGAGTTCTGCTTCGACAACTGCGTCAACGTTCCGATCGCCATTCTCCGGTCTATGAGTTGGCAGAAGGGGCGTCTCGATGGCGTCGTTGTGGCCAATGACCGTCGCCTTCATTGACTGGTTGTCAGTTGGTGGAACGGCCTTGCCTTCCGATTCCTGAAGCGTGTCCTTGACCAGCTGAGCGATATCTTCGCCGAATATCGCATAGTCAGCGACTGTCGGTGATTCACCCCGTTTGGTGCGACACTCGACCTCCAATACGACCAGTTCCCGAATCAAAGCCTGGCGGCTTGATTCGTCGATTCGTGCGGCAAAGTCGGAAATCCTCGGGGAGTGGCCTGAGTTCCAAGCGGCGTCGAAGGCGTCACAGATTTCATCAATCTGGCGAATGTCTGACATACAGGTCTCGCGCACTGTGCTGTTCGGGCTTCCGGAAGAGAGCCTGACGGAATTGACGCAACCGAAAAACGATTGCGCAGACAGTCACTCGGGCGCTCCTAACCGCGGATGTTACCGAAAGGATGCTGACTTTGCACGTTGCCGGACGTGCTTCTCTAACGAAACAACTAAGGGTGTGAGCCTCGCAACCTGTGTGAGGGTGGCAAGAGTCACACGCGATGAATGCGGCTCTGCGTCAGTTCGTCAGTGATCGAACGCACAACCGTTGCGAATACTGCCGACTGCCTCAGACGGCGTCGCCGTTTCTGCGATTTCATATTGAACACGTAGAAGCGAGCCAACATGTGCTCGATGACAGCGAAAGCAATCTATGCCTTGCGTGCCCTCGTTGCAATCTTCAGCGGGGGCCGAACCTGACAACGCTGATTGAGCCAGATCGGAAGTTGGTGCGGCTGTTTCACCCCCGTCAGGATCAGTGGGACGCAGCTCATTGATTTGTAACGACTTGCATGTTCTGATTCTGGACATGCCTCGACGACCAAGAATTTGTTCCGCTGGAACTTGCTTCCATGTCATCAATCGCACCGTTGCTCGGTTGCCTCTTTTTGAAAAAGAGAGTGACGAATCGTTTGCATCATCCTGTCGCGGTTCTGCATTGTATCTGCACGGCGACCAATATACACCGGCACGCAAACGGTGGTTCGACGGACAGAGTCGCCCGCGTTGCGTGGGCCATCAGCACGTTGTGCATCATGCTAACCCGCGTCGCAACTGGGAACTTGGCGAGCCGACTTCGTAGCATTGGCCGTCAGGGGAGGCTTTCGGAGGGCGGCGTGCGCGAGTACAGTAGAGGAAGCTGCTTTTCCCGCCATCCTGAAGAAAAAATTGAAACTCATGAACACTTACCGACTTACCGCGTGTCTGGCGCTCTTGCTGCTGTTGAAAATGCCGACCCTCACTGCGGACGATGATCAGCAGACCATCGAAATCGGATCCGGCCGCGAACTGTTCGTGGATGATTTTCTTGTTGAGAAGTTGGTGGGCAGCGCCACCCAAAAACTGCATCATCCGCAGGCCCGCGAGATCGTGATGACGCATGACGAACCCTGGGAAGGCAGCGGCAGTAACTATCACACGGTTTTCAAGGACGGCGATCGCTATCGGATGTATTACCGTGGAGCGCAGTTCGACCTGAAAGCCGGCAAGCTGTCAGAACCACATCCGCAGGTGACGTGTTATGCGGAAAGCCAGGACGGCATTCACTGGGAGAAGCCGGATCTGGGGCTGTTCGAATTTGAAGGCTCGAAAGACAATAACATCATCCTGACTGCGGTTCGGTCGACTCACAATTTCTCACCCTTCAAAGACACTCGACCCGGCGTGCCGCAGGATCAGCAATACAAGGCACTGGCTTATGCGGTGGGAAAGAAGGGACTCGCTGCGTATGTCTCCGCAGATGGAATTCGCTGGCGGCTGCTGGTGGAAAAACCTGTTATTACCGAGGGAGCGTTCGATTCCCAGAACCTGGCTTTCTGGGACGCGCCGCGTGGCGAGTATCGAGCCTACTATCGAGACTTCCAGAATGGAACTCGAACGATGCGCACTTCGGTGTCAAAGGATTTTGTAACATGGCAGGGCGGCGACTGGGTGACCTACGGTGACTCGCCTAAGGCTCAACTTTATACGAACCAGATTCAGCCATATCCGCGAGCGCCCCACCTACTCATTGGCCTACCGACACGATACGTCGATCGTGGTTGGACGGGATCGATGAAAGAGCTGCCGGAACTTCAGCATCGCGAACTGCGTGCATCCGCGAGTCGGCGTTACGGCACGGCACTGACCGATCTCATGTTGATGAGCAGTCGCGATGGCCAGGACTTTTATCGCTGGAACGAGGCGTTTCTCCGGCCCGGCCCCGAACGCCCCGGCACCTGGAACTACGGGCAATTATACACGGCCTGCGGTCTGGTTCAGACGGCTCCCACGATTGAAGGAGAGGCGGATGAATTATCGCTGTATGCCGTCGAAGGCCATTGGACGGATGCGAGTCTGAGTCTTCGGCGATACACCCTTCGGATCGATGGCTTCGCTTCGATCAACGCCACTGGCGATGGGGGTGAGTTGCAAACGCGGCCGGTTATTTTTTCCGGCAACAAAATGGTGTTAAATCTGGCGACTTCGGCGGTCGGATTCATCAAGGTTGTATTGCAGGACATCGACTACAAAGAGATCAAGGGCTTCGGCATCAAAGACGCTGAACCCATCTTCGGCGACGCGATTGAACGCGAAGTCAGGTGGAAGGGCAATCCGGATCTGAGCAAACTCGCCGGCCGCCCCGTTCGGATACGATTCGTGCTCAACGAAGCTGACCTCTACTCGTTTCAATTTAAGTAAGTAAACAACGAATTACGTGTGACGATGTGCTTTAGCGACAGCGAACGAATAATACGCGTAGCGGAACTCGTCAAGAGTTTCGATCACACCTGAAAACGAAAGTCTTGACGACTTCCGCTACGGTTAAACTCGCGTTTTATTGTCTCGCTGTCGCTAAGCTCGCCAAGTGCAAGATCGCTGAAAACGATAACGGGCCGAGGATCGATTGATTGATTCTCTCTCCCCATCTCTCTCTTCAAGCTTAACCAAGGTAGTCTATGTTTAATCTAGTTCGTTGTTTCGCAATCGTTCTCATGCTCGGGTTCGTCTCTGTTCTCGACGCCGCAGAGCCGTTGGCGATCGGATCGCGTCTGGAGCCGTTGGTCGATGATTTCCTGATCTCGGACATGAGCGGCGATGTGCATCAGCAGTTGCATCAACCGACGCCGCACGAAGTCGTGCTGGTCACTGGTGAGCCATGGGAAGGTAACATCAGTAACTACTTCACCGTTTTCCAAGACGATGATCGATATCGGATGTACTATCGAGGACGGCACTTAGGCAAAGGGAATGGGAACACGGAGCACCCCGAATTCACGTGCTATGCTGAGAGCACCGATGGTATCCACTGGACCAAACCTGATCTCGGCATCGTCGAGTTTAATGGTTCCAAGCACAACAACATTATCCTTAAAGGACTCGGCACTCATTGTTTTGTCGGGTTCAAGGACACTCGCCCCGATTGCCCACCGGAATCAAAATACAAGGGTCTCTCGCGAGGTGCCTACAAAGAGACCGAGCGAGGTGGTTATATCGGGAAAAACTCACTGTACATCTTCGAGTCCGCTGATGGGATTCATTGGTCGTTGATGGTGGATCATCCGGTGATTACGAAGGGGGCTTTCGATTCACAGAACGTCGCGTTTTGGGATTCGTTCAGCAAACGATACGTTGAATACCACCGCACATTCACGAAAGGTAGACGAACGATCGTCATGTGTCAGTCGACGGATTATGTCAATTGGACCGATCCAGTGCCGCTAGAATACCCTGGTTCTCCGGCGCAGCAGTTGTATACCAACGCGATTCGACTTTATCCAGGAGCGGACCACATTCGCATTGGTTTCCCGACTCGCTATCTTCCCAAAGAAGGACAACGTGTCGAACCGCTGTTCATGTCCAGTCGCGATGGAATGAGTTTTAATCGCTAGGATGAGCCGGTGATTCCGGGGACGGCTCCGGAGGACCGCATGGGCAATCGAAGTAACTACATGGCCCATGGGCTGGTTTCGCTTCCAGGCAATGACCGTGAGTGGTCGGTTTACGCGACGGAGGCGCGTGGCGAAGGCCCCGATACTCGGCTGCGGCGGTTCACGTACCGCGTCGATGGATTCGTCTCGGTTCGTGCTGGCAACGAGGGTGGTGATTTGCTGACCAAACCGCTGACGTTCCGTGGCGAGACGTTAAAACTTAACTTTGCGACGCGGGATGGTGGCCAAATTCGCGTCCGTTTGGAATCGCCCAGCGGGGAGATGTTGGCTCAATCGGAGTTGCTCACCGGCGACGAGATTGCTCATCGCGTTCAATGGCAGGCGGGCACGGATCTTCAAACATTTCAGGGGCAAACGGTTCGACTGCGTTTCGCGATGAGGAACGCTGACCTCTACTCGATTCAGTTTGGACCGGCCACTAACGAATAAGGCATGCGTGCTCTGGCCGCAGCAATCACCTGACCTCGGCCTTGATCGGTCAGCAATATACCGCGCCCTTCGACAAGGGGCATGTTGTCCCAAAGACAGTCGTAGCGCCGCTAACCCCGGAGCAGATCGACAAGCAGTTTCAAGCCGACTTGCCAACCGTCGGCTACCGCCGACGGCAAAAGTCTGTCGTCCCTGCCGGGACTGAATCGCACGAACCAAAGTTCATACCCGACACACAGCACGGAACGCGTAGACTCTGCTCTTGACGAGTTCCGCTACGGCTTTTATTCATTCGCTGTCGCTAACAGCCGGGAATTCACGAAGCTATCGATAAGAAGTGCTGCTCAATCGGCGGCGGCGATGCGAAAGTTCCGCAGCGCGATCGTCGGCCCTTTGGCGATCACTTCCTCTAAAAACACGAATGTGACTTCACCATCGTTGGTGGCTGCGTCGAACTTGAAGGTGTATCGCTGAGGACTGAAATCACGAGCGAGAACTGAGTACAGTCCGTCCTCCTGCCCCTTCTGAGGCAACTTGAAAATCAGGCCGCTGTCGTCGCCGCTGGCCTTTGCCTCGAACTGAACGGTGTACTCTCGACCTGTTTCGAGCTTCGATGAGGCCAGATTCATTTTCACAACCGCCAGCTCTTTGCCCGCGCACTTTCCGAGGTCGACTGTGTAGACACCATCGGCATCGAATCGCGGTTGTTCGCTGGCGTACGGCGGATACCAAAACAGCAAGTCCGGTCGTCGAGGAAACAGGTTGTCGTTTTCGGTCGACTTGGGCTCAAATTGCAATGTCTCCCGGCGACCAATCAAGCTGATCGAATACGCGGGCAGCGTTGCCGTCTTGTCCGTGACCATCGCCGCTTGAGTCAATGGCGTGGAAAGAGGCAGTTTGCGATCGGGCTGGCAATCGATCAAAAGTCTAAGCAGCGACCGGTCGTTGTCCGTAGTGGATTTTGCTAAAGAGCCTGTCGCGGAAGGATCTTTAGCAAGATCCACTAGCTCTGGAAGCGTCACGTCACGGCTTTTCTCACCCCGATTCAAAACGAACAAACGAATGTCACTCTCGTGCTGGGTCGCGAAGCCGCGCAGATCATCGGTCGCAAACTCAATCGGGCGCAAGCTGTCTGCATCGGCGAAGGTTGTCCCGAGCAGACGGAACAGTTCGTACGACGCATTCGTTTCGATTTTGCCGGAGTTGTCGTCAATGAAGAATGGCCCAAAACGCGCGTCGTAGAAGGCATGAAACGTGGCGATGTCAATCGAATCGCGATGCTCAATGAAACTCGTGAACATCGCGGCGATGTATTTTTGCACATCGGCCAGCGAACGACCGTCCCAATAAGGTTCATTCGCCATTTCGACTGCGGTGACTTTCGAGCCCAACGAATCGAGTTTCTCAAACAGTGCCAACACACTGTCGGGTATTTCGTCGTACACGTTCAACACCCAGATCGGCGACACTCCGTTGCGGCGAACAGCACGAGAGAACCCTTCCACGTCGTAAGGCTTGCCGATTTTACGAAACAGTCGCAAATTTTCTCCCGCCCAACCGGTCTTGTCATTCGTCGGCGGCGAAAACGAGTCTTCTTTCCACGGGTAGTTGTTCGCCAACGTCCCGCCGGGGAAACGCAATCCCTGCGGCCTGAGTTCCCGAACAGTCTGTTCAAATTGCGGGCTGTCATAGCCAACGCCACGAAACATAATCGCCGTCGCCATGTCCGCATTGAAGGTGTAAAGCTGCCGAGGTAACGGTTCCGCTGGACCGAGATTGACAGCGATCCTTTGCGCCGACACTTCGCCAGCGGTGCAGAGAACGTAGGCGATGATAACAAGTCGGGCGGAAGGTCGAACGAGTAACGGATGTGGCATAATGGCAATCGTGATTTGAAGTTGAAAGCATCCATTGTAGCGATATCGAGGGAGTGCAACTGCGGCGTCGAATCGGCTTTAGCTCTGGAAGCTTAAAAAACAATGAACGAGCGCAACACGCTGTTTCCGCATTGCTCGCCTGACTGGCATTCCGGCACAACTTCAGAATCCAGTCCGACTGCTGGGAGCGACATACGATCCGCTTGGAAAGCTTGGACTTCGCCAATTCCCGCGCGTCGAAATGCGAGCGGCAGATGAGTTCTCACCCATGTCTCAGAAATTCTGATCTGCCGATCACTAAACATTTGCATCATCCTGTCATGGTCAAACATGGTATCTGCGCAGTGACCGATGTGCTTGTTGGGCGCAGACTGATGGAAACGACCATAGAATTTGGCTTCTTGGAAAAATCGTCTCTCGCCGTGTCAGAAACACATCTATGCGGGATTAGGTACGATAGCCGCCTGTGGAGGATGTTGTGCCCGAGTTTCCTGAAACCAACGAAAGCCTGATTGCTCGGGTTCGCGATCCGTCGAATCGAGCGGCGTGGGATGAGTTCGAACAACTCTACCGGCCCGTCGTGTTTCGAATCGCGCGGGCTCGAGGACTACAACATGCCGATGCTCTGGATCTGGTGCAGCAGGTTTTACTGTCGGTGGCGGCCGCCATTGATCGCTACGAACAGCGCAGCGACGGAACTCGGTTTCGCAATTGGCTGAACCGCATCACGCGAAACGCAATTCTGAAAGCGCTGACCCGCAGGCCGTTGGATAAAGCGGTCGGAGGATCGCGAATTCTGGATGTGCTGTCGGAATTTCCGGCTGCCGATCCCGACACCAGTGCCTTGATCGAACTCGAATACCGTCGCGAACTGTTTCAGCGCGCGGCCGCGCAGGTCCGCAACGAGGTTCACGAAATCACGTGGCTGGCGTTTGAACAAACGGTGCTGAACCAGGCCACCATCGCACGGGCGGCGGAAACGTTGGGCGTTTCGACGGGCAGCATCTATGCCGCACGCAGTCGAGTGATGCGCCGCCTTCGCGACGCTGTGCGGCAACTGGAAGATTCCAAAATGGAGAACGATGACCATGCAACCGACTGAACATGCCTGCGATTCGCAGCGAATTGAAGACTACCTCAGCGACCAACTGACCAAGGCGGCTCAAGCGGATTTCGAACAGCATCTGAGCGGCTGCGATGCCTGTCGACAGGAACTGCAGGGTCGAGCGGCGGAACCGGAAATGTGGAGCGACGCTGTCTGTCTGCTCGGTCAGAGTTCCACGGCGGAGCCGCATGATGAACATCACGATGCCGATTCGGATGGGCAAAGTCGCCGGGCACTCAGCGTGCTGGATTCGCTGAACCCCACCGACGATCCGGAAATGCTGGGGCGGATCGGCGAGTACGAAATCAGCGGCGTTGTTGGTGTCGGTGGAATGGGAGCGGTGTTGAAAGGCTTCGATAAATCGCTGCGGCGCGTGGTGGCAATCAAAGTCATGGCCCCGCATCTGGCCGGCAGCGGTTCTGCTCGAACTCGCTTTCAACGCGAAGCTCGTGCAGCAGCCGCGATCACGCATGACAATGTGATCGACATCTATAGCGTGTCGGAAGCCAACGGCTTGCCGTACTTGGTCATGCCTTACGCCCGAGGTCCTTCACTGCAGAAACGTATCGACGACGGCGGTCCGTTGTCGGCCATCCAAGTCGTTCGTATTGCTCGGCAAATTGCGTCCGGTTTAGCGGCCGCTCATGAACAGGGGCTGGTTCACCGCGACATCAAACCGGCAAATATTCTGTTGAGCGAAGGGATCGAGCGACTGTGGATCACCGACTTCGGTGTGGCTCGAGCGATGGATGATGCCTCAATGACGCAGACGGGTGTGATCGCTGGAACGCCGCAGTACATGTCACCCGAACAGGCGCGCGGGGAATCGGTGGACCCGCGCAGCGATCTGTTTAGTTTGGGAAGCATTCTGTACACGGCGTGTACGGGCAGGCCGCCGTTTCGTTCAGAAGCGGCGTACGGAATTCTGCGGCGAATCACGGACAGCGATCCGCGTCCGATTCGTGAAATCAATCCGGACATTCCGCTGTGGTTGTGTCACTTTATCGATCGACTGATGGCCAAACATCCGGCCGATCGTTTCGAAACGGCCGAAGAAGTGGCCGAAGTGCTGGACACGTGTCTGGCTCATTTGCAGCAGCCGACTCAGATTGAACTTCCATCCTGCGTCGTGGTCCCGATGCAAGCTCAGGCGGCTTCCCGGTTACAAACCAACGATTCACAAATGCGCGGTGCTGTGCCGCGTGCTGCGAAGATTCCACGGACAGGAGTTTGGCTGATGGTCGCAACATTACTCACGGCAAGTCTGAGTGTTTTAGCGCTGCAGATGACTGCTCCGGCGGATATCTCGGGAAACTGGGCCGGTGAAGACTGGCAACAGGTGTCTCTGTCATCGGTTGCCGAAGCGGCCGACTGGTACACAGGGACTTTGACCGATCAAGACGGACGTCAGGGGGCGTTGCAGTTGGAATGGTCGCGCGTGCAGCGACGCTATAACGGCCGCTGGAAAATGGGCGACGGTCATAGCGGTTCGATCACGCTGCGAGTTGGTGATGCCGGAGAAGTCCGCGGTGCCGTTTCCGTGGACGCCGATTCTACCACGGAGTCAGCCGATGCTCGCCTGAGAGAATTCCGCTGGCGTCGTTCCAGCGAACCGATCGCGGAAACTGCCGCTGCACCGAGTGTGTGGAAACGCGAGGGAACGCCACAATCGATCGAATCGCCGATCAAGGGTGTCATCGTCCGCTGGGGCGACGGGATTGTTGAGAACGCTCGCGTGACGAAAGGACAGTTCATCTGTGAAATTCAAGGCGCCGACTCCGGTTATAAAGCTCGGCTCAAAGACCAGTGGGCAGCGTCTGAAAGCCGGGTTGAAGCCACGGAAACTGTTCTGGAAGTGACTAAACGAAACCTAGAAGCCGCGACGGTAATCGTCGCCTCACAGGAATCTCAGTTGAATTCGTACGTAGCGGTGAAAGAACAGATCGTGGCCGGTGCTGACGCCGATATCGCTTCCGCAAAGAACAAAGTGGAAGCGGAACGGGCACAGCTTGAGGAGTACGAGGCTGCACTGATATTCACATCCGCTGACTACGACAGGGCGAAAGGTCTTGCGGAACAAAGCCTGCTCTCGGATCTAAAACTGCAGCAGGCCGAACAAAAGTTCAAGGAAGCCGAAGCCAAAGTTAAGAAGTTGCAAGCTTACGTTCGTGCTGCAGAAAACGATGTGGTTTCCAAACAGAGTGATCGGAACGCTAAAGAACAGCGGGCGCAGGTCGACGTCAACTACAGCATGTCACTGCTGGCGAAAGCAAAAAAAGACGTCAGCACGGCCGAAGCAGATATCGCGAAAGCTCAGGCAGATCTGGCGAAAGCTAAGAAAGAACTAATCGAGATGCAGACGAAGCTGGCACAGCAGCAAACACAGCTTATTCGCTCGCCATTCGATGGATTCGTGACGGAACTCGCGAATAACAATTCCAGTGCAATGCTCAAAGAAGGCGATCCGATCTGCAGGGTCTGGCCTGAGAATGCCGAGCCGGCAACGTCTGCCGCCGTGGTTCCGTCACAGCCAGTACCTCCGCAGCCCGAACCGACCCCGTTTGTCGGCAACTCACTGCCGGGATTCAGTGCGGCAGGATTGAATACGGCGGAAACGATCGCAGCGAACTTCGGCCCGGCCAGTGACCTCGCGCGGCGGCTGCGGGACAGCCGTGCGCGGGTCGCGGGCAGGAAGAAGGACATCGAAAGGTGGGAGCCCAAACAGAGTCACATCGTAGCGCAACGACAGGCGATCGAGGAGCGAATGACTGACGCTGCGTCAAACACTGCTGATGACAACGCCAATGGCGACCCGCAGAAGTCTGCTTCAGAAGCAACGATGAATGGGCTTCGAAGTCAACTGAACGACCTGATCAATTTACAGCAGGCAATGGAAAAACAATCGCCGGCCAGACGAATCGCCCTCGATTCCGCACAACGGCAACTCGCTGAAACTGAAGCCGAACTCGATACAATTCTGAAGTTGCTGAACGCTCAGATCCAGGCTGCCGAAACCCGCGTGGCGACTCAGATAAAACTACGCGACATGACGCAGCGTGGATTCGACGTCGGAGATGGAGACCTCTATGACGTGTTGCGAGTCACACAATCCACCGACGATGCCGCCGCCGAACTGCAGCAACTTAGGCTTCTGCTCGATTACAACAAACAGCTTGGCGGAGATGCCGAAACGGAAGCCGCAACAGACTGACCTCAGCAAAGACGATCGGAATCGCAACTGACGTATCGGCGGCTTCTAGCCGCCGTCAAGTCTTTCGTAGCGGAAGTCGTCAAGACTTTCGTTGTTCAGTGTGGACGAAACTCTTGACGAGTTTCGCGATCCTCAGTCATCAAATCAACAGCGTGGCCGTCAACGGCACTGTGCCAGAATCTGCTGCGCTGGGTCGATACCGGTCTGCTGCTTCCAATAGTCTCTGATCGCTGGCAACACGGATTCTTTAGCGTCGGCTTCAAGCTGCACGTCAAACTGCACCCCGCCGATGGACTTCACTGGCAGCACGCCGACCGGTGTCGACGACACAAACGCCTGCTGCATCCTTGGAATATCGTCGATGTGCAGATCGCCCGTTCGAAACGCAAGACCCGCCGCGTCGGCCGCAGCCTGCACCATGTTTCGGCTCAGGCTATGCAGCACATTCCGTTCGGGAGTGATGATTTCGTTGTCGATGACAGCGTAGAAGCAGGCGGTGCTGGTTTCCGTAAGATAACCATCGGAATCTGTCAGCAGGGCGCGACTGCCAGATTCGATCGCATGGGCTTCGCGATCGGCCAGCCACCAATGCAGGCGGTTTCTGGTTTTCAGATGCACGGGTAGACAGTCGGTTTGAATTTGGTGCCGCTGCGGAATCTGCAACCGCACGCCGTCGCGAATGGCGGTTTTCCAAACAGAAAATGGCAGCGGAAAGGTGTGGATGCCCACCGTGGGGCCCGGCAAATCGCCGTCGCCAAGGTACGTTCGGTTGGCTCCAGCAGTGACGAACATCACGATTCCCAGGTCCGCATTGGCATCGATTAACGACACATTGCCGGCGACCAGAGCTTCCGCAGCGGCCAGCATGTCGCCTGCGGAATACGGTGTTTCGAAGCCGATTTCGGCACAGGACGACAACAGTCTGTGCAAATGTTGCGGCAAGCGAAACGGGCGATGTTGAAAGGTGCGCGCCATTTCCGTGATGCTGGCCCCCGCCACCACACCCAGATCCCAAGCCGGAACGTGCATTTGCGAAAACGTGCAGACGGCACCATTCATCCAGCCCTGTGGTTCCTGCATTCTGAATTTTCCCTGTTCTTCCCGCGTTGGAATTCGTATTTTGCAGTGTCCAGTCGTCACTCGACCCGAACCGCCTGTTTGATGTACTCTATTGACACAAACCAATTCTGTTGAGTTTCCTCAATGATATTGGTTCCCGCCAACGTTATTCCATCTTGGAGTCTGCCATGCCTGAAATTTATCGCCGCTTGCTATGTCTGCTGACCGTTGTATCACTGTTCAGCGTGACTGCGGTGCGTGCTGAGGACGAACCCGTCAACAAAGAAATCAGCGATTACGAACTGATGTCGGTGTTTGTGGAGGCGTTTGAGCAGATCGAATCCAACTATGTGCGCGATGTCGATCGTCGCGAATTGCTAGAAGCGGCCGTCAACGGCATGGTCGAACATCTCGACCAGTATTCGAACTTCATTCCCCCTCGCAAAGTTTCGCAGTTCGATCAGATGCTGGAACAGGAATTCGGTGGGATCGGAATTCAAGTGAACAGTATCGATGGCCGGCTGATTGTGGTCAGCCCGCTGCCCGGAACACCCGCGTTTCGCGCGGGGATTCAGTCGGGCGATATTATTGTTGAGGTGGAAGGACAAAAGATGCGCGGCGTAACGCTCAGCGGTGCCGTGGAACTGCTGCAGGGCCCGGTCGGCCGTCCCGTGAATCTGAAAGTGCTGCATCCGGGCGTCAAACAACCCGAAGAGCTGACGCTGGTTCGGCAGCTGATTAAGGCGCCGACTGTGCGCGGCGTGCAGTATCGACCCGATGCGACATGGGAATATCTGTTGTCTGGTGAGCCGAGAATTGGCTACGTGCGGATTTCGCACTTTAGCCGCAACACGGCGGATGAACTGAAAGTCGCCATCGACCAATTGACGGGCGAAGGAATGCAAGGCTTGGTGCTCGACCTGCGAGGCAACCCGGGCGGATTGTTGGAAGTCGCGATTCAGATGTGCGACATGTTTTTGGAAGACGGCAACATCGTCAGTGTTCGAGGCCGCAATGTCCAAGAACGTTCGTGGGACGCTAGAAAAAATGGAGCGTTGCCGAATTTTCCGCTGGCGGTGCTGGTGAATAACTTCAGCGCTTCGGCCAGCGAAGTGTTCAGCGCTTGTATGCAGGACAACAAACGCGCTGTGGTGATCGGCGAACGAACGTGGGGCAAAGGCAGCGTGCAGAATGTGATTCGCATGGAAGAAGGCGACAGCGCCTTAAAGCTGACGACGGCCAGTTACCATCGCCCGAGTGGTGTCAACATTCATCGCTTTCCCGATATGACCGCGGAAGACAAGTGGGGAGTCACTCCGGACGATGGCTTCCTGATTGCACTCAGCCTAGAAGAACGAATGACGCTCGGACGTCAACAACGGCGGCGAGATATCTTACAGCGCGTCGATGACGCAGAAGACAACACGGAAGAAGAAGTTGACGGTGAAGCCGCCAGCGACGAAGAAGATACGGACACTCAGGCAGACACCGAACAGCAGGTCGAAGATCGCCAGCTGACGGCCGCGATCGGGTACATCAAAGATCAGTTGCAGGGCCCAAAAGTGGCTGAAGCATCGGTGCCGCAAACTCAGGAAACAGACAAGCCAACGCCGGACGAAAAATCGGCAGAGTAGTCGTCTGCCGTTGGCCCGCAGAGAGAAAGAGTGATCCATCATGCAGCGAAAGTTTGGCACATGGTAACACGTCAGCCAAATGCAGCCGGCAATGGAAAACGGCTGGAATTAAGCAATCACTTCAAACCGCTGAAGTGCTGCGGCACATTGACAACGGACGACGGAGTTCATCAGCTCACTGATGTTTTTTGCGAGCTGTTCAACGGGTGTCTCGATGTCCACTTCGACTACGAAGGATGGCCCATTTGCGCCAAAGGCTGGTTAGCCGATCGAGCGACATGCCGTGGACTTGGCTTGTTCATCGGATGGTGGAAGCTGACCAAAGTCTCAGCGCAGCTGTAACCCTGTCCCCCTGCGTCCAAAACAACAACCGCGTTTGCAACACACACCATAATCCTCAACAACAGCGTTCCAGAAACGTCTGCCCCAGTCGGCGTTGTAGCAGTTCACAGAAGTCAGCAGATTTTACTCGCTCACGCTGAGGCCCCGATAGCCACGCCAGCGATTCCGACCACGCTTCCTCTGGCGGCAACTCCATGGCCACCCAGCCCGGTCGAGCCTCCCGAATCACGATACCAGATAGCTGCACCGGCGACTCGTTCAGGATCGTAATCGTGGCCGTCGTTACCCGCTGCTCGCCGTCCTTTTCGATCGGCTGCATGTCAATCCGAAGTCGCCCCACAGGATTCACAGCCGCAGGCGCCGGTGCGGGCGATGGTTGTGGTGCCGTAGCTCCCTGCAACTGATCCAATGGACTGGAAATTGACGCCTGCTTCAAGACCGACACCTTGGTATAGATCGTCGTTGTCTCCAAGTTGGCATGCCCCAGCAGAGTTTGGATGAACCGTATATCCGTGCCGCTTTCCAGCAAATGCGTCGCAAAACTGTGCGGCAAAGAATGAGGCGTCGCAGGTTTGCTTAATCCCGCCATCACAACCGCACGGCTCACAACACGCTCAATCGTGCGGGGCGAAAGATGCCTCCGATCTTACCGCTGCCCTTCCGCCGGAAACACATAACCATCGCCCGCTTGCTGCGACTGCTCTGTAACACGACAGCAAAGCTGCTGAGCACTTCGTAACAACGGAACAAGACAGTCTGGCAGTAAAACGTTGCTCGCGGACATCTTCGCGAGTGGCACTGTGAGGCGGACGAGCGAACCATTGCAGAAACCGCTGCAACGCGCTCGTGCAACTTTTGATGGTGTTGGGTTGGTAAAGTCGAAGCCGCAACTCACGCTTGATCAAATCGACAAATTCAACAGCCGTCACCTTCCCCGAAACCACAGAATGAGTCGGTTCAGCCTGATCTTGCAGCGATTCTGTGGGAGCCGAATTTCCAACCGCCGGCCGATACAACCGACCATCAGGACAGGTCTGCGGGTGGCGTTTTGCAGGAAAATCTTTCATCGAAAGCCATTCTATAAAGCGGCCCGCTGATTTGAATGAGACTCACCCTGACTCCATGGGCCGTTCCACAGTTCGACTGTGTTTCGATTGAACACAGCCGCCCTACTGAGCTCAATCCAGTCACGCACATAAATCCCGAAGAGAGATGTACGGTTAGCTCAGGTTGTGCCTTGTGCGGTCTGGCAGGCCACTTGGCCCGGTAAAAAGCAGGAATAATCTGCGGTTGCCCGTCAAATTTGTTAGAGCTGAAGGATTGGTTTGAAACAGACGCGGATTGCC
>JBDNHJ010000312.1:0-3531 GCA_041688835.1 Fuerstiella sp.
TTCATCGAAGACGGCCGAATCCACCTGCGTTTCCGGCCCCACAGTATCAGCGATCACGAATGAATAATCGGTTCGAGGAGTCACTTCGTTTTCGACATTTCCCGCCGCGTCAGTCGCAACACTCCACAGTTGAATCACGTCACCCGGTGACGCATTCAATGCGGCAGCCAGTGTTGCGCTGCCGCTCAGCGAGGCGGGATCCAACGTAACATGTCCGAATAACTGAACCACTGAAGCCGAGCTCTGAGGATTGACGCGATAGTAAATGTCCACTGATTCCACACCGGAACCCGTGAAGCCATCCGGACCCATCGGATCAACGTAGTTGACCGCAATTTCATACAATCCTGACAAAGGATTCAGACCCGTCGTTGAAACGGAACTCGCGGGGGCGCTGCTGTCGGTTTGTTCGGGGAGATCTTCGACACCAATCAGGAACGTTTTCTCAAAGGATAGTCCACCCGAATCGACTGTTCGCACACGTATCGAGTAGCTGTCTCCCGCTTCGAAATCGAAGACCGCTGCGGTCCGAAGCTCGTCGCCCACGACCGAAAATAGATTATTGTCCGAGTCACCGTTCCCAGAAACCAGCGAATACGCTGCACTGTCTCCGACATTAACGTCTGTTGTCGTCAGAGTTCCTATAAGAGATCCACTTGGCAAGTTCTCTGATACGAATGTGTTACTAAGGGAAATATCACTCGGCGCTGCATTCACCAAAAAATCTCGTTGCCAGTCACCGCCTGGCAATCCGTCTAAGTCACCGTCAATGTTCGTTCCATTGAGGTCGGCAAGGCTGTCGCTAATAGTCAGTCGGTACGAACCCCCAACAAGCGGAGAGAAAGTCAGTGTTGCTTCGTTGTCAGAACCGTTATATGAGACATCCACCGGGATGTTGACATCGTCTGCATCACCGTGGATTCGGTTAAGCCCCGCTTCCGCAAGGATGTACTTACCCGGGTCTGCTGCACCCGTCGGAGGAGAACCGGGAATCGTGGGATTGACGCTAGGCGGCGCGCTGACTTCGCGCACCCAAATGCGATAGGAATTGATCAACGACGAAGGATCGTTTCCGATGGCAGGTCCAGCGAATCCGTTACCTGGAGTAGAGGGGATCGCCGAAAAAGCTGGTCCGTACCAATTCGAGCCGAAGCTTGTTGGTTGATAAGTCATTCCGTAGTTGCTCGCCAGAAGGCCCGCATTGCTGTGCCCCGCGAGAAAGGTCCAGCTTCCTTGACCAACAAGCGGCGCGTTGTATTTTCCGACGTACTTTCCGTGTAGATTTCCCTGGCTTCGGTTGGAGGCGTCTATCTCATGCCGGATTTCAGCTAATTGATCGATCGCCAAGTAGTCAAGTGACCGCGTGTGTCCAGCATTGAGCATCGGCGTGCTGATGTTTGTAGCTAGATCGTTCGACTGAGCTTCGCTACCAAGTACACTGTTGATCGCCAACATCCAACCGCCACCATCCGTGGTCATATCTGCGTAGGCTTGAAAAGGGAGGTTTGGTCCGCTTCCATCTGAATCAAACCAGTAGACTCCGTCCGTAGCATCGGGATTGGCGTCAAGAATTTGTCGAGCTGAAAACGCGGGATAGACGGAACTCGTCCCCAGCAGAATCGGATTACCTGCAGGCACAGACGTCAGCTCGTTTGAAAATGCAATGACGATTTCTTCGGTACCGACCTCAGCCGCATCCAGTTCGGGATGGCTGGAGAGGATTGTGACTGGACCGGTGTTTGACCAAGTGTCACTCTGTGTGCCTAGAACCGCGTCTCCATTGGCATCATCTATTGTCGCTCCACTAATAGTCAAAACATATTCGCCAGCTAGTTGCGTGAGAGACGATAGCCCGGAAATCTGATAAGAGCTAAAGCCTGTGCGTGACACGCTCACACCATCGTCCACCAAGTCTGCTCCTCCGTCGCGTGTCAACGTAATATCCTGGTGAGTAAACGTCGCCAAGTCGATTGGTCCGCTAAAGTCAACAACTACGGACGAAACAGAAGACGACCTTGGGTCCGGTGACACGTCTACAATGTCGACCAGTGCCGTCTGAGGAGTTGCAGCCCAAAGGACAGCCTGTTCGAGCAGCCGATCAGCACTGCCAACGCGAAGCGAGCCAGTCCGCGAACCCCATCCAGAACTATTGGCGGTGTAAGCTGGTCCGAGCCAGACACTTCGTCCGCTACCACTCGTACCGGCGGCGGCCGTTACACGACCATTCAAAGTCCCGAGAAGGCTGGCACCGGTATCGAGTACTGAATCGACCGATCCGCTTGTAGACCACTCAGTTGGAGCCCAGCCATTCCCGATCGGAAATGGAGCAACATTATTCGTTATCGCATGTGTGGACGGAGTAAAGTTACCAGACGAATAAAATGGATTTGAGTTGTTTCCCCCGGAAAATCCCCATCCGGCTGTGAATTGAACTGGAATTATCGGGTCAATTATCGAGCGAAAACTGCTTGTAGCGGTTGACCCGAAGGTCCCAAAACCTGTCATGACCACTCCCCCGCCTCCGTCAACCCAGGTTCGCAATGCACTCGCGAAGCTTGTATTAGCCAAGGCGTTGTTATATCCGTCACCCCCGATGACGACGACATCGTACGCTGACAAAGCACTTGGTGAAGTGAGTGTCCATGCAGGTACTACGCTGGCGTTAAAATCAGCATAGGTATCATTCGCAAGTTGATTGCGTGTCGCACTGTATCCACCCGTATTTCCAAACTGGTCGTAAACGACAGCTACGTCAATCGACAGCAGTTGACGCTGCTCAAGGATTTCATGACCCGGCAGAAGGTTGAAAGCACCAGACGAACGCACGCGGTTTTTGTATCGCGTATTAAGCAGCCATTGGCCAAATTGCATTACCGCGACACGAGTTCGAGCAAGGATTGTCAGAGTAGGTATCGCAGCATTTTTTTTGCTGCCAGTTACGACGGAACGATTCATTGCATTTCCTAAATAGTGTTGGTGACGCTTCTAAGCCGGCAACAAAAAAAAGGGGTGGCCATCCAAGACAGGGGGCGAGAGAATTTGGCTCGCCACTGTGTTCCCAGGCATCCTTGTTTTCGACTTTCTTTCCTGCCTCTTGCTATTCCTGACGCTTAACTCACGTTTCACACTGAAGGATGTTTTTGCGGCGCCGAAATCTTCGGGCAAACAGCGTCAGCGAACCAAGGGCCAGCAGTGCGATGCTCGATGGTTCGGGCACTGCTGCTGCGTTGATCGTGATGCTGCCGACATTGGACGAAAAGCCCCGTGACATGTCCGCAGAATCCTGAAAATCTCCGAAGTCCAGGGAAATGTCGTAGACACTCCCGGGCGTCGCACTGAGCGGGGCCACAAAGTTCAACCGAGCCAGAAGAAAGTTGCCATCGGCCAGTATGATCGTGCGGTCTAAGGTGTCGAAGGTTTCATCAGCGACGACGATCAGATCGTCAGCCGTTGGACCGCCCGGTGGATCGTTCACAAAATCGATCCCGAATAAACCCAACACGGGGTCTTCTTCCAGGCTGTTCCCCCGAA
>JBDNHJ010000313.1:0-28717 GCA_041688835.1 Fuerstiella sp.
CATTAAACTCAACGTTTTCATAGGTCGGCCGGAAGTCGTCATTTGGTCGGGAAAGCTGGGACGTTTGGACACGGTGAATCTACGTTCAAACGGGGTAAGCAAAATCCTTGGTGGGCTATCAACTACGACTTGCGGCACTAGGACGACCTCAGATCGGATTCCAGCGTTCCGGAGTTTCCTTCGCAGGCTCAGTCCAACCCCACCCGATTGCGATGATTGAATACACAGATATGAGTCCGGTACGAACGCAGTTGGTCGCAGCAGTTGCTGCATAGAAAGTGTCCAGCGCCGGTTGGTAACAAGATTCACTACTGAATACGCTCAAGCCAGATGAGGTGGCGTGGTACTGGCTGGAAGATGACAAATAGAGAGTCCATGCTGTCAGATGAGTGGCTGACTTGTTGCGAGCTGTTCACCGGCTTGCATTCAACGTGTGGCAGGGGCTGGACTGAGCCTGTGAAGAAAGCCCCGGAATGCGACGTCAAGCCCCGTGGTTTCACTCGTGCCTCGCACCAGCACGGCCACCCTGTCGTTTACAACCGTTTCGTTCCCTGATCGACCCGCTCTGCTGATTACTCCCCATGGCGTGCAAATTTACCGTACATCGTAATTCAAACGGATCAGGCGGTAGGCCAATGCCCGTGGGAAGCGTACACTTGGGCGCAGTGCCAGCTTGATCCGCCCTGCGTTTCCAAACCCACATGGACTGTGTCCGTTGAGCCCACATGTGCCACACATTGAAGAAATAATCACGGAACCGAAACTGTCGGTGAAGAGATTCTATGCGTTGGAGTACTTTTTTATCCTGCTTGAGAGCCTGACACGCACAGCAGACCGTGACGCAGTATTCAATTCATTCCTGAATCTTAAACAGGAATACAGACTCGGTGAATCAAAATTTAAGAAGATGTCGGATGAGCCGGAAGAGCTTACACCCGGTCGCGAGTCACGTTATCGATACACCTTTAAACAGGTAATTGAAGAGTCGAAGCAGTACGGGTTGATCAGCGAACAAGACGATGGTGCTCTGATCCGTTTGGAGGCGGGCGATAGTCTCTTAAAGCAATACGGAACGCCTGACTACCACAGGACACTGTTTAAATTGATGGAGAGAGACAGCAATGCGTTTCGATATTTAATTGAACGAATGTTCGCGAAATCCGGACTGTTAATTTTCCCAGTCTATTCGCCGTATCAACTTGGTTTCGAACGCCGGAATATTCGAACGACCGGTGATATCGAACGCTATGCTGAGAAACTATCAAAACAAATCACCTCGGACGTCGACAAATATCTAGGAACGACCATCGAACTGGGATCGGAAACGACTGAGGTGATAGAGCGGCTTCGCACCGCAAACCTGTTGTCGAAAAATGCAAAAGATCAGTTTCAACAAACCGACTACAATTCAATCGTTTCTAGAATACGCAAATTTTGGCTCATATATTTCCTGCAGAATTTGTATGGCTATAAACTCTCTCTCTCCTCTTTTGATATGTGGATATACCGAGGAAAGCAATGTGGTGTAATCCAAGCCACCGAATTCTATCCGAACTTCAACGGGCGGATTGTTTACCCAACGAGCGTGGTGGTTGAACGAACTGAGTCTGCGGATTTTTCCCAACTGATAGCGTACAAGGACGGCAAGAACCTCTACTTGCATGAGCCTACCGAATTGGATGAAAAGAATCAGGACAAGTTCATCAAATATCTCGTCGAAGGGTATCACAGTTTACGTAGGACGCGAAGAGGGTATTTCGTGAATTTAGCCTCTTTACGTGAACTTGTGTGTTTCAACCTGAAGGTATCGGAGCATGTGTTTGAACGTATGTTAAATCAAGCATATAAACACAACCTCGCCGGCGAACTCCCCATCAAGATCTCACTTGAGGTTGACCGTCTTCCCGAAGAGACTGGTGCCGAATACCTGAAACGCGTACCAGTTCTGGTCGATGGCAAGCCACGAAACATTATTTCTATCGATGAAAAAGGCACAAGAGTCGATGAGTAAGCTCAGTCGTAAACCAACCGCAGCGTTCAATGACGCGCCGGCCCGTTTCGCAAGATTTGGGCTCCTCGAGAACCCGTTTCCATCTGAGCCGACAGTCAACAAGGACTCTCAAGATCCGCGAATAAACGGTGAAATCTACGAAATAGAATTACGCCAGAACGAGTTTGAACGCGTGCGAGCGAACTTCTTGCGTGCCGATCTTGCGCAACCAAATCATCTCCGACTCGGATACATTATCGATACGTCGTACATCGGACGTGGAAACGGAAAGTCCGCGTTCCTCGTCAATCTTCAAGACGCGATCAATCGCCACAACAACTTAGACATCTCAGAAGAACAAACTAAGTGCTTCGCGTTGTATGTCGTTCCAGAGTCCGGTGGGCGTACAAAAACATTTGCAAGTCTCCTGAATAAGATTTTTGACTCGATGCTTCGTTTGGGTATCATTGAGGAGAGTTTGGCGACGATTCGGCTGAATGCTGCAAGGAGCTTGCACACCGGCGATGGCACTGCATTTTCTGCGGATGATGACGTGCTGATCGAGAACTTACGATCGGAACAATGGTACACAGATCACGAAATCAACTTATCTGAAGTCCGTGACGCAGTGCGATCCAATCCTGCGCTGCAAGAGCTCCCGCCCGATTTTCCACTGTTCCGCGAATTTGCGAGGGGTGGTTTGTACGCAGAGTTCGTCACGCAGGATGACTTTGAGCGATACTTCAAGTCACTCAAGAACGGACGAGATCGTTTTGAATTTGTTTTGTCGCATATGGTTCGTTTTTTTCGGGCGGCAGATTTTACGGGTGCATTTATCTTGGTAGACGACTTCGAACGAATCCCGGACTTCCAGAGTCGTCGTCAACGCAAAGACTTCGCTTTGGAGCTAAGGAGTGCTTTGTTTGATGGCCCAACACTCAACGCGAGGCTCGGATTTTACAACATGTTTTTGGTTCTTCATGCAGGGGTTCCGCCATTGATTAGTGATGCATGGAGTGAATCAGGAATGGAAAACCGTTCGCCACTGCTTCAGCAAGCTGATCGACACGTGATACCATTTGAAAAGCTGAATCCGAAACACGCGAAACTGCTGCTTAAGAAGTATCTGGGCGAATATCGCGAGAAAGGGGCGGCGTTTGACGAGCTCGCGCCATTTACGGAGGCGGCTATCAAAGAGATTGGCGTAGTCTCGGAGTTCAATGCAGCCAAAATTCTAAAGTTGGCGTACGGCCTACTTGAGCATGCGGCGGACGAAGGTTCCGATGAGATCACGGAAACGGCTGTGAGCGATTATCGCGAGAAAGACCCGCTCGTAAACGAGAGAATAGAAGCAACGATTGCCTCGGCAGAGACTGTTGATTTGTTCAAGAAGGCGACGGGGACAGAATGAGTTTGCCGTGCCGCTGCCTCACCGTGGAAGAATTGCAGAATGTCCTTCTGGACGCGAAGGCCACACCCTACGACGGAACAAGCCTCGAGACCACGTCTTTAGCCGAACTGGCGGAGGATTGGCAGGTAGAGTTAATCGGCACAACGTACTTCCTGACACAGATCGTGCTTCGCCACCGCGCGGAATTTGAACGACTGCTGGGGATGTTCAGCGCTCTTTCCGAACGCATGTGGTTTACCGCGGAAGAATCCGACGTCGATTTTATTGAGTACCTGCTTCGAAACGAGAGAGAACAGGGACTGTCCCTGCAGGATGACCTGATCCAGTGTGTCGAGAATATGAGGGATTATCGGTATGAGAAAACTGTTCGTTTGTGACACGAATGCAATTATTTGGTTCTTCTCCGACGTGTTCAGAACGGCTGACAAACTGTCTGCTAGGGCTAGGCGTTTGATGGAAGAGGGCTGCTCTGAGAATGGCTCAGACGTCAGACTCAGTATCCCTTCAGTTGTCTTCATCGAAATCTTCGACAAATGGTGTGTAGACGAGGTATCTGTCCGCCGTATTCACAACGAAGTGTTCAGGCGGTTGTCCGAGTCGCCAAACGTAGAAATCCGCCCTATTGACTTGGAAGTCATTGCCTGTGTGGCGATGATCGCAGGACGACTAGAAGACCATGAAATGCACGACAAAATGGTGTTGGCATCAGCCATTGTGCTTGAATGCCCGCTAATAACCTCCGACGGTGAGATCGCAAAGTACAACAATTCTGAACGAGTGATCCCCGAGGTGTTCACGTGACTTCCGGAGCCGGAAAATAACCAACGTGGCCAAGTCTCAGGTAATCATGTATCGGCAATACCACAGTGCCGCAACCGGATGGCTGCCGCTGATTGAGGGTTGGCGGTTGTGTACCGCTGGCTCTGCCAGTGAGAACCCTGAGAGGAAGCGGCAACGAAACACGGGCGGAGCCGATGACACCCGGGCGCATCAAAAAAGGAGTCGCACCTGAGGTGCGACTCCTTCGTTGTTTGGGCCGGTCTACTGAAATGGAATTATTCCGTTTCGGCGACGACGGCAGCGACTTCTTCTTTGTCTTCAATAGACTCAGTCACGATTTCTGCTTCGCTTGCGGCGACCTCTTTGTCTTTGCAACACGCTTTTTCGCAATTGCCGTGGCACTCAGCATCGCTGACTGAAGTCAACATGGCGGCATCGCCTTTTGAGCAGCACGCGCCCTTCGCTTGACTGCAAGATGCGGAAGCTTCGCCTTCGATGCTTGTCAGCATGGCTTCATCGCCAGCGGTGCCGCTAGCACAGCCGGGGCAACATGAACCTGCTTCTGTTTCTGTGGAGGTCAACAAGGGCTCGCCAGTCATAGGGCAGACCAAGCAAGTTTCGCCGTCTGATACAGAATACGAGTAGCCCACGAAGGCAGTGCTCGCCGCAGCGATTAGAACAAGTAACGCTTTCATTTGATTTTTCTCCGTTAAAGAATCGCGGACAAGCCGCAAGGTGGTGTTTGTTGAGCGTGATGATTCGTAGAACTAAAGTCTGTGAATTGACTTACATTCGACAGGAATTGCTTGAATGCGGACGATCATATTCTACGACGCCTGACGCTTTTGAAGCGTGAAATCATGAGGATGGTTCAAACTTTCTGACCAGTTCGAAGACGATTGGGCATTTCGTGCCAAATTGCGATTCAGGATTATCACCCGTCGATTGCGTGGCGTCAATCTGTCATGGAACGAATGTCAGTCAAAATTCGGGCCGACGAATCAACTCAGCGGGCTGCCGGGCAGATCCCCATCATTGCCTGCGCTACGTAGGCGATCCAGTGGCACGGGTCGTGTCTGCTACGCTCGTACTGACTGCGAGAATCCAGCACGATCGAACAACGTTTCCAACTCAGCGATTGCGTCGATTGACGAGTTGGGTAAAATAAGTGGAAAACGGCAAACAGCGAATGCTCCCGTCAAAGAGGTCCACCTTTCCCGTTCAAGATCGTGTTTGCGGGCAAAGGAGGGGCAGCTTTTGGCGAGTGAAGCGATTTCGCTCAACCGCTTGCCAATCATTAACAGACGCCGACAAGAACACCTTGTCGGTTTATCCCACCGAAAGATCGATCATGCATAGCCGCAGAAAAATGCTGCAGGGAATGGCAGCCAGCACGAGTGCCGCATTCGGTGCCTCGCTCGTTCCTGCCACTCTGATGGCGTCGCCCGCTAGTAACACAGCGAACACGACCCCCAAACGCATCATCTTCTTTATGCAGAATCAGGGCTTCGACCCGAAGACCTGTATTCCCGCAGGAATGAACAGCAGCGGCTCGCTGGCGAAGGCCAAACTTCCTGAGCCCATCAGCGCACTCGAACCTTACAAGGAACGAATGCACATTATCAACGGCCTGCACGGCATTCACACCAGCCCCTCGCACAGCGCCTTCTTTGGCGCGCTCGGCGGCTATCGTGGCAGTGACGGTGTGCCGCCCAGTGCGTCGACGATCGACTATGAACTCAGCAAGGCTCTGCCACAGACGCTGCTGCCTCATCTGTGCATCGGCATGGATTCCATTGAGAACATGAAGACCAAGCCGACGATTGCGACGCTGTCGGCCAGCGGCGCCGGTTCGCCGATCTTCATGCACTCAAATCCGAATCATCTGTATCAGATGCTGTACGGTGGCATTTCGACGGGCGACATTCGCCTGCAACACGAAGCGCGGTCGAGCTTGTTGAATCAGATCGAAACACTGGCCGCCACCAAGGGACGATCGCTGCCGCTGGCCGACCAACAGCGTTACGGCCAATACGTGCAAGGCTTCCAAGACATCAACGGCCTGCGTGATCGACTGGACACCGTCTCCGATCACTTGCAAAAATTCGCTCCCAAAGTGGACGAACGATACACGAAGCCCGAGTTCGAAACGGACTGGCACGATTGCTTGCTGGATCTCGGCATCTCGTCGCTGACGTCGGGCATTACTAATACGCTGACCATTGGTTCTGGTCGTGGTGAGATCTTTGGTGCCTGGAAGGGACTGGGCGTCGAACAACAGGGCCACAACCTCGGCCACATGGATCAGCCCGACAACCCGATCTGGATCAAAATTCGCCAGTACAACAGTCGTATGCTGGTGCGAATTATGGAAACCCTGGAAAGCGTGCCCGAAGGCAGCGGCACCATGATGGACAACACGCTGATCGTCTACACCAGCAACAACGCCGACAAGCAGCATACCAACGGCGCTAACTGGCCGGTGATGCTGTTAGGCGATCTCGGCGATGCATTCAAGACCGGTTGCTTCACGCAGCTCGACGGCAAGCGACCGATCAACGCGCTCTACACGTCGCTTCTGCGGGCCGCTGGTCAAAACGTTGATCGCTTCAATATGGACGATCAGATGGCCAGAAAGTTCGACGACAGCACAGGGCCGTTGAAGGAAGTGCTGGTATGAGCAGGGTGAAGGAACTCGCAGCGAAAGTCGTCAGGATTTTCGCCGCGAGTGATTGTTGCGAAAACGAGTTATGCCGCGCCCAGCGGATGCACCGCCAACCCCTCCCGCCGCAGGCATGGGAGGGGTCGAACCAGCGGAGCGATGTTCGGGGGAGGGCGACCGCGCAACCGACGAACGGCATCCAGCAGTCCCGCCCGTGCAATTCCCCCTCCCAGACATTGCTTCGCTTGTCCGACCTCCCCCTAAGCTGCGCTTGGGGGAGGTTGAGTCGCGTGAGTTTTGCTAACGCAGCGCTGGTGCTGGCCATCGTCATCTTGCTTGGCTCGCATTCCGCAGCGAACGGCGAAGACTACACGCCCGGCCAAGCGGTCAACAAAGATTTTGGCAGCTTCGCGAAAACGTTTGTCGCCAACCATTGCGTGGACTGTCATGGCGAGACCGACCCCGAAGGCGGTCTGTCGCTGCATGACCTGGGCCCAGTGGATGAAATCAACGCCGCCACCTGGCGCAGCGTCTGGGCGCAGGTCGCCTTGAAGGAAATGCCGCCTGAAGATGCGGACCAGCCAGACGTCATTCAGCGGCTGCAGTTTTCTGACGGCATCGTTGGGGAACTGACGCGCGTCATGCGCGATAAGGGTGGGTTTCACGACCCCCTCGATCCCAACAAAGGCAACTTTGTCGATCACGATCTGCTGTTCGGTCCGCTGCCGGATGGCATCAAACTGAAACCGACATCGTCACCGGCACGTCTCTGGCGCGTCACTCCTCAGGAACACATCACCCGCCTGAACGAATTGATCAACACGGAAGCGGAATTCGATCCAGACAAACCGGGCCTGCGGACTCATGGCGACGTCGTCCCCACCAACCACGGCGGTGAACTCAAGCTGTACTTCGGTACCGATCGCATCATCAAGTGGCAGGGCGGGACGGTTGCCTACGCCACCTCAGTCAAGAGCGTCCCCGCCGTGCTGTCGTCGGTACGACATCACGGGTTGGAAAATTATCCCGACTTCTACACGGTCAACAGCGCCGAAGCGACGCAGATCATGGGCATTGCGAACGACATCATTCGCTACATGGCCGATGGTCCGCTCAGCATCGCCAACCCAGAACAGATCACCGATGACGTCAACTCCTACAAAATGGTAGGTGATATCCGCGGCCTGCCGACGGCGATCGTCTACAGCACACAAGTTGTACGGCCGCTGACGCCGGTCTATGAGTTAATGAAGGACGACGGCGTGACCGACGAACGTTTACGCGCCGCAGTGGATTACCTGTTCGAAGCGCTGACGTTCCGACCGCCGAATCAAACCGAGTCGGACGCTTACCTGGCCATCGTCAAACAATCTGTGGACAAACTCGGCAAGAAAGACGGCGCGGTTCTCGGCCTGTCATCCATTTTCTTGGATCGCGACGCACTGTTCCGACCGGAACTGGCCGAAAACGGCACACCGGATTCCGATGGCCGAGTCATGCTGCAGGACTGGGAACTCGGCATGGCGGTGAATCACGCGCTGCGCTACATCCGACCGGACGAAGCGTTGCAAACGGCAGTCACGGAAGGTCGGATGCGCACCAAGGCGGATGTGAAACGCGAAGTCGAACGCATGCTGGCCGACGACAGCATTCGCAAGCCGCGCATCCTGCGATTCTTCCGCGATTACTTCGACTACGATCTGGGTGGCTACATCTGTAAAGACTCAAAAGCCCTAGCAAATACAGGCGTCAGCAACCAAGGAACGTCGCATTACGGTGCCATGTTCAACGCCACGGCCAGCACCGATCGCCTGATCGAACTCATTCTGTACGAAGACAAGGATGTCCTGAACCAGTTACTGACGTCGGACAAAGTCGTGGCCACCAAAGCAGACAATGTTTACTTCGGCAAAGAACGCAGCCGGAAGGAAAAAGCCGAGTCTGTTGCTGCGGAGAAGAAGGCCGTGGACGAGGAGACGGAGAAAGAAGCGACCGAACTTGAAGCGGCGGAAAACGAAGTCGCTGAACTTGAGGCCACGTTGAAGGCCGACCCGGACGACAAACACACGCAGAGAACCTTAGCAACAAAGAAGAGAGTGCTGGCGGCGACGAAGAAGAAGGCGGCAGCGGCAAAGAAAAAGCGAGCGAACGTCAATCACAGCGTTGCCGAAGCAGACCTGTCGGGACCGAAAATCTATGCTCGTGTGAGTCGGCGGAGCTTTGGCCTCGGGTCCATGAAACCAGAACGTGTTTTGGCGACGGTCCCTGAAGGCCAGCGGCTGGGTATTTTGACTCATCCCAGTTGGCTGGTTTCTCATTCCGATGCGATGGACAATCACGCGATTCTGCGCGGCCGCTGGATTCACGAACGATTGCTGGGCGGCGGCATTCCCGACGTGCCGATCACCGTCGACGCGATGCTGCCGGATGAGCCCAAAAACACACTTCGTGAACGCATGCGGGTCACACGGGAAAGCTATTGCTGGACGTGTCATCAAAAGATGGATCCGCTGGGGCTGCCCTTCGAAATGTTCAACCACGCGGGCTTGTATCGCGAACAGGAACTGGACAAACCGGTCGATACGTCCGGTGAGATCATCGGGTCCGGTGATCCGAACTTAGACGGCAAAGTCGCAAACGCGATCGAGCTAATTCAAAAGATCGCTGCCAGCAAACGCGCCGAACAGGTTTTTGTCCGCCACGCTTTTCGATTCTGGATGGGCCGCAACGAAACCATCAACGACGCGCCCGTTCTGCAGGAAGCGTATCGAGCGTACAAAGACAACGGCGGCAGCATGCACGCGCTGCTGATGTCGCTGCTCACGTCCGATGCGTTTTTGTACCGGACGAAGATCGAACCAGCATTGACCGGTGTGAATTAGCACCTGTCGATTGACGCCAGACATTTTCAACCTCCCCCAAGCGCAGCGTGAGGGGGAGGTCGAACGAGCGGAGCGATGTTCGGGAGGGGGCACGCGACTGAAGAATCTGAAATCTGAAATCTCAGATCTGCAATGGTCAGCCGTCCCCCGAACTTGCTCCGCTCGTTCGCCCCCTCCCGCAATGAATAGCGGGAGGGGTTGGTTATGCACGAACAGTGATTCCGCGCAGTCGGCGAAATTCATGACGCCATCGGATAATCCCGCAGCGTCAATCCAATGGCTTGGATTGCTCCACAGCCGGTGCATCCAGATCAGCGAAAACTCCTTCAAGCCGCGTGCGGATTTCCGTTCGCGAAACGTCATCTTTCACTGCCGCAAACGGATACTGTTCCCTCGGATCTTCCGCCATGTGGAAAAGTCGCCCATCGCTGTACAGCTTCCAGTCCTGAGTGCGAACCCATTTCAGGCCCGAACTTTTCCCATCGGGCTCAACGCCACCAGGCTTGGGCAACACGGCTTCTTCGCAGTAGGCAAACGTGCGGGGTGAGGAACCTGTGCCTCGCAAACGATTTGCGAAACTGACACCGTCCAACTGCAGATCACCGGGAACAGGTTTCCCCGCCAGATCCATAAATGTTGGCAAGAAGTCACTGAAGTCCACCAAGTCATCAACGACCTGGCCCGGTTTGATTGTGCCGGGCCAATTGGCGATCATCGGCACGTTGGTTCCGGCATCGGTCAGCTGTTTCTTTCCGCCAGGCACGTCCTGCCCGTTGCGACGCGACACAACCGGCACCTTAATCAATTCCTGCCCCTCGGCACGAATGATAATTTCGGGCGGCGTTCCATTGTCGGCCACAAAAAGAATGAGTGTCTTTTCACGCAGCTGCAGGGCATTCAATGCGGCCACCAACCGACCGACGTTCCGGTCAGTCTCAGCCACCATCTCAGCATAGTTGTCGTAACGACCGAATGGTCCATGCGGAACCGGTGGCGTCAGATCATCCGTCACTTCGTGAGCAACCGCCATGGAATAGTAGGCGAGGAAAGGCTGCTCGCGGTTCGTTTTCATAAAGTCGATCACGCTCCGCACATACAGATCCGGACCATAGAAGCCTGCGGTATCGGTTCGCACTTTTCCGTTTTGATAAATCATCGGCTCGTAATAACGAGGGCCTTCGTGCCAGCCAAAAAGATCCCACTGGTCAAAGCCCATGCGCCGCGGATGGAATGGGTCGTCTGCCAACAAACAAAGTTGCCATTTGCCGGCGATGGTCGTCTTGTATTCTGCCTGCTGTAAGTAGTTTGAGAACGTGTGAGCTTCGGCTTGTTTTGGAAAGTCTCCCCAGCTCACCTTGCCATGACGAAACGGGTATTGGCCCGACATCAACGTCAATCGCGACGGATGACAGACCGGCATACTGTAGGCGTGGTTGAACTTCATCCCCGTGCGAGCAAGTTCGTTGAGATGTGGAGTTGGATACGACTGACCGCCGTAACACTCCAACACTTCCTGCCCGATGTCATCGGCAAAAATGAACAGAATATTAGGCGGCCCAGGTTCGCTGGCGTTCCCGGCACTCACACAGACCAGCGCGAACAACACGATTGTTTTGTATGCATTCTTCATGGCCGCGATTATAGTCAAAGTCAGCAGAGCCCCAAACGACAGGCAGCGATGAAAGTGATCCGTAGAACAATATTGGCATTCAAACCCCGCCGGAGAAATTCGAACAGGCCTCTTTGATTCCGCTAAGGGGCAGATTTACTGTTATGGTAGATCATCGCTATTCGGAGCGACCGAGTGTCTGAAAATTTCGTATTCAAGCATCCTTGAAGCTGGCGATGGAAAACCAAGAGGCCCTGTTGATGCTTCCGACGTTACCTTTCTGCCACAGGTGCTGGATACGATTGCCGGACATGCCGGCGGGCGACCTTTAGCAACCATCGGGAAATAAGTGACGGCAGCTTTCTAATCGCATTTCACCGTCGCTAAAAAAACGCAAAACGACGCAACCTGTTTCTGAGAAACAGGTTTGCGATGAACTCCTGATTACATTCCTCAAGAATCACGGCGATTTCTTTCCGGAATCTCAGCTCTTCGATTGTGAATCCTAAAACGGGCCTTTCAGCCCGTCACATCCAACACACATCCGGAGAATCATGATGAAGAAATTGCTCACCGCCCTCGGGGCATTCGCATTGGCAGGCGTCTTGTTGTTCGCTGTTTCCAGTCGCAGTGTTCGCGAGCTGCTCGGATATGCTCAGGCCACGGCGGATCACACGGTCGAAGGACTGGCAGAAGCCGTCCCGAACAGCATTCGAGACAAAAAACTGCAGAACGATATCGAAACCGCTCGCGGAGAAATTATCGATCGCCGCGTGCAACTGAATCTGGCGAACACGCAAATCCGCCGGATGCAAACAGAAATCGCAGACCTGACCGGAGCGGTTGGTCGTCGCAACACCATTCTAAGCGATGCGTATCCGGCGTTGCAGGAAGCATCGGACGACCGCCTGACGGAAGTCAGTTTTGCCGGGCAGAATTGGTTGCCCGTGAAATTGGGTGCGGAAGTTGATCGGCTGTTGATGGAACAGGACCGCGACGAACGTCAACTGGAGATTCGTCGAGAAGCTCTCGACCGACTTCTGAAAAGTGTGGAAGAAGGCTCAGCGGCCATCGCCCAGATGGAATCTCGACTGCTGGAAGCAGAAAACGAATTCCAAACGTTGGTTGTCCGTCGTGAACAGGCTCACAACGAAAATGAACTGCTAGATCTGGTGGCTTCTGCGGGACGCACGGGTGAAACAGCGGCGGCTCAAATTGGTTCCGCATTAGACAACCTGCGAACAGATGTCGAATCCCGAGAAGCCCGCAACGAAGCTCGCCGAGACACCGGCCCCGTCGGTACTCGCCAGCCCAGTCAGTTGACTCAGGCGTGGAGTCGTCTGGATAAACTGAAGGCTTTGCACAATGCGAAACAGGAAAAACTTGCGGACTCAGAAGCCCGCGATTCCCGCGAAGAATCAGCCACGCAGACCACAAAAAATGCTGAACAGACGAACACTGAGAAATCCGATTCCCGCGACGTTATCATTGTGGTGAAAGACGCTCAGGTGAAAAAGTCGAACGCTGGAGACAAAGAATGACCGTTCCAACAAAAGCAACCAATACGGCAACGCCACTGGAAGACCAGATCTTCCAGCGGCTTGCCGCGTGGCAGGCCGCTCATCAACACGAATTGGATGCTCTCGAAGAGTACCGCGAGCTGCCAGCAGAAGTGCAGAAACTCAAACCATCGCCGCCTCAGCCTGAACGTGACCGCACACTAGAAGGACTGATCTACACGTTTCTATACGGCGAACTGCGAGGAGTCGCGACGGTGTTGCCCGGTTTGAACTGGCAGGCAATTAACCCAAAGGCGGACGTGTCCTGTCGCTTCAGCAGCGTGTTGAACAGAGCCTTCCTGCGAATTCTGGAAAAGTATCCAGACCGACTGCTGCGAGCGAGAAGCCGAAAGCAACTCACAGGCTTTGTATCGCTCATCATGTCTCAACTAATGCTGAACCACTACAAACGCAAAGGCACGTTTCAAAAAGTGCTGCACGCTCTGGGACTGACGGCAGAAGAAGAATCGCAGGTCGCGGACATCATCTCACAACTGGCGGACGAGAAAGGCAGCTACTTCAAAGAACGCACGGGCGTGAATTTCATGCAGGGACTGCAGGTGATCGAACAGTGGGGACAATCAACGGACCCTGCGGAACGTCAACAGGCTCAGGTGCTGCGACTGCGTTATGTCGATGGCCTGAGCTACGATGAAATCGCGACGGAAATGCGTCTCACGAAAGCCGACGTGGAAAACACGCTGGAACGAGCAAAGTATCACTTGCGAAAGCTAGATAAATGAAATGGTTCCCCTTCAAACGCAACAAGAACCCGGATTCCAGTGACGCTGCATCGCAGCCCGTGGATCGATCCGACAGTGGGCCGGTCGGTGTTCAGGTTCACAAAGTAATGGGGCTGGAAGACGATGATTACGTCACGGAAGTCACAGACGAAACCTTCACGGCCATCGCCGCCGAAGGGCTGGTCGATCTGAAGCCGATCGGGTGTGGCGGATATGGCATTGTCTTCAAAGCTGTGGATTCAACGACGGGCAATGAACGAGCGATCAAGGTGATGCGTCCTCGAGAAAGAGCCAAAGCACGTGAAGTCTTTGATCGCGAATGCAAAATGCTGGATGCGGCAGAAATGCCGCTTGGGATCGCGCCGCAATTTTACGTCGCACGCCAAGTTCGTACGGATCAGCCGTTTATGATTATCGAATGGATTCCCGGACAGCAGTTACAAAATTGGCTGGATGCGCGCACGCATCTGCCCATGAACGATCGCATTTCTTTGTGCCGCCTGATTTTCGCCACATATGCAAAATTGCACGCAGCGAATTTGATGCAGCGAGATGTCTCGCTAGGAAATATCATGGTCAGTGGCCGCCGAATTCGATTGATCGATTTTGGCGGTGGCGGTCGCGCCAAAGCTGGCTATCGCAACATGAGCACCATGTCGCAGGCACCGATGACCGAAGCCTTTGCCCCCGATGCGGTGCTGGCAGGACACAGAAAACAGACCATTCCCGACGAAGTTCACATGGTGGCAAAGGTGTGTTTCACTGTGCTGACCGGCCAGTTGGCTTTCAAAAAGTCGTATGCACAACGCAAAGCCGTGCTGCAGGCCGCCGGTGTGCCCCGAGAATTTGCGAACATTGTGCTGATAAAAACCGAACAGCCGCCCGAAAAACTGGCTCTGCAGTCTGAGCCGCAGGAGTTTTGAACATGAGTGACTCAGCGAATCCCCATCATGACGACAACTGGACGGCCGCCGGAGTCACCGGCATGTTCGATTCGGCTCAGTTAAAACGTACGCGGCGGCGTCATCTGTGGCTGACGTTGATCGCAGTGTGTGTCGTGGCGACAGCACTGCTGATTCCGCTGAATCTGGCGTGGCAGCAAGTGCAGATTTCAAAACTGCAGACGCTGACTGAACAATATCTCACCCAGAGACACGCAATCGAAGATCAGCCGACTGTCGATAATCCAACGACCCGGCAAGCTCTGACGGAAGCCGAGGCTTTGCACACCAAGTCACGTGTGGCCTCAGCAAGTGACGCGGTGCGACTGGTCAAACAGGCCTTGGCAAAGCTGAACCATGCTGAAGAAACACAGCAAAAAATTCGGCAACTGCGTCCGCTACTAAATCCGCTGGGAGAAACGCTGAGTCCTGTCGTCGATTTGGATGCAGACGATGCTTCGCCATGGCTGGAATCATCAACGCAGATTGCCGACCGCCGCACAGTCCTGCTGGAAGATCACAAACAGATTGTCACGCTACTGGAGGAAGGCGACGTTTCTTTAGCAGAACAACAACTGGCGAACCTGCTGAAAAACCTCGGACAATTGCAGGCTGACAATGTGCTGGCGATGAAAACACTGACCGCCCGGCAAACGTGGCTGGCAATGCAGGCCAAAGTTCCTGACCGACTAAAAACACATTCCGCACTGCCAGCCATTCAACGAGCTGGCACAGAAGCAGAAAACGGCTGGGACGCCGGTGATTGGGCGAATGCGAAGCTGCTGTATGGCGGAGCCACCGTAGATCTGCAGCAGTTTCTGGATGCGGAAACGACTGCCGACGAAAAGGCCGATTTGCTGCAGAACGATGCCGAAGCGGTCGCTCGGCTGGAGGTCGAAAAAGCGGACCTGCGGACGCAGTTAAAACAGGCTCAAACCACAAAAAGCGGTTTGGCCGATCAACTGGACCGCAAAGAACGCCAGCGCCTGCAGGCGGAAGACGCGGTCACAGAACTGCAGGCGACAGTCAGTCAGTTAACCAAGTCGGAAGCAAAGGCAATTGCGGACGCAACCACACTGCGACCTGTCAAACAGCAATTGCAGGACGCCGAAAATCGCCTGACCACGCTTAGCAAACAGGTGGCCACACTCACCACCACAAAGTCCGATTTGGAATCTCGCCTGCAGCAAACCGATCGCCTGCTGCAGGTTAAATCTGCGGAAGCAGAAGCTCTGCGAGCCAACGGTGGACGCGGCGGAGCCAGCACCGCCATCGTTCAGGTTTCCGCCACACTGGCGGCCATTGAATCGCAGTTGGCAACAACAATCGGAGGGGATTCGAAAATTGACCTGACGACATCCAGAACGCAACTGGCCGATGCTCTGGAACAATACGACAAAGCGGTCCAGCAGCGTCAAGCAGCGATTGCCGCCTTTGAAAGCCCGACAGGCCGCACCGTCACGGCGATTGATCGTGTGATCGAACAAGGAACCGGAACGCTCACGCGAACACTGGCCGTGCTTGACAAACCGCTGGCCGCACAATTCGACACGCTGCAGTCAGCCATTGATGCGGCTCAGACAGAATACGACAAACAGGTTCCCGATCAAATTCTGCCGCAACACCAGACGGCACGCACGCTGATGAATCGCATCAATGCCCTGAAACAGCAACAGGCGACGTACAAGCCTGCCCATGATCGGGTGGCGGGAAAGACAACGCCGGATCGAGACGACCTGCTCGGCATCTGTCGCAGCGAAGCCCAAGAACTGTTGAACGAACGTCAGCGAGCCGAATTCGCAAAACTGCGAGCCAGCGGAAAAGTGCCGACGGCGGGCGACATCGAATTCGTCCCGATCCCGGCGGACACGTTTCAAATGGGTTCGAATGATGGCGAAGACGACGAAAAACCGGTTCACGAAGTCACGATCAGCAAACCCTTCTTTGCCGGACGTTACGAAGTCACCGTTGAACAGATCCTGAAGTGGCTGAACAGCGGAGCCAGCATCGACAGCGACTGGATTGACTTCGACGGCGAGTACTGTCCGGTTCGCAAGTCCGGCAATCGCTATACGTTGAACACCAGTTCAAGTTTCGGGACGTCAGCTCAGCAACCAATGGCAGAAATCTCGTGGCACGGAGCGGTCGCGTATTGCCAGTGGCTCAGCGAACAGGATTCTCGACACACGTACCGGCTGCCATCGGAAGCAGAATGGGAATACATGGCGAAAGCCGGTTCCACAACCGCGTTTCCGTGGGGCGATTCCTGCAACGGAACACGAGCCAACGTCGATGGCAATCATCCCCATGGCACCACAACCAAAGGCCCGTACCAGCAAGTCACAGTCAACGTCGGTTCGTACGCTCCTAATGCATTTGGGTTGTACGATACGGTTGGCAACGTGTACGAATGGTGCAACGACGGTTACGATGCAGATTATTATGGATCGTCCCCATCGAATGATCCGCCAGGCCCGTCAGGAGTCTCTTCTCGGGTTTGCCGGGGCGGTTCTTGGCGCAATAACGCCATCTACACGCGTTGCTGTCTCCGGCACTACAGCAACCCTGGTTTCACGTACTACGACGTGGGATTCCGCGTTGTCGCTGAGTAGTTGCTTTCCCAGTCATCCTTGTTCGCCCTCTGTGACTCTGGCCTCTGTACTCTGAATCTCTGTTCCCTGCCCCCTCTGAAACGCGGTGACGAAGTCACCGCGCGCGAGTTAAAAATGCAAATTCCGGATACGCCTTTGTTCGTCAAGACTCACGATTTGAATCTGTGGCTGCTAAATCACACGCAGCGGTTTCCGAAAAACCTGCGGCAAAGTTACACGGTTCGGCTGGAGTCACTGGCTTTCGAGTTTGAAGAAGCGATTTTGATGGCCAATCAGGCTCGTGGAAAAGACCGCCGCCAGTTTCTGGAATTGGCCGACGGCAAGTTGGTGTGCATTCGGGCGTTTCTAAGATACGCATACGACCTGAAACTTCTGGCCGGTACGCAGATTCGCTATGCTGCGGAACAGTTCGATCAACTGGGCCGCCTTTTGGGTGCGTGGCTGAAGGGGACGGATCGATAAGCAGAGTCTCTTCTCGGGTTTGCCGGGGCGGTTCTTGGAACAATAACGCCATCAACACGCGTTGCTGTAACCGGAACAACAACAACCCTGATAACACGAACAACAACGTGGGATTCCGCGTTGTCGCTGAGTAGTTGCTTTCCCAATCATCTTACAATATCGAGATATTGAATCTGCGCGGTACTTGCTGCCGCAGGCACGTTCAATCCGTGACAAGAGGATGACACGGTTCGTATCCTGTGTTCTGTGGATGTAAATCTTGCAGGGCCAAAGCCACTGTTTCAGGCCGGGGCTGGTAGCCCACGCGAACGTCCCGGCCTGTTTTCGCCTTGCTGGTGTGAGGAATCATGGCCAAGACTTTCGGCAATCTTTGGCCGCAACTTGTCAGTTGGGACAACCTGCTGCTGGCCTATCGAAAATGTCGACGCCGCAAACGTTACCAGCCGGTCGCAACGAACTTCGATTTTGCATGGGAGGAAAATCTGTTTCGGCTGCAGCAGGACCTCATAGACGGCACATACGTGCATGGCCCGTACCGCCACTTTCATATTTCGGAACCCAAGCCCCGCAAAATAAGTGCCGCTCCGTTTCCAGACCGGATTGTCCATCATGCGGTTGTGAATGTCCTAGAACCGATCTTTGAACGCCGGTTTATTCATGATAGTTATGCGTGTCGGAAAGGAAAAGGCACGCATCAAGCCATTGACCGCGCTCAGTCTTTTCTGCGCCGTTATCAGTGGTCGCTAAAGACGGACATTGTCAAGTTCTTCCCGAATATCGATCACGCTTTGCTGTTGGGTGCCGTCGGCAACGTGATCAGTGACCAGCGTGTCCTAGGGCTTTTGAACCACATCGTTGATTCGGGTGCAGGCGTGTTGGCGGACGAAGCTTCGAATTCATACTTTCCGGGGGATGACCTGTTTTCTGTGCAACGACCGCGTGGTGTGCCGATCGGAAACCTGACCAGCCAATTCTTGGCAAATGTGTTTCTGGATCAGTTGGACCACGTCGCGAAAGAGGTGCTGCGAGTTCCCGGCTACGTTCGATACGCCGACGACATCGTGGTGTTCGCGAATTCCAAGCAGGAACTATGGCGTTTACGGTCGCTGATCGAAGCACATCTGGCCACACTCAGGTTGAAGCTGCATCCGAACAAAACTCACGTGGCCCCCACTTCGCAGGGGATTCGATTTCTAGGTTTCCATATCCGCCGTTACGACCGACGGCCCCTTCAGAGCTCATTGCGTCGGTTCGTAAAACGCTGTCGGCGGCAGAAATTCCAGCGTCAGCACGGCAAAATGGACTATCGTCGTATTTCCGCTTCCCTGAGATGCTGGCTGGCGCACATTGGCCCAGAAAATGCCGTTGCCCGAGATCTGCTGCGTCGGATTCGCTTCTGATCGTCAAGAACTCTAGAAATGAACATCTGCAACGCATACGCTGGAGCGGTTGTCGACTTCTCTGATGACGCCAAAATTTTGCAGGGGTGCTGCAACGGCTCCACGACCGCCTGCGCTTAGTCCAGCAGCACCAAGGCATCTGATAACTCGTTGACGTCGCCTGCTGCGCGAGGCAACGCCAATGCCAGCGATGGGGCGGCATGGTTGATTGTGTCGCAGATGGCACTGCCGATGTCTTCTGTACGAAGCGCGGCTGTCAGCCGTTCGCATAGTTCCTTTGGAAAGTCTTCGCCAAGTTTTTCTACCACATTCCGATCACCCAGTACAACGGCCATGCGTTCGTACAGTGATACGAAAATCAATACCCCAGACGCGCCGTCGGTGTGATGGACTCGACGGTCGAAAAACAGCTCGCGAGCTCGCAGGTTGACCTCTTCTTCCAACTGCTGGCGAGCCGTAAACAACAGCCGCAGGCCGTGAAACCGATCAGCCAGCACAGCGCCCATCAGAAAACAGACAGCCATCGCGGCGACCAACACGCAAACCTGAGCCCAAACAGGAAATCCTCCCCAGTGTCCGGTGTCGACGTTGCCGGGAAACGTCAAGAAGATCGCCACGGCCCCCAGCATCGCGCACCACAGTCCAACAAGATCTTCGGCGCGATCGTATCGACCAGAGGCCGTTGCGACCACGGGCACGATTTCGCAACTGGAAATCTGTTCCGCTGCCGACACCGCTGCGGCAACGAGATCGCGTTGTTCGTTTGTGACTGCTTCGGAAGCTTTTTGCATTCTTGAATTTCCCTGTTTCTGTGTGAGTCCGTCGTTTTTACTGCTCGGAAGACTGCTCAATTCACGCCTGTCCTACCACGAACCTGACGCTCCACCGCCCCCTGAGGAACCGCCGCCGAACGAGCCGCCGCCAAAACCACCGCTGCCGCGATTTTCTGCCATGGTTCGCATGGCAAACCACAGCAGTGTGAATACGCCCCCCCAGAGCAACCATGCCCAGCCACTCGCCCCTCGCCGATACAGCGACACGGCCGTGAAAATTGCCAACGCAATAAAGACCAACGGGACAATGTAGTCTTTCGCTGATCGTGGTCGGCTGGGGAGCTCCAGCTGGCGAGCCATCTTGTCCAAAGCCTCGACACCGGCAACGATACCGCCCGAATAGTTTCCCTGCTTGAAGGGCGGCACGATGAATTCGTCCATGATCTGTTGGCAGGTTTGGTTTTCTGTGCGTCCCCAGCCAGCACCCAGTTCAATTCGAGCTCTCCGGTCGCCCTCGGACACCAGCAGCAGAATTCCGGTGTTCCAATCCTGCCCCTGCAACTTTGCATGTCCGATCTGCCATTGATTGAACAGCAATGCGGCGTAGGTTTCGATCGGCATGTTTCCTCCACCGCCGTGCTGAGCCATCGATTCTATCGTCACCACGATAATCGGCGTGGCTTTGTCTGTCAGCAGCTTGTCGCAGACCTCGCGAATGCGAGTCACCGATGCCTCATCCAGCAGGCCAGCCTTGTCATTCACGAATTCTCGATCGCCCGGCGGCTGCAGGTCGAATTCCTGCCCCCAAGCTGGCCTCATAGCCGGCACTGCAGCAAAGACCAGCAGCAAGCCAATGGTGGTGTTACTAAATAATCGACGTGTCATGCGATGATCACCGTTTTGGGCACTTGTGTGACGGGAGACTGCCGAATGGTAGGTGTTGCAAATCCCAACCCAAAGCTCGCGAAGCCAGTTCTGGTGAATGTCAGCCGAAATAGCTTCCGCTGACAAAACGCTGAATCGATGGCTCTGGTGGACAACGACTTGGCCTGCTCAGGAAAAGCTCTAAACGATCATTTCGTAATCCAGATCAAACGAAAGTCAAACTTTGACCTCTTCACCACAAAACCATAGCAGCTGACTTTTGTCGTAGTCATGCAAGCTCAGAAAGTGTGTAACACATTCGACGTCCCCTTCACGGAGCCGCTCACCACTGACGACGACCTGGCCCTCAACATTGCGTGCCTGCAATTGGTAGCTGAATAACATCGAGTGGTCTGTCACGTTTAAGAATTGGGGTTCTTCTTTTGTCGCTCGGCGGTCTCCGCCGAGAAATCACGGTGGAGACCACCAAGCGACATTTGAGGCAATCGGGGCACAATTCCAGCCTCAGATAGTGGTGGACGGCCGAAAACGCGGGCGATTGCTTTTCATAGGTGCGGTGTCATGCCAGAATAGTGCAGCAACAGACGGCGAAATTGGCAATCGTCATTCGGCAATCCAAAATCAAAAATTCAAACGCCGCCTGTTTTTCTGACTCATTCAACGACAGCACGAGAGACGGTTTTGTCCGAAACTGGAATACTATCGCAGATCATGTGCCCGCACTGCTGGCATCGGTTCGCTCCCGCGGAAACGCTGTGGGCGTCCGCTCATCCCAGACTGTACGGCGACGCGCGACTGGGGCCGGACGTGCAGCGGCGATTTTTGCCCACGCGGTTCGATGCGGGAGGCAACGCGATTGATAGCCAGGGATCGTTCTGCAGCGAAGTGTGCTGCCCGCGCTGTCACCTGGGCATTCCTCGAACAATGTTCGAAATGCAGTGCATCTTCTATTCGATCTTGGGCTCACCAGGTTCCGGCAAGTCGCACATGCTGGCGACCACCACGTGGCAGATGCGCCAGGCTCTGGGCACCCGATTTAAGCTGAGCATTTCGGACGCGGATCCGGATTCGAACCGACAACTCAACGAAGCGGAAGAACGCCTGTTCTTCAACGAACACCCGGACAAGCTGGCATCGATTCCGAAAACAGAAACGGAAGGGGAACTGTATCAGCCCGTGCAGTTCGGCGACGAAACCATCTGGTACCCACGCCCGTTTGTCTTTGTGGTGCAACCGCTATCAGATCATCCGAAGATCGACCAACGGGACGAACTGTCGCGCACGATCTGTCTATACGATAACGCGGGGGAACATTTTCTGCCCGGCGGAGAATCATCGATCAGCCCGGCCACTCAGCACCTCAACGTTTCGCGGGGCCTGTTGTTTCTGTTCGACCCCACACAACACGCAAGATTTCGAGAAGCCTGCAAAGCCAACACACAAGACCCGCAGATTTTGGGGACCGGCCGCAGTCATCGCCAAGACCAGATTTTGCACGAAGCGGCCAATCGCATTCGCACTCATTCCGGGATGTCTCAACAGCAAAAGTACAGCAAGCCCTTAATTATTGTCGTCACAAAAATGGACGCTTGGGGGCCGACATTGTGGCCGGAATGGAATCAACTGGAAGATCCGATTCGTGATGCGAAACAGGGGATCGCAGGACTGCAGACGAGTTTAATCGAAGACGTGTCTGCGAAGGTGCGAGCCATCCTGCTAAAGCACGCGCCTGAGTTCATCAATGCCGCCGAAGGCTTTGCGGAGAATGTGACGTATATCCCCAGTTCGGCCTTGGGAAGGTCTCCGGAAGAAGACGAGACCGGCAAGCTGGGCGTGAGGCCGAATGAGGTGAAGCCAGTGTGGGCCGAAGTACCGCTGTTGTATTTGCTGAATCAAACGACGACCGGACTGATTCCATCCGTTCGTCGATCAACGAGTGGTTAAATTGTGAGTTACGAGATTGTCTTCACATCTGCCAGCCAAGGACTCAGGCGCGGCGCCAGCGGGTTTTGCACCGTCGCCGCGACGGAGGGAATTCCTCGCGCGCTACAGGACAAGCTAGAATCACTCAGCGGATATCGCCATACAGAAGCCGCTCATGGGCGCGAACGTCCGGTCAATCATTCTCACCTGACCATTCGCATTCAGCGAAGCATCTATCACGTGGTGTCGCGGATTGGCGATCCCGGTATGGACTATTCAAAACGCTCCAACAAGATCGCTCATCACCTAGCGTTGACCAGTGCGGAACTCGATCAGTTTCCGCAGGGGCCGGCACCCTTGTTTTCGGATGACAGTTTCTGGCACGAAAGCTGGGACACGCCGCCTGAGGTGCTTGAGCCGGACCGCATGCCCCGTTCTACGGCGAAACACGTGAATGGATTCGAAACCTGGGAAGACGTCTTCGGCGACGCAGGCTGGGCGGGGCTGATGGGACACGGAATTGCAGACGGCATGAAATCGGTGTCCGTCATCGTGCCGAATACCGATCAAACGCTAACACTGCTCAACGAAGCCCTGCAACTGGTGCCGCTGCAGGATCGCTGGAAGGTGTGCTTCAGCACTTACTATTCGCGACATGTTTCTGGAATGCAATGTCACTGGCGATTTGTCCTCGACGGAACCAGTGAAGCCCGCAAACTCCGAGCACGCGTGCAGGGTGTCCTGATCGACCCGATCGGATCAGCGGGCCAGTTGCCAGCAGGGAACGCTTTTGTTGAAGCGGCTCGGGAAGGGCGACCAGAAGCCGCATTTGCAGCCAAAAAAACACGGCGGTCTGCGGTCAGCAGACAGTCTGACACGAAATCGCCAACAGATGCCTCGGCGATACGCAGAACAACGTCTCCCAGTCAGCCCCTAGCCGGCACGGGCAACAATGGCGATGATGAAGACGAAGAAAATTACACGCCTCAGTTCGGGCAGTCGCGACGACGACCGCAAGCACGGCAAAAAAAACCTAAGTCGATGGTCAAATCGCCGTTCGACATTCCGGAAGAAGAGTTTGCTGACGTCAAACCAAGCGAACTAGACGAAACTTCTGCTGGAAGTCGCACACGCAATTCGGGAAAGAAGCCCAGAACAGGACTGCTGATCGTGGGCGGCCTGTTGATGGCTGTTGTTTTCATCCTGATCTTCTTTGTGATAAACAGATAACGGATCAAGTCACACATCCCTGCAATCAAGCATCGCAGAGGACAAGGTAATTTCACATGGCCGATATCGCTGAAATTCATGAGTTGCTGGAAAGTGTCCGCGTGACGCTGGCCAGCTCCATGAATCCAGAAAAAGAGCAACTGGAAAGACTGCACGGCGAACTGGATTCCGAAATCCGCAGCGCCAACAAACGACTGCGGGAATGCGACGCATTGTTGGCGGAAGGGCATCGCAGCGAAGCGATTCAATTGGCAGAACAGGAACCGAACCTGTTGGAAGTCGTTTCCATTTTGGACTTTCCAGAACTGGCCGAATGGAACGATTTCGTCGCAGAACTCGGCCTGACCGTGACGCCTCAACTGCAGATCGATATCGCCACCGATATCAACGGCGCGTATTCCGACGATGAACCACTGGAGCGATTGATGCGAAAATTTCGCCTGCTGTCGCTCGCCCGCGCGCCGCTGCGTTCGCGGATCGATCTGTTGCGTCAAATCGCCAAACGCGACTCCGGCACAGGCTATTGGAAAGATGATCTGAAATCGTACGAACAAGTCCGAATCCGCCAGATCGCAGATGAAGCTCGAGATGCCATCGCGAACAAAAAGTATGCCGAGATCCGCAGACTGTCGGACGAAGTCAATAAGAAACCGTGGTACCTGAAACCCGACCGCCGCGTGGTCGAACGTCTCGAACAAGCGATGGACGACGTTCGAAAACTAGAAGCACTGCAACATCTGAATCGTCTGACGCGGGATCTACTGGCTGCCAAAGACAGGGGCGACGAGAGCGAAGTGCGTGCAACGCTGGACAAGTGGAATGGCATCGCGGAAAAATGTGATGCGTCATCCGACACTTATCAGAAAGCAAAAGTTGACATCGCGCCCGTGACGAAATGGTTGCAGGAACTAGACAAAAAGGGGGCAGAGTCAGATCGGTTTGCCGCAGATTTGAAGAAGTTGCAGAAAGTCATTCGAGCGGAAAAAAGCACGGTCGAAGACCTGTACCACTATTACGACATCGTCGCGGACTATGAAGATTTCGACATTCCGGGCAGCATTCAAGAAAAATACGAAGCGAGAATCGTACAGATCGAAAAACAAGCGGCGCTGAAGAAAATCCTTACGATTGGCGGAGTCGCTGTCGGTGTGATAGTTCTGCTGTTTGTGGCGTATAAGATTATCTTCTAAGATTGGAAATCCAGTGGCTGGTCGCTACTACATCCGAAATCGTGGCAAGCAACTCGGGCCACTGTCTGTCGATAAGCTTCACGCGATGGCAAAGCGTGGTCGGTTTGGTCGACATTTCGAAGTCTCCAAAGACGGCAAGCGCTGGGCACACGCCGACGAATTTCCCGAATTGTTTTCTGCAGGTGCGGTAGACGAAGAGGACGACTTCGACAGTGTCGGCTATGACGATGATGGTGACGACATCGATGCACCGTTGGTAGACGACGGCCCGTCACGACGTCGCAAGAAATCGAAAACCGCCACTCGACGGACAAGCGAGCGATCGCCTGCTGCGGATTCGCCGGCGACGCGCAGACGACCAGCCAGAGGCGACGATGACGAACGCGGCGGAACCCCGCGGCGTTCTAAACGTCCGGCCGATGCTGATGAACCGCCGCGACGTAAAAAAACAGCCACAGCGGATGGACGTGATGACACGCCTCCGCAAAAGAAGAAGAAAAAAAAACAGAGAGCCTCAATCTTCGAGGCTGCCCAGCAGCAGGAACCCCAGAAAAAGAAACGTGGCGGACTGCTGGGCTTTCTATTCGGTGGCAGTACCGGCTCTGTGGAAGAAGCCACTCAGCCACATTTGCGGAAGTTGGTCCACATTCACGGCACGCTGAAAGACATCGGTTTCTCACTCGATAAACTGATCCTAGTCGGGTCGGGTGGTGAGAAAATCTCAGTCGCCGAACATGACGGAACGGGCGATGGCCCACACTTGCTGGGACTGATCACGCTGATCGCATTTCAGTCGCGCACGACAGACATGCACTTCGAACCTTCGGCGGAGGGCGTTGATTTGCGAATGCGGATCGACGGCACGCTGGTGCATCTGGTCACCATTCCCAAAGAGTACATTCGCAAACTGCACGGCATCATTAAAGTTCTGTGCGAAACCAAAATGGGAGCCAGTCAGGAAGTTCTCGAAGGCAGCTACTCGACCGTTGCTCCGAAACGCCGTTCGGATTATCGGGTGAGTTTCACACCATCTGTTCACGGACAGAAACTGGCGATTCGTGTGCTGGATGCCGACAACGCACCACAAAAACTCAGCCAACTGGGCGCACCGAAAAAGTTCGTCAGAATCATCGACTCGGTCATGACACAGAACGCCGGCATGGTTCTGATGTGTGGCCCCACGGGATCAGGCAAAACGACGACGCTGTATTCGATGCTGCGAAGTGTGGACTTCAAGAGTCGAAATGTGATGACACTGGAAGATCCGGTGGAGTATCAGATTCCCGGAATCACGCAGATCAATATCGATTCGGAACACGGCAGGGGTTTCGGAGAGATGTTGCCCGCATTGCTGCGTCAGGACCCGGACGTGCTGTTGATCGGTGAGATTCGTGACGGTATCTCCGCGAAAATTGCCATGCAGGCCACGATGACCGGGCATCTGGTGTTGTCCACCCTGCACGCCCCCGACACGCTGGCAACTGTCCACCGACTGCTGGACCTGAACGCCGACCCCAACATGGTGGCGTCGGCACTCGACCTGATTATGTCGCAGCGTTTGCTGAGAACTCTGTGTGAAGACTGCAAACGCCGACGACGACCGGACAACGACGATAAACGCAGACTTGGAGGGACAATTCGCGACGCCATCTTTGAAGAAGCGGGCTGCAAGAAATGCCTCGGGACAGGCTACCTCGGCCGGCGCGCGATTTTTGAATTGCTGGACGTCAAAAAGCAGGTCGGCGATGCACTGCACGATAAGCTGTCCATCCCTGAACTGCGCAAGAAGGTCGCTGGCACAGATTTCATTTCTTTGCGACAGAACGGTTACTCGCTTGTTGGCCAAGGAGTCACAACCTTCGAAGAAGTGGATCGGGTGATTGGCGTTGAGTAATCGCAGCGAGAAACTCTATCCTTCGCCACGAATTCCAAAGACGTCGTTCCTTCATGACCAAAGCGACCTTGGCTAGACATTTGCAAAACCATCTTCCCTTCACGAACCGAAAAGAATCCGTTGACCAGTGCATTCCTGCCCGTTGAAGAACAACTCACAATTCTGCGTCGTGGCGTGGAAAAAATCGTGCCTGATGAAGAGCTGGCCAAAAAGCTGCAGCACAGTCGCGACACCAATACTCCGCTGCGCGTCAAATACGGCATCGACCCGACCGGCATCGACGTTCATCTCGGCCACACCGTGCCACTCAGAAAGATCCGCCAGTTCCAGGAGCTGGGACATCAGGCCGTCATCATTATCGGCAACGCCACCGCCATGGTTGGCGACCCCAGTGGCCGTGACGAAGCGCGCAGCAAGCGACTGACGGAAGAGCAGGTCGAAGCCAATGCCAAAGACTACCTAGCACAGGTCGGCAAAGTGGTCGACATGGACAAAGCCGAAGTTCATCGCAACGGAAACTGGTTCAGCAAGATGGGGCTCAATGATATTCTGGGGCTGTGTGGCCGAGTTACAGTCGCGCAGTTGCTGACGCGCGATGACTTCGCCAAACGCTATAGGGACGAGAAGCCGATCTTTCTGCACGAATGCTTGTACCCCGTGATGCAGGCGTGGGACAGCGTCGAAATCAAATCCGACGTGGAACTCGGCGGCACAGAACAGCTGTACAGTTTTATGCTGGCTCGAGACCTGCAGGCTCAGGAAGGCATCAATCAGCAGATCGGCATGATGTCGCCCATTCTGGTGGGGCTGGACGGCGTCAAACGCATGGGCAAAAGCCTCGGCAACTACATCGGCATCAGCGAAGATTCGTATGAGATGATGAAGAAGTTTCTACAGTTACCTGACGACGTGATGAAGATGTACTTCGAACTGCTGACGGATCTGCCGATGGAAGAAGTCGAAGCCATCTTGGCCGGCCATCCTCAGCAAGCAAAATTCGCTTTGGCGTCGACGGTGATTGATCAATACCACGGAGCGGGGCAGGGCGTGGCGGCTGCTGAACGCTGGAAGACGGAAATTCGAGGCGGTGGGTTGCCCGCCGATATTCCGGAAGTCGCACTGGCGGCCGGCGAACTGGAAGACGGCGGTCTGGCTGCGTATTTGCTGCTGGTGAAGCTGGGCCTGCAGACGTCGAACGGTGAAGCTCGCCGCTTGATTAAAGGTGGTGGAGCAAAACTTGGCGAAGAGAAGACCGTCATCGGCGATGAGAACGAAAAGATCACGGTCGAACACGGTATGCTGGTTTGGGCAGGCAAAAAGAAATTCTGCCGCGTGAAACTGACCTAAGATTCGCGGGCTGGGAATTGAATTCCGGCATAGATATCGGCCAACCGCAATTCGGCTTCGATGGCTGCCAGCGGAATCACGTCGGTAACATCGCGGAACACGGTCTCAGTGAATTCGCCGTCCTCACCGCGAAGGTACACGCGAGCTGCCGGGCGATTTTGTTCGAGCAGCACGTAGGCGCTCAGCGAGGGCAGGGACAGATAGTTGTCGCGTTTCTCCCCTTCGTCAATGCGCCGCGTGCTTTCTGAAACAACTTCCACAACCACCATGGGTTGCTCTTGAAACGTAAGCGTCCGGGGAAACCATTCTTGCCAGTGTCGGTAGTCTTGCGTCCGGTGTAATTCCGGTCTGTGGATTTTTTCTGGCGAGGTGAGATATGAGCGAGCGGGAGCAGGTTTGGCGTGAGCGGATTGAGTGGCAGCAG
>JBDNHJ010000314.1:0-4513 GCA_041688835.1 Fuerstiella sp.
ACTCATGCGCAAGGTATCTCTGGAAAAAGTTCCCACAGCCATCCTATCTCGCCAAACAGCGGGCATCCGTGGCAGCAGCCTGATCGTGAACCTGCCAGGCCAACCCAAAGCCATCGCCGAATGCCTCGACGCAGTCTTCCCAGCCATCCCCTACTGCATCGACCTCATCGGCGGCGCGCGGCTGGAAACCAACCCAGATCGCATCGTCACCTTCCGGCCCCAGAAAAAATGAAGTCCCCGAAACCGCTCAGCACCGGAGCGACGCTTGGCCGCAACGCCTGAAACGCTACATGCCACTGTGAAGACGATACAGATCAAACCGAGAATCGCCGGTTGGAATCTTGGTGGCCATGTCCAACAAAAAAGTGAGACCACGTTCAGGAAAGCGTGCGCTCGAACGACAATCCAACGCACCCCTGCAAAGCGGAGTCGCGAAAGCCGTGACGATGTCAGCCCTTGGTTATTAAAACCCAACGCTGTTTCAAGGTATTCGTCAGGAAAAAAACCAGAATACCCGTTCACAATCTCGCGTTCGTGGTGCGTCGCGGCAAACATCCAAGCCGCTTCTGTTTCCATTTGGGAAACGTTGGGGCCGGCTGACATTGGAATACACCAAACGCCTTCGTCAACGGAACTCAATCGTCGCAGCGTCGCGCCCCACTCACGTCCCGCAACATCCGGAATAGACACGGTTGGAATAACGGGCGGCAGCACCTCCGCCACAGCCACGATCGCGCAGAACTGGACAAGTAAACCACGCACGAAGAATTTCGGCCCGCGCCGCAGCATCACGAGGAGATCATTCAGCCCAATAAATGCCAAACACACAACAGCCACTTGCGCAAAAATTGCAAACCGGCGGAGGTTGCGTATCTTTGAGACGAAGGCCACAGAATTGCTCAAGGCAATCCACGGCTGAAAGTCAAAAACTCTAAAGTGGGGGCCCAGTGCCAACAAGGTGGCAAGAACCCCAAATGCCCCGATAAACAATCGCCACTTACGATGCCGGCGGCGACGAATGCCGTAAAGTCCGATCAACGCCAGACTGCAACGAGCAATCCCTGGACATAACGCATCACCGTGACGGAATTTCGCTGCCGGCATCAGCGGACCCGGAAGAACAAGAAAGTCCCGAGCAACCGCAGAATTCGCTGCCATGGTGCGTGCTGAACGCTCAAAACCGTGTGGCCTCATCTGTTGGTTCATCCCATACGCCAATGGACCAACAATGAACGCAGCAACCGCGATCGCACAAGCCACGGGGGCAACGACAGCTCGTGACGCGAACAGCAGAAGAATCCAACCACTCCCTGCCAACAACATGGCAAACAAAAGCCCCTGATGGATACTCACCAGAAAACAGGTTGCAAACGCGACGCCCGTGACAATTCCGGCGCTGACGCGCGGCTGCTGAAGCATTCGATAAATTGCGGTCAATGTCCAGATTTGCGGGCAGAAATGAACAATCTGCACGGCATCGAACTGCGGATAAACGGCGGGCAGTAGCACGCACGTCATGCCGCCGCAACCTGCCAGAAAATCATGTAGCCGTAACAATTTCAGAAATCGATACGAACACCATCCGTCCAACGTCAGCCCAGTGATAAGCCAGACATTATAGGTCGCAGGCAAGGACTCAGTCAGCCAATAGATCGGTGCCAAAATCAATGTGATGGGCTGAGGTTCAGAGAAAGCCAGCGCGCCTGCCGTCGGAAAAAAGATGGGCGCATCCCAATAGTGTTGAAATCCCGCCCGCAGTTGCTGGCCATTCCACCAGATGGTCCACATATTCAACATCTGGACCGTGGCAACCCGTGTATAGCCAGCAGGAACCGTCTCCGTTGGCGTTCGTAACGCCCCCCGAAGAAGGCACAACGTCAGCATCAGATAGACGGCAAACCACACAAGTGACTGTGGAATGAAGCGTGCGCGACGCACGCGTGAAGAACTCGCACTGCCAAGCGTCATGGGGAAGCCCCATCGTGTCGATTTCCGGAAACACGATGAACTTCGTCATCGATTCCATACGACACGAAAATTACGGAACCATCACAGTTCCCCATAAAACAACCATCCGCGTGGGCGCTGCCAAACCGACGCACGATGGGACCATCCTGGGCTGTTGAACCTGTGCGAATGCTGTACTGCGGATCAATCGCCCCAAGCGTTTACGATGTCGACTGGTCGTTTCCCGAGATTGATGATCAAGGAATTTTCGCCAAACCGCAGGCTGGATGGTACGTGCTGAGCATCAATTCATTCTGCCCAGGCAGCCCGCCAACGGTCTACTTCGATGCGGAAAGAAAAACTTTCAAGACGCTCCCCAGCTGCGACAAGCGTTGCAACCTTTCATGATCGTCGATCACCCGCCGGGATTCGTGGTGTACCGCGTACCGCACTCTCGCTAAGTAACGTCGGAACAATAACGGTCGTATCGGAGGCTTCTAGCCGCCGCGAATCACGGCGGCTAGAAGTCGCCGATACGAGAAGACCCCCACTTAAACTTCCGACCGTGCTAAGTCGGTGCTATGACTGCACCCAAAGACGAACACGTATCTCTCGATGCTGACTTGTCGACTGGAAATCTGCGGCCAAACTTATCAATTGAACGGCGACCCCGCTCTCCTCACTTCTGCAAGGACTTCCTATGACTCAATCGATGCGAACGCTGACTCTGATTCTCGCATGCGGAAGCCTGTTACCATTCGGACAGACGGCAGCATTAGCCGCCGGCAAGAATATCGCTCTGATCATTACCGACAACCAGAGCTGGTACGACGTTGGCTGTTATGGCAACACGGTGATCCAAACGCTCCACATGGATCAACTGGCGGCGGAAGGCGTCAGATTCCGGCAGGCCTTCGCCACCGTCGCTTCGTGCGGCGCCAGTCGTGCTGTCATCTATTCCGGAGTGCTAACGCATCGCAACGGACAATACGCTCACCCCCATCGTGAACACAATCAGCAGATTCGCGAAGACATCGTCACCGTCTTCGAAGCACTCCAAGAACGCGGCTACCGAACGGCCCTCATGGCAAACAACACGTCCGTCCTGCCGAAAAGTATCCCGTCGATCCACTGCCGTCCGGAAAGTCTCTCGCAAGCTCCGCCAAAAGCAGAGACGTCATCGCCATGGCGAAAGTGGCTGATGAATTCATCAGCCACGATTCACAGAAACCGTTTTTCCTCACACTGTCCTTGGGAGATCCCCACCCGATCAGCCGCGACGGTGTCGCTTGGGGAATTGAGCCCCGCCATTCCCCCGGCTATGAGCCCGTCCAATACAACCCAGCAGATATCACGGTCCCCGGTTTTCTTCCGGACACACCAGCCATTCGAGAACAACTTGCGGGATACTACCAACAGATAAGTCGAGCCGACCATGGCGTGGGCTTGCTGATCGAATCGCTAAAAAAGCACGGCCAGTATCAGGACACGCTTATCATCTTTGTGTCGGATCACGGCACGTCCGAACCAGGAGCCATGGGAACCCAATACGACCCCGGCGTCCGCGCCCCGTTTATCGTCCGCCAACCCGGCGGACCAGTGGGAATCGTCCACGAAGCCATCATCGCCTTCACCGACATCACGCCCACGATCCTCGACTGGGCAGGCAGCCCAAACCCAACCCAAGGACGTCACGGTCGCAGCCTGCTGCCGATCCTCAACCAGCCAAACGTAGCTGGCTGGGACGAAGTGCTGCTCAGCCATGTGGCTCATGAAATCTATTCGTACTATCCCATGCGAACACTGCGAGATCGTCGTTACAAACTGATCTGGAACATCACTTGGCAAGCCGAATACCCGTTGCCTATCGACACATGGGAACGCCGCACTTGGCGAGGCCTCGTCGAAACAAAAGCCACCATGTTCGGCCCACGAACCATGGACCAATACCTGCATCGCCCCCAATTAGAACTCTACGACCTCGAAAACGACCCTTAGGAAGTCCACAACCTCGCAGACGATCCGGCCCAAGCGGAACGCTGCCAACAAATGACCGCACGGATGCTGCAACGCCTGATCGCCACCGAAGATCCATGGCTGTTGAAGTACCACCCTGAGCGGTAGGGTGATTCCAATGACGACGACAGTTGAGGTTTGACGAAATCACCTGAAGCCACACCCAGAACGATCCGCAGCCATGTGGGGAAATACACATTGAATTGGAAATGAGACGCGACAGTTTGGGCGACAGCTGCGCGACTGACGTAGAACTGATCCGCTGGGAACATTTTGCAGAACGCATCAATTTGTGATGCCGTGAGCTCGATAACCACATCAATATCGTTCGTAAACCTCGGCTCTCCATAGGCGATTGTGGTCGTCGAGTCGGTGACTAGATAACGCACGCCGATCGCGTCGAGCGCATCGGGTGTAACCGGCATTCCGCCGTTTAATATGCGAGTATCAGGGGGGAGTAATTTTTCATGGCGTGTCGGTTGGGATGAATCGTCTTGAGTTCCTGAGTCATGTTTTCGTTCAGGAACGTTCGCCAGTGGGAGCTTTGAAA
>JBDNHJ010000315.1:0-16832 GCA_041688835.1 Fuerstiella sp.
GGCTACTTCAACACCACGTTCGCGAAACCATTCCAATGGAATTACACTGGCCGCCCCGGCCGCTCAGACACCATCAAACGGCCAAACACATGGAAGGAAAACTGGGCAGCTTCGCGGAAAACTAGGCAAACTTCCGCTCTGATGGGATAACAACTACGACTTGCGGCACTAGGCACATGGCCGCGCGGGGGCGTGAAAAAACGCCGCTTCAAGCTGGTTAATACCGGCGTTGATCGCGTGACCGTCAAACACATCAACCCGGTGCCGGATCTGTACGAATTGACTGGCGACATTCCGATTGAACTTGCGGTGGGTCAGTCGGTGGAATTCGGAGTTCGACTGGCAGATAGCTCCGAAGGACCGCGAGCAGGGTGGCTGGAATTCGAATTGAAAACGAAAACGCAAAAGGAAGCGCTAACAGCCGTGATTGCCGGCAACTTAACCGGTCCGATCTTCTCGCTGCTGGAAGCGAAGAATGCAAACGCGTTCGACTTCGGCCGCGTGCCTCAAAGTGGCGTTGCAAAGCACGTGTTCTCGATACTCAGCAGTGGCGTCGAACCTCTGGAAGTTCAGGTTGCGGAAGTCACCGGGCCGTTTCGACTGACCCGGCATATTGATCATCCGGTGCTTAGAACCGAACAATGGGCGCGTTTTGAAATTCAGGCCATCTGCACGACACCCGGGCCGAAACGAGGTAGCATGCGTGCGGATCACGTCAAATGATGGAGCGAATCCTGACGTCATTCTGCCGCTTCAGGCGACGGTGATCGAAGATCTGAATCGGTGTGTGGCGTGTTTCGAGACGGACGCTGGCAGTTCGACTTTAACCACGATGGCAAATTGGATCATCCGCTGTTGTTCGGCCATGCTAAAGATACGGTCGTTACTGGCGACATCGACGGCGATGGTCGTTGCGATATTGGCGTGTGTCAAACAATGTCTGACGGACGTCTGCAATGGCAGTTCGCCTTGGCCGGCGATGATCAGACATTCGCGGTTGATGATCCGCAGAAACTGATCTTCGGCAGATCAACAGGAACACCTGTGCTGGCCGATGTGGATGGCGATGGTCGATGTGACCTCGGCGTTGTCACGCGATCCGAAAATCATGCGAAACTGCTGTGGTCGTTCGATACCGATCGAGACGGCAACAGCAACAGCGACGTTCTGTTCGGCGATTCAGATACGACGCCCGTGATTGGCCGTTGGCGAGGTAAAGTTAGGGCGCATGCAGGATTCGTTGTGACGGGCGAAAAGGCGGTCAACGGAGATCCCGACTGGTATTTAAGCAGTGAAGACTTTCCCATCGTCACGACTGTTTCTGGCGATAACTCTTCGCAGGCAGCAACACATCCCGTGCCTTTGGTCGACAATGCGGACCAGCTTCAAAAAGTGGATTTCGGCTACGACACGGATCACTTCATCGTCGGCGACTGGAACGCAGACGGCCACGACGACACCGGCAACGTCCGCAGCCAAGCCAGTGGCGATGGCCGCAGTCTAAACTGGCAACTGAACCTGAATGCAGACGGACTACCGGCTCGCGAGTTCCAGCACATGGGCCTTCCCGGAGACCAGCCCGTGGTGCTGTCTGGTCGACGGATGAGTCACAGCGAGTGACAGTCTGCTAAGTCATACCGCTTCCCGCAGAATGTCGTCGTTCTGCGCCACAGACTCTGGATTTTCGTGGTGAACCCCGTCAAGATGTGATTTCGATCGCTAAGCTTGGCAACGCCTCAGTTGTCCCGTCTGGTCGGTCGCGACTCATATTTGTGAACGTCTTTCCCGACGAAAAATCCCGAACGTCATGCCCACTTCGCTTTCGTTGCCGACCGACCGATCAGATTCGACGTCCACTAACCTGCTGCGGCGCGTTGTGGACGGTGATCAGGATGCGTGGAAACGGTTCGTCGAATTATACAGTGCTCTGATCTATGCCAAGTGTCGCAGCCGAGACCTGACGCCCGAAGATTCGGCCGATGTTGTTCAGGAAGTCTTTCGTCGTGTGCATCGAGCCATCGCAGAATTTCGTCGAGACAAACCAGAACAGGGTTTCCGCCGCTGGCTTCGGACGATCGCACGCAACGTGATTATCGATCATTTTCGCAGTCAGACTGATCAACCGAAGTTGTTTGGTGGCGATACCATGGCCGCGTGGATCGGAGTCTCAGAAAATGTGTTCGACGACGATTCGGACTTTTCGATGTCTGACACTTCCATGAGTCTGATGATGCGGACGGCGTTGGAATCCATCCGCGTCGACTACGAAGATTCCACATGGCAAGCCTTTTGGCGCACTGCCGTCGAAGGGCAGGCGGCCAATGTCGTGGCTATCGACCTAGACATCACGCACGGCAGCGTTCGCCAAGCGAAGTACAAAATACTCCGCCGATTACGACAAGAATTCGAAGACCTGCTTTAATTGTTATCTGCGAATAGAATCAAGCTGGCACAGCCTGCCGATCGTTCTGCCTGCCGATCCATCGCCTCCCCTATAGCTGCGATCCTGATGACAGCTTCGGGAGGCATTGCTACGACTGGTTCGAAAACGGGAGGAAACGGAACAGCCCAGCCTTGGCCGTGGAAGATGGCGAATTCAAGGGAGGAATCAGTCCGTGTACCGCGAAACTGGACGCGTTCCGCGAATCTGACGATGACTCGAATAGGGAGTTTCTGTTCCGAAGCTCATCGGCACTTTCTGCCGGAGGGCGTTGGAGCAATGGTACTTGATTTAGATGATGTGAGCGGCAAGGCGCTAGCCGCCGGCTTGTTTGACCAGCGGTTTCGGGGCTTCAGCCGGTGGCTAGTGCCATGCCGCTCACAAGTCGAGTGCCATTGGGCGTTGGGCGGATTCGACCGCCACTTTCAAACGCGATTTTTTGGCGACGGTGAAAACTATGGCAAACGGATTCGCAGGCGCACAGGATGCGGGAGATCGTCGCCGTCGTCGACTTTCTCAAGAGGAACACGACGAGCAGTTGTTTGACGAGTTCTTTCCTGAGGAGCTGGTAGGCAATCCCGTCAGCATTCCGTTTTCTGATGCGTTTCCGGCCAGTGCTCGACTTCTGAGACGCTTTTTGTCGCCGCGATTATGGAAGCATCTCAGCATTCTGATGTTTGTGTTTGCGGGCGTGGCGTCAATTATCTGGTGGGATCGTTCAAGAGCTTCGGATTTGGCAGACGCGGAAAGCGGCGGCTTGTTGGTGTCTGCGGCCACCGGTTTGTTGCTGCTGTTTTGCGGTCAACTGGCGTTCGTGATCGGCTGGATTCGATCTCAGAGTACGCTTGATTTCCGGGGACGATATCGCTGGTGGAAATGGCTGGCGACGGCAGCAGTGAGTGCTGGGTTGGCGATCTTGACCGGCACGCATCTGTTGATTCCCAATGTGCTGGCGACGATGGTCGAATCTGCAACCGGGCCAATCCAAGCGGCTAGGCCGACTGTTGTACTGGTGCCTAGCTTGCTGTTTTGCGTGGCGGTGTTTGGGCGAGTAATTCCCGACATGAGCCGCAATGTTTGGTCACAGGGAATACTGGCGACCGCGTTGATGGTGATGGCCGTGCGTTTGATGCTGATTCATACTTCGTCGCGAGCGGTTGTGGATGACACAACGTTGAATCACATGTTGCTGTGTTCTGCGTGGCTAAGTTTTTCATCGCTGTTGCTGCATTGCCGTTTTGTGGCGTTCGTTAACAACGATCCACCGGCTGTTGCGCAGAAAATTTCTGATGATGCTCAGCCATTGCAAACTGACGCATCCACGACACTCACGGTGGCGGAAACACTAATGGACAATTCGATCGAAGGCCACTCCGACGACGAAAACACTCAACCGTCGACTCAAAGCAAACAGCCCACCAAGAAGAAGGCGTCTCGACGCGCAGGCAGAAAAGCGGCTTAGTTGTTCGGCAAAAAAATAGACTCGGGCAACTGTGCTGCCCGAGTCCGTTTAGATTTCAACATGTGTTGAAATGACTGTTGCTGTCGCGAGTTCTACGAACCGCTTAGCTCTTCCGTTTCTTCAGCTGGAAATCCACATTTTTCCAAGGCTGCCACAGCATCGCCAACGACGAATGCTTCTGTATCGCCAGAAACGGTGGCTGAGAAGTTTGCTGCATCAATTTCCACGGTCGCTACACCCGGTAGCGCTTGCAAGGTCTTGGTGACCGTTGCACGGCATCCGCCTCAGGTCATGCCCGGACACGTGAACTTCGCGAGGATGACGGCGTTGCCATCTACTGAAGCAGTTGCTCCAGGAGCTGACGCCGTCGGTGCTGATGCTGGTTGGTCGGCACATCCGGCCGCCGCGACCATCATCAGGCACAACAGTTGCTTTCGCATTGTCTTTTACCTAACTGAAAACTATTGGGGGTTGTTTGAATCACCACTCTGGCGATTCACTCTCCACTGGCAACGCCAGCGGAGAGTTGGTTGGGTCCATTGTAAGTCGGGACGGGGACTCTTCAATGCGTGAATCGCAGGATTCTCGAACGGAATTGTCGAGTTGCTCGGAAAATCCCTGCCCCTGCCGGATGCTGTGGAGTGTGCGTCTGTAACCACGAATGAACATGAATGTGATGCCCCTATTCGTGTTGATTAATGTCCATTCGTGGTTTGATGTTCGTTCATTCCCAGTGAATCTGACTGCACATCGAAAACGGTCGAGCCAAGTCGACCAAGGGCCGTTTATTGCCTGACAGACTGTTCGCCGTGACCTCGAACTGCAATGATTTACCCCAGCAACCTCACGTTTCGAACTCGCCGCGCAAAAAGGCTCGCAATGACATTCACGCTCCGTGTTGTATTCCATCTCACCGTATTCGCTGTCTGTATCCTGCCCACTTTGGCTGCAGTAATGGCTGCTGAGCCCAATGTTCCGCAAAAGCCTGAGCTGCTGGATGTGTGGCTGGGCACCGGCGGCGGGAATAAGAGCAAGGGGATTTATCACTGCACACTGAATCCTGAGAATGGCCGATTATCGGATCCTGAGCTGGCTGCGGAAATTTCGGGCCCCGGATTTTTGGCCATGCATCCCACTTTAGCACGCCTGTATGCGGTTGGCAGCGTTGACGGAAAACCGTCCGTGGCGGCTTACGAAATCCAAGGAAAGCCGGGGCGGGCCACACTGAAGTTTATGAACGCGGTTGAGGTCGGAGATGGCGGAGCAGCGCATGTGTCCGTCGATGCCACAGGTCGCACACTGCTCACGGCGCAATACGGCGGTGGCTCGACCGGCGTGTTCTCATTAAAGGCCGATGGATCTCTGGATCAGCGAACGCAATTGGTCAAGCATCAGGGCGGATCAAAGTTTGTCCCCAAACGACAAGATGCCTCGCACGCTCACTGGACAGGATTTTCGCCAGATAACCAATTCGCGTTTGTGCCGGATCTGGGACTGGACAAAGTTGTGATCTATCGCGTCGACGCTGAAGCATCAAGCATTGCACCACACGGCTTTGGCCAGATTTCTCCGGGCGGTGGTCCGCGGCACATGAAGTTCCACAACAACGGCCGTTGGATTTACGTTCTGCACGAACTGGATCTGAAGGTCACGGTGTTCGATTATAACAGCGAAGCAGGAACGATGACGGCCATACAGACCATCGAAACGGTTCCTCGTGATCAGTTGGCCAAGGAGCAATTCAAAAGTTGTTCTGAGGTACGCGTTCACCCTTCTGGAAAATTCCTGTACGCTGCGAATCGAGGCCACGATACGATTACGGCATTTCGCATTGATGCTGAAACCGGTGAGTTATCGTTGATCGAACGTGAACACGTCCGCGGTGCGACACCGCGAAACTTCAATATTGATCCGAGTGGCAAGTGGTTATTAGCAGCCGGACAAGACTCGTCGACTCTGGCCAGTTTTGCGATCGATAACGACACCGGAGAATTGACCTACAATCGCAGCATTGTGCATGCTCCCGTGTGCATCTGCGTGTTGTTCCAGCACGAATAGACAATGCATGAAAGGATTCGCGGCACTACGGATCGTTTGATCCGACTCGAAGAGAAGGCCTCTGTCTCCTGCACTCTGTCTTCTGCACTCTTGGCTTCTGCACTTTGTGCAGGGGCCTCCTCTATGAGTCGGGTCAAACGGAGTTTCTGCGGAGAATAGAAGCCGCAACGCAGCCGGCCTGTTGATCGCTTCAAGATTACGCGAACAGGTCAATCGCACGTTCGGTGGTGCTTAACCACTCACGGTCAGCACGATTTTTCCGCTGAGCGTGCCGGTGCCGTGGAGTGTGTTGTCTTCCTGCAACTGGTGCGCTTGGGCGGCTTCGTGCAACGGGAAACGAGCTCCGATCAGTGGCTTTAGCTGCTGAGTTGCCAGCAGCTGATTGATCTCGTTCGCGCAGTGTTGTTGTTCGACTGCCGAGGCATTGAACATCGCGAAACCGATGGCGCGGAGGTCATTCACGTAGAACGCACCGACAGGGAATTCCGGGCGAGCGTCGCGGCCGGCCATCAGAATGTAGCGGCCGCGTTTCGCCAGCAGGGGGATCGTGACATCAGGATTGGGGTTGCGCAGGGTTTCGAACCATAGGTTGATCGGCCCGGTTTGGGTGGTGATTTTCTGCAGCGATTCTGCGACGTTTTCTGTGCGATAGTTGATGACGAAATCTGCCCCCAAGTCTTCAGCAATGGCAGCTTTTGTGGCTGAACCCACAGTTGTGATCACGGTGGCTCCAGACGCTTTGGCCAGCTGCACGACGGCGGAACCCACACCACCGGTTCCTCCGTTGACGAAGACAATTTCACCAGCCGCCAGATTGCCGTGAAGATGCAGTCCCAGATGAGCGGTGATGCCCGTGAGCGCGATGGCTGCGGCGTCTTCGTCCGTGACATTTTCGGGCGTCGGGTACAGCCAAGATTCATCCACTGCGGCGAGTTCTGAAAACGTGCCTTGTCGCCCGGACAATCCTTGATTACTTCCCCAGACACGATCACCAGCCTGAAACCCCGTCACTTGGCTGCCGACGGTCACGACTGTTCCCGCGATGTCGCAGCCGATGATGTACGGCGAGGGTAGTTCGAGCTTCACGTTTCCGCTGCGAACATAAGTATCGATCGGGTTCACGGCAACGGCACTGGTTCGAATCAACACTTGGTGCGCAGCGATTTCCGGATCGGCGACTTCGCCGAATTGAATTGCGGATGAAGGACCGACTTGGGTGATGAATGCAGCTTTGATGGGACGACTCCGGCGAAAGGGTGTTGCGAGTTTCTCACAGCGTCAGGCTATTGAGTTTTTATGTGTTTCATCAATTCGTTTTTACCGCACGACGGGACCCAGCGGCAATCAGGCAGCAGCCTAGTAACGTCAGTAGACTGATCCACAGACCAATGCGAAAACTAATCGGCTGAAATGTCCAGCGGATTGTATGCCTGCCTTCAGGTACAGAAACTGTCCGTAGCATTTTGTCGGTGAGTGCGGAAGCGGGGGCAGCATCGACTTCGACCAGCCAGCCCGGATACATCAATTCGCGCAGTTCGACATCGGCTGCCTGCGTGAGGTCGATGTCGAACTGGACGGAATTCGCTGTGCCGCCGATCACAGAAAACGATGTCAGTGCCGCAGGTGGTTCGGTGACGATTCGAGCTGGTGCAGATCGAACTTCGTACAGAAAAACAGGCTGGTTGCCTCGGCCCCACATCGCATTCAGCAGTGCATCCGGATACTGATCGACCAGCTGAATTGCCGCCGACGGTGTTCGCAGCGGTTCTGTTGTCAGCAGGTGTGTGATCGCCAGCGATTCCAGTTTCGCCAGATCTGTCGCCGACGGATATTCTCCGTCGGAAGGCTCGGAGCCAGTTGTCGGCCAGACATCTTGATCGTAGTACACCGCCGGGCCGATGCCCAGATATTGTGGCACGCAGCTGACGCCGAACAGATTACCAACATTTGGTCCGGGGGCCAGCAGGCGGCATTGCAACGCGCCTGTGGATAGCAGTTTGTTGCGAACCCAACTGCTTTCGCGCTTTGCGAATGGCGGAGCAGAAACCGCCTGAGCATCCGCAATATATTGTGAAGACCACAACAGATCCTGCAGCGTCAATCCACAAACAACGACCGTGATACATAGCGTTGCGGGGCCTCGCAGTTTCGACAACAGGCCGCTCAGCACGTGCCCGGCAACGATCGCTCCGCCGAGTGCGCACACGATTGTATATCGTCCGGGGCCGTTGAAAAATCCGAACCCCGGCAGATGGCGTGTGACCGGCATCAACCAGCCAGTGGCGTAGATTCCCGCCAGCAACATCAGCAGCAACCAAATCTTACAGTTCGCCCAGCAAACACGTGTACGCATCGAACGCCGCAATAGCAGTAGCATCATGACCAGCGGAATCAGGCCCCAATACAGATGCGCTTCGACGCCGTTGGTGTCAGCCGGAAACGCGCCGGGTGAGTTTCGGAATTTTTGTGAGTCGGCCAGTTCGGGTGAATGCCAATACCACCACGACGCCGCGACCTGCGTGGCGTACAGTGGTGGCATGTGCCCGAAAGCCGGATCAAAGACCTTGCTGCCCGCCGTCCGTTGACTCATTCGTTTCAGTTCATAGGTTGGCACGACCTGCACCGCGGCCAGCAACAGCGAACCAACAACCGCGGCCGTGACCAAGATCGGGGCACCCCAAGGTCGTGCAGGCGGTTGTGTTTCTGGTGGTCGCCATCGCACAGATAACACGCTGTACGCGATCGCCGTCAGTTGCGTGATGAAGGCTAAGGTGAAATGCCCGGACAGCAAGTACACGCCCAGACAGATCGCCAAGCTTACGGCTCGAACAGGCGTGGCTCGTTGCACAATTCGATCCGTCAGCCAGAGTGATAATGGAAAGAACACGCCTCCGAAAATGCTCCATTCCCATGAGATGCGTGCCGGAAACCAGCCGTAGACGAAGATCAGAGCGGACAGCATCGCGGGCCAAGTTTGCACGCCTTGGCAACGTGCGAACCGCCAAGTGAATACGAATGCCAGCCAATAATGCAGCACAACGTTGGCGTTGTACGCCGTGTTCACATCGAACAGGCGGTACAGAATTTGGTGCGGCGGATAGAACACTCCCGCCTGACTTTCGGCCAGCAGTGGATAACCCAGCCCCGTCAGGTTGTGCCACAGAGGAACTTCATCAGCGGCGAAACTTTCCGCCAGCACCACTTTTTGCGGAAGGAAATAAGGATAGATATCGCCACCCACCAACCCGCCGCCCTGCACCAGCGTCCACCAGACACTGACCGCCAATCCAAGTCCGACGGCGGTTGCCATGGTCCATTGCAGAAGCGTTACCGAGTTGTGGTCGCGTTGAGTCAACAGTAAGCACCCATGCACGTTTTAGAGTTTAACCGCGTGCCCATCGGGCCGGGTGTTTGCCGCACAACACGCGGCCCGATGGGCACACGGTTAAACGAGTTTTGTACGAAAACTTAGACATGGGTGCTTACCTCGATCCGATTGTTGCTAGCGGCCCGTCTCAAGACCTCCTTTTTAACACACCCGCGTTAATCGACGTACGCATCGAACACGCGAATCTGTTCCCAGTTTTCCTTGCCCTGAGCGATGAATTCTAAGTGCTTTTCTGAGACCTGGTAGATGTCGTGAGACTCTTTGGAATCGAACACCACATGCAGCGCGATGTGGAAATCTTGGACATTGACAGGGCGATCGAATTCCGGTGCCAGCTTTCCAGCGGCAAAGAACGTGATGCCATCGTGCGGCTTCAGGAATTTATGACAAGCGTCGACCATTGCCTGCTGAGCGGATTCGGAAGAATCTTTGAGCGTGAAGTACACCATGTGAGACAGCATCGAAGCGACTTTCTATCGTCGGAACGGATTAAAGATTGTGTCGCCGGAGTATGACGTGTGTCCGCGCTCCTCTCAATTCAGGGCTCGCGTTTCCTGTCCCGAAACCGCTGCTTTGTTTAAGATACCGCTCACATCCTGCTAGAACGCGATGCCACGCACCCTGATCCACGGCTTCACGTGTCACTTTTACTTCCGCCGACAGCCGTCCACGGTGAAATAAAGCGAATTCCATGACTTACCAAACGCTGCACTGGCTGGGAGATACCACGGGGACTCTGTGGATGATCGATCAGACATTACTGCCGAATCAATTTCGCGAAATCGAATGCGAATCGCTAGAAAGTATCTGGGAAGCAATCAAGGTTCTGCGTGTGCGAGGAGCTCCGGCGATCGGCGTCGCTGCCGCTTATGGCGTGGTGACGGGACTTCGCCAGCATCGCGATGCGACTCGCGCGGAGTTCAACACGCAACTGGAAACCGTCACCAGCTATCTGGCCAGCAGTCGCCCCACCGCTGTGAATTTGTTCTGGGCGCTGGACCGACTGAACGCCGTTGCGGCGCAGAATGCGACATTGTCCGCTTCAGAAATGCATGATCGACTGTTCGATGAAGCCCAAGTGATCGATGCCGAAGATCGTGAAATGTGTACGGAGATTGGCCGCCACGGCAGGACACTGCTGGCCGACGGCATGGGGGTTCTGACGCACTGCAACGCGGGCGGGTTGGCGACGGCAGGAGACGGTACGGCACTGTCCGTGATGTTCGCCGCTGTGGCAGCCGGCAAGTCCATTCACGTTTACGCAGACGAAACACGCCCGTTGCTGCAGGGGGCGAGGTTAACGGCGTGGGAACTTCAACAGCGAGACATCCCTGTCACCGTGATTTGCGACAACATGGCGGCGCAGGTGATGAAAGAAGGCCGCATTCAGGCCGTTGTCACCGGCTCAGATCGCATCGCAGCCAATGGCGATGCGGCCAACAAAATCGGGACATACGGCGTCGCTGTGTTGGCGAAGGCTCACAACATTCCCTTCTACGTCGCAGCGCCGTCCAGTACGTTTGACCTGAGCCTCAATCACGGTGATCAGATTCCGATCGAACTTCGTGACCGCGACGAAATTACGAATGGCTTTGGGCGCAAAACCGTGCCGGACGGCGTCGGTGTTTACAACCCGGCGTTTGATGTCACGCCCGCGGAACTGATCACTGCCATCGTGACGGAGCGCGGAATCGTGTGGCAACCCACAACGGCGGCGATTGCCGAACATCTGGCATAGCCCAAGACGTTCCGCTATGCGGCGCGGCGAACCGATTCGTCAACTGCTGCGGCGAGTGTCTGGAGTACATCTAGGACGCGTTCCATTTTCGTTTCGCGCGATCCTTTGATCACGACGACGTCATCAGGGCTGAGCAGGCAGTCCAGCATGGAAGCCAGTGTTGACATGTCACTGAACTGCGAGATTCGATTTGCGTGACCGCCTGCCGTCAGAAAACCTTCGACCAGATCACTGGCGAATTCGCCCATGACCGCAATGTGGTCGATTCTGGAACCGGCCAGCGCTGCACCGATGCCGTAGTGCTGATCGGCGGCATGGTCTCCTAGATCCAGCATGTCGTTCAGGACCAGCACGCGATGTTGGCAGTCGGAAAAATCTTCCGCCATGTGAATGGCTGCGGTTACGCTGGCTGGACTGGAATTGTAGGTGTCATCGATCACCGTCCAATCACCGATTTCGGTGACGAAATTTCGCCCCGGCTTCGATTGGTACTTTCGCAGACCGGCGGCGATTTGTGCTTCCGGAATGCCAATTTCCAATCCAACGGCAATGGCCGCCAGGACGTTGGTGACGTTGTGTCGTCCGCAAATCGGCACGATGTATTCGTGGCCGTTTACGATCAGTCGCAGTTGATCGTCCAGTGTCTCGACTTCTGTGGCTCGAACATCGGCGGCTTCAGACAGTCCGAACGTAATCACCTGAGCTCGCGTGGCCCGCGCCATTTCTGCGACTAAAGCATCGTCGATGTTGAGGAAAACCGTACCATCGGGTTTCATTGATTGGACCAGCTGCTGCTTACATTGCTGCACACCTCGCAAAGACTCAAAGCCTCGCAGGTGTGTCGGGGCGACGCGCGTAACAATCGCCATTTCGGGTTCTGTGATGGCCGCCAATCCGGCGATTTCGTTGGGGCCTGAGGCTCCCATTTCGATCACCGCGAATTCGTCGCCCGCTTGCAGTTCTAGCAGGCTGAGTGGTACTCCAAGGTGATTGTTAAAGTTGCGCGGGCTTTGAATGCCGGTGTGAGTGGTTTCCAGAATGGAGGTCAACAGTTGACGAGTGGTTGTTTTGCCAACGCTGCCCGTGATGGCCACGACTAATGCTTCGCTGGCTTTGCGATTCCAGTTTGCCAGTTGCGCCAACGCAATTTCGGCATCCGGTACGCTGATGTGCGGGCAGGGACATTGTGAGGAGACCGCTTCGTCAACCACAATCAGATTTGCGCCGTCACGCAGCGCGGCAGTGGCGAAGTGAATGCCGTGCTGCTGAGTTCCCTGCAGCGCAAAAAACACATCTCCAGCCTGCACGTCACGGCTGTCGATGACGGTGCCGTCAAGTTTTGCGGCAAGATTCACGTGGCCAGATACGACGCCACCGGTGAGATCAGAAAATTCTTGGACGCTTATCGGATACATTTGTGAGTCAGCCTTCTCTTCAGTTTGTGGGGTTAGCATTCCCAACCAAAGATGATGGAACCGGCAGGATTTGCCGTACGTATGACCTGCTGCTGACTAGGAGATCGTCTTCCGACGATTTCACGGATAAGTCCAACTTCACCCATTGTGCTGACATTTCTTCGGCTCGACTGATTTTGTCGTCACTGTTTACCGGCTGAAGTTTAACGATTCTCTGCCTTACTCAAAAACCTTGCGGTTTCCGCCGCGATTGCAAAATGTCGTCGATTTCTGCAACCGTCGCACTGTCGCCCGTGATTCCGTATTTGGTGCAGCAAGGCAAGTGTTTTTAAGCTGATTTGGGCAGCGAAAATCTTGATTGAAGATCAGCGACCGTTTGAGATGCCGCCATTTCTTGCAGTAGAGTTCGCGCAATTTCGCGATCGTCAAACTTCGCACGTTGGTCGCCGATTTCTTGAACGGATTCATGGCCCTTACCGGCCAGCAAGACAACATCACCCGGTTGAGCGACATCGAAGGCCTGAGCGATGGCTTCGCGTCGATTCAATTGAACTTCGTATTCCGTGCGACAGCCGGCGGTAATTTGATCTGCGATGACTTGCGGATTTTCGTGGCGCGGATTGTCACTGGTGATAATGCAATAGTCGGCAATGGAAGCCGCTGCTCCCATTTTCGGACGCTTGGATTGGTCACGATCACCGCCAGCGCCGAATACGCAAATCAGGCGTCCCGGCACGAAGTCGCGAATCGTGGTCAAGCTGCGATCCAAGGCGTCTGCCGTATGAGCGTAATCAACCAGTACCTGAAACGACTGCCCTTCGTCGATCCGTTCTAGACGTCCTGGCACCGCATGCAGCGATTCGAGTCCTTCAATAATGTCTGCCAGCCGGATTCCCAGCTGTTCCGCCAGACCTGCAGCCGCAAGGCAATTGGAAACGTTGTGGCTGCCAATCATCCGCAGGCGAATTTCGGCATCGCCTTGAGCCAGTTCTAAACGCACACGCTGTGATCGGTGATTATTTTGCAGCAGTGTCGCCCGGAGTTCTGCTTCCGGATTGTCAACACCGAAGGTAATGACGCCCGCTGATCCCACAAGTCGATCCATGACGAATTGGCAACCTGGATCGTCAAGGTTCAGTAACAATGGAGCATCGGCATGCAGCAGTTCGGCGATCGACGCCTTGGCCATGCGATAGGCGTCGACCGTGCGATGATAGTCGAAGTGATCCTGGGTGATGTTTGTAATCGCGGCGGCGGACAGTCGTATTCCCGCACAACGTTTTTGCACCAGCGCATGACTGCTGATTTCCATCACGGAATGCGTGGCTCGCTGTTCCATCAGCCGTCGCATGTGAGCGGCCAAGGCATCGGCCGCAGGCGTTGTGATGTTCGAGTCGGAGCATTGCACGCCATCGTCCGTTTCGATCGTTCCCACCAGCCCGGTGCGCAGTCCAGCCGCTTGCAGGATTGATCGCAGCATCCACGATGCTGTTGTCTTGCCGTTTGTGCCGGTGATTCCCGTGCAGACGATGGGACAATGCGTGCCTACGTTTAGAGTCATGCACAGCTTCGCAAACAGGCTGGCGGAACATTGTGTGACGTACTGCGGAACCGAAATTCCTTCGATTGGGATTTCGGTCACAACCGCGACGGCTCCGTTGGCAACGGCCTGCCGTACAAACTGATGGCCATCGGTTTGCGTTCCGGCAACGGCCACGAAGACATCGCCAGTCGTGACTCGCCGACTGTCGGCTTTGACTCCTGTGACCACAATCTGAGCGGCTTGGTTGGCAGCTGCAGGATCGGTCCAGTGTTGATTCAGATTTGCTGTAGGCAGCAGTTGCTGCAGAGAAACAGTTGGAGAGTTCATTCCAGGCATCCTGCCGGAAAACGGTTGTCTTGCCAACGAGCGGTTTTACGTCCGTGCGTTGGGGATTTTGGCGGGATACCGAATCGGCGTCAACACTGTGTTTTCCGTTTCGTTGACGTGTCTTCCCAATGTCTGCCCAGTCGTCTAATCTGCGGGCCATAAGCGATTGTCGCCGCTTTTTTTACACGATTTGTTGTTCAGAACACGAAAATCACGCTCTTATGTCAACTGTACTTGTCACTGGTGGTGCCGGTTTTTTGGGAAGTCATCTGTGCGACCGCCTGATTGAACGCGGAGACGACGTGATTTGCCTCGACAACTTTTTTACTGGCCGCAAAGAGAACATTCGACACTTGTTGAACCACGAACGTTTCGAACTGGTCCGTCACGACATCGTGCATCCGTTTTATCTGGAAGTGGATCGCATTTTCAATTTGGCCTGTCCGGCATCGCCTGAAGCGTATCAATACAACCCCATCAAGACGATCAAAACGTCGACGGTCGGCATGGTGAATGTGATGGGACTGGCCAAACGCTGCAACGCCAGAATCCTGCATGCTTCAACTTCCGAAGTGTATGGCGATCCGCTGGTTCATCCGCAAACAGAAGACTATTGGGGACACGTGAATCCGATCGGTCCCCGCAGTTGTTACGACGAAGGCAAACGCATCGCTGAATCACTGATGATGAATTACCACCAAGCTCACGGTGTCGCGATTCGCATCATTCGAATTTTTAATACGTACGGTCCCCGCATGGACCCCAACGACGGTCGAGTGATTTCGAACTTTATTACGCAGGCCCTGCGTGGTGAAGACATCACCGTCTATGGCGAAGGCACGCAAACGCGATCGTTTTGCTACTGCAGCGATCTGATCGAAGGCATGCTGCGACTGATGGACCAGGATGACCACACCGGGCCCATCAACATCGGTAATCCTGTCGAAAATACCATGTTGGAATTGGCTCAAGTCATCATCGCTGCCACCGGAAGCACATCAAAAATCGCCAACATGCCGTTGCCAGAAGACGATCCTCAACGCCGCTGCCCCGATATCACCAAGGCTCGCGAAGTCTTAGGCTGGGATCCCAAGGTTGCTTTGAAAGAAGGACTGCAACAAACGATCGACTGGTATCGAACCGAAATTGGGGTCACTGCGAGATAGACACGTCTACCACCTCACGAGAGACAGGCAACTCGACCGATCCAATGGTGCAGACGCGACCGGGATCATTCGACGACCATGATTCAAACCCTGACCAACCTCCTAGACGATAGACAAAGCGACTCATGTCAAAGATTCTTGTCACCGGCGCTGCCGGATTCATTGGAATGCACACGGCCACCAGACTGCTTGATCGTGGCGATACGGTGGTTGGTCTGGACAATATAAATGACTACTACCAGACACAATTGAAGCATGATCGGCTGGCAACCCTTGAAGGTCGCGACGGGTTTTCGTTTGTCAAAATGGGACTCGAAGATCGCGACCAGATGACGCAGCTCTTTCGCGATCATCAATTCGATACGGTCATTCACTTGGCAGCTCAAGCCGGCGTTCGCTACTCGCTGGAGAATCCTCAGGCATACGTCGATTCCAACCTTGTCGGCTTCGTCAACATCCTCGAATCCTGTCGTCATCACAACGTGGCTCATCTGACCTACGCGTCTAGCAGTTCGGTCTACGGCGCCAACAAAAACAAGCCGTTCCGCATTACGGATCGCGTCGACCACCCGATCAGCTTATACGCCGCCTCAAAAAAGGCGAACGAACTGATGGCTCATACGTATAGCCACCTGTTCGACCTGCCCACCACTGGTTTGCGATTCTTCACCGTGTATGGTCCGTGGGGCAGACCCGACATGGCGCTGTGGCTGTTCACGGAAGCAATTCTGAACGGCAAGCCGATCAACGTATTTAACCACGGCAAGATGCGACGCGACTTCACGTACGTGGATGATATCGTGGAAGGTGTGGTGCGAGTGAACGACAACATTCCTACGGCTCGTGAAGGTGAGTCGACCGACGATTCGATCACGAAAGCCCCGTATCGCATCTACAACATCGGCAACAACCAGCCCGTGGAATTGATGTATATGATCGAAACGTTGGAGAAAAGCTTGGGTGTCACTGCGGTCAAAAACATGCAGCCGATGCAACCTGGCGATGTTCCGGAAACATTCGCTGACATTGATGCGTTGCAGGCTGACGTTGGTTTTCGACCAGATACATCCATTGAGTCCGGAATTCAGCGATTCGTAGAATGGTACAAGTCGTATCACAAACTGTAGGCCGTGGAGACTTCACAATGATTCCACGTATTCTGGAACCGGAAGTGATGGACACTGTCGAAGAGGCAGTGGACTACGACGCCATGGATCATTCCACGGTCAACCGATTCGTAACCGTTCACGGTTTGATCAATGACGGCGATTGATTTCCGGCCAGCTTTTCCTTGA
>JBDNHJ010000316.1:0-2955 GCA_041688835.1 Fuerstiella sp.
CGCGAACGTCACCGATTGTCGCTGTTTGAATGGTCATCAATGTGTTGCGCCTACGAGTACAGAATTTTTGTCGTTGCCTGAGTTGAAGCTTTGATGGTTGACCGTGAAATTAAGTGCTCACAAACCACTACGCTGGTCGGGCGAAACAAAGGTTGTCAAGTGCCGTTTTGATTGTCCAAGCAATTTCCGTGGTCGTCCTCACGGTCGAATTGTCGACTGCCGGGCGTGCCCCGGTTCAGCGCGGAGTAAATCCCGCCAGCTTCATCCGCACGCCGTGCTCTGGCCATAACTGTACTCAATTTGTGCCTGATAACTCGCTCAATTCAACAAAAACTTTACTCACAAAATAACAAACCAACCGTTCTCAGAATACGGTACTCGACGCCTTTGTTTGTCCAAGCTACCATTGATGGCTCGATACTTCCGTACTAACGTGGCATCGGCTGCTCGACTCGCGGTGAGTGAGCGGCTTTGGAGGCAAGGATGGGCTGTCGGTATTTAGGCTTGGTCGCGGCGGCGATAGCATGTTTCCCTCTAAGTGGACTGCGTGCGGAGCCGGGTGACGGCGCGCCGGCGAAGGAATCCGAGTCTTCCGCAGCAGTTTCGTTTCGTCACGATGTCATCGCTCTCGCCGTCCACGAGAAAGGCACGACGGATTTTGCGACGGGATCCGTATTTGAATTTCGAAACGCCCACTATCTGGTGACGGCGCGGCACTTCGCGAGAGAACGAGAGATGCGGATGGTCGCCGTCTTCTCCCGGGACTCCACGCACGGTATGAGAGTGCCCGTGGAAAACCTGAAATCAGAAGGGAGCCAGTGGACGCACTTCTCGGACGTAGACCTTTCGGTCCTGAAGGTGCGACAAGACCACGAGTTGGTCAAGACTGTTACGGGCCGCCATTTGCCTGAGGTAACGGAAGACTCCGGACTAACCACCCTTTCTCCGGTGACTCTCATCGGAGTCCCCCTACTCTATGGAGTGTCGGAAAACACTGGTGTCAGCCCAACCGTAATCCGGACCAGTGTGGCAAATGCGTCAGTGCGATTATCGAAGGCCGACCCGCCGGTGCACCTGTATCTGTTTCCGGTTGATTTGCCTGCGGGATTCAGTGGTGGCGTCGTAGTCGATGCGAAAGCAAGTCCCAATCAGATCCTTCGCGGCGTGATCATAAGGAACACTGTGGACGAAAAAGGTGGGCAGTTCTCAATCGCAGTGCCGAGCGAAGTCCTCGCGCGTCTCCTTCTGGTGCCGTGAACCACTGATTTGAACCAATGGCCCGCTTGGTTGCTGGGGATTGGGCTAGTCATTTTCGTGAAAAAGTGGGGCATTCTACTTTATTGAAAAGTACAGTGTCCCCTGCATTCTCCATCGGTGAAAGCTCGCGTGGATCATTGCCGCGAACAGGGTACGTTGCAGAAAGTGGCCGATCAGCCGCAGGATCGCACGCAGCACGAGTCGCCGCTGGAAGATGAAGCCTTTGGGTTGGTGCCGACTGAGGATCGACGCGAACACGGCGGGATCCGAGCGGGTATTTCTGCACACATGAATTTGGCTGGCTATTTGCAGTTGCTGGACTGGAGCAGCCGGTTACTTCGAACGGGCAAGGCTTGTGTTCCGAAAGAGGTCGCCGGGATTCTGGGACGGCTCGGCAGCAGTCCCGATTTCTGGCAACATCGCCTTGAAAAGCTGCGAGACCGCAGTCGCATCTTCGGGACAGTGTTCGCGACAAAGCGCTCGGAAATCAACCGCATGGCGGAATCGCGTGGCGTCAAGAAGCTCAGCAACCTGAACGCCTGCAGCGGCTAACGCGACCCCGTACGAGATTTATCAAGCAATTCGTGACCTATCTGCAATCAGCCTACAGTGCATGTCCTTATTTTTTCACCGGAACCATTTCTGGTTCTCTGGCCGCCGCGTATGAAGAAGTGGCGGCCGCGATTCCTCAGCAGCCGCAACTGGGCAGCGATGAGACGAGCTTCAAGAACAATGGCAAAAAGAGCTGGGTCTGGTGTATCAGTTCTGCCGCTCTGACGGTCTTCCATATCGCCACCAGCCGTTCGCGAGCCGTTTTAGAGAAGCTGGTCGGCGACGAATTCAAAGGGTATCTGAATCTTGATTACTTCTCGGCGAATTGTTCGTTCGCGTGTAATTTCGAAGTGAAAGCCCAGTACTGCTGGGCACATTTGATACGTGAGATTCGCTTCCTGATGAAGCACTCGGACGAAGCCACACAAGCGTGGGCCGAGCAGTTACTGGATCGATCGCGACGCCTGTTCTCGGCTTGGCACAGTCGCGATGAGATGAGTGACGCGGGTTTTCATCGCTCGATGATCACGCATCGCAATCGATTTCTCGACATTGTTCGCAACCCGCCGGATTCGCGCGAGGCAGCCAACCTTGCTGCGCGATTCGCAATCGTGGATGTCACCGACGGCAGCGCGTACGACGAGTCTCAGGATTATTTTCGCTTCCTGCTGAACGATGGCGTGGAACCGACGAACAACCATTCTGAACAGCAAATTCGTCACTGCGTGATTGACCGCCGCATCACTCAGGGCACACGCAGCGAAGCCGGTCAGCGATATCACGAACGCATGTGGACAGCCATTGCGACCTGCAAAAAGCAGGGGAAGAACTTCTTCGAGTTCCTGCACACCTCTATCGAAGCATCAGTAATATTTTTGGGTGCGACATTAATCTGCCCTCTACAATGGAACTTGGGTCACGTCAGCCGGGCTCAAAAGCCATAGTCGGGCACTAACGGAACGGGCACTCCAGCCAGAGGGGGCGCGAAGTTTGGTCAGTTAAAACGCAGTACTTGCGCGAGGAAGTGATGGTTCCATGCTGCTCTTTGTTGCTTTCCTTTGACGCTGTCTTTGCAGGGGTGGTGCTTGAGCAGGCTGACGGCCACACGTCGCAGCCATGACAGATTGTTGGCCAGCGTTCGTTCGC
>JBDNHJ010000317.1:0-43347 GCA_041688835.1 Fuerstiella sp.
AAAAGCCAGCACCGGTTGTGCAGAAGCCAGCACCGGTTGAAAAGCCCGCACCTGTTGTGCAGAAGCCAGCACCGGTTGAAAAGCCCGCACCTGTTGTGCAGAAACCGGCACCGGTTGAAAAGCCCGCGCCTGTTGTGCAGAAACCAGCACCGGTTGAAAAGCCCGCACCTGTTGTGGAGAAACCGGCACCTGAGCAACGTCCGCTGGTTCGGACTTTCCGAGCAGAAGTGCCAGACCACGCAATTCTGGTTTTAGAAGTACCAGAAGACGCTGTCGTTTACCTTGCTGGCCAGAAAATGTCGACAACCGGCACCGTGCGATCTTTCCGCGTTCCACTGCAGGACGCTGAGCGAGAATATCGCTATCCAGTGCGTTTGCAGTTCACACGTGAAGGCAAGACTTTGGCCGCGAATCACACTCAGCCTTTGGTCGCTGGCAGAACGATTGTGTTGCGAGTGGACGAAGACGATCTGCAGAAAGTCACTTCTATCGCTCGTCGATAGCCGCAGTGGCCGAATTGATCGCTTCTAAATCATTAAGGCCACGCCGTGAACAATCACGGCGTGGACTGTTTATCACCGGTCAGCGATCGTCAGTTGCAGTCTTTGCCTGACACGAATTTCCCGTTCATTTTTGTTGTGTTACGTCGGCATGCTCCGAACAATACAGCGTTGATCCTCCAAAAGTTTTCGACGTTGTCAGTCGCGTTCCATTGCGTTATCCCGTCTCTGCAGGTCGATTTTGCCGCATGAGTATCCATAGCAGAACGAGAGAGTTGAGTCTGGCGAAAGTCTGGCGAAACAGCTTTGAGCAATGGATGCCGGCACGCCTGATGGCGACCTTCGAACGACTGTTTTTCGTCGCCAGCCGCAGCTGGCGACGAAGGCGAGCGTTGTTGGCAGCCGAATTGGATTCAGACTCAGAACCAGATTCGATCGCTGTGGAAGAACTGGACGAAGAATCTGATCCTGCGGAGGAAGTTCTGGACTCAGGGCACACGGTCGCGAGAATGTCGGACAGAATTGGTCTCGCCGAATCTGAACAATTTGATGCGGAAGATCTTCCGTCCGACAACTGGGACGCAGACGATTGGGTGCCTGAAGAAAGCGATGCAGCGGCGGTGCCAGACAGCTTATACAACAAACTCATGCAGAGCTGTGCGGATGAACATTCCTCGTCGAATGATTCGTCTGCAGAGTTGATGTTTTCCCCCGGTGAATATGAGCCATCGGATGAAGACTCTGGGCAGCGAGTGGTCACGACGGAGCGGGCCGAATATTCGCACGCAGACACTGCCATCAGGGGTGAGACGATGGCAGACAAATTCTTCGACTCAGAAGACGATGATGTGATCTCAGGAGATGCGATTCCCACGGTGACAAGCGTTTATCCGGCCATGCCGGAAGGGTTACTTGATGCGGCGGATTCTGACACACCTGCCGACGCCGACATGAACCCACCCACTTCTTCGGACAAAAAGTTCGTAGAAGATTCGCCTGAACAAATTGACCTTGATAATTTAGATTCTGGAGCGGTAATGAACGAGAATACTGAAACGAATGGTAGCAAGCACGAGCTTGCGACCGCGTCACGGATGGAGCGACTGAAACCGAAGTCGGCAAATTCACTTACGGGAGCACCACTTCCCAAGGTTGATGGTCGCGTTGAAGACTCAGTCTTAGCACCGGAAACAGAAGTGCTATTGGTGGCCGTCCACGCTCCTGAACGCAACACGTTTCGGACCTATTTGCGTCGGCACGACATCCCCTGTCGCGCGGCAATCTCAGCAGAAAACGCCGTGGCTGTGGTGCTCGGAATGAAACCCGCTGCCGTGTTGATTTCAGGTTCTGGCATGAATCCGGAAGAGATCATTACCTTGGTGGATGACCTAAACGATATGGTGGACGCCCCGGTTCTAACCTTGCTGACTGAGCCTCAGATCAACCTGCTCCGCAACGACCCACTGTCTTCGCATGTCCTGCAGTACCCGGCCTCGCTGCGACACATTCGCACAGAATTGACGCGAATTCTGACCGAAGAAGGCAACGCTAAGCCGCGCTGTTCGCTGCGTTCAGCACTGATGCCAGAATAGTCCATTCCACCACACTCACACTGGTGCTGACAACGGAATCTCAAGCAGCTCGAACTTCCAGAAAGTTCGAGCTGTTCGCTTGTGATTTAGCAGGAATTCATGAGCGGCACGGCGCTAGCTTTAGGTTGATAGTCCCGCCTTTAGGCGGAATTCCATGCAAATTCCGCCTAAAGGCGGGACTACGAACAAGTCGCATAAACAAAGCTGGTGCCATTGGGCGAGCGCCGTGCCGCTCACTCAATCGACAGCTTGGTGAAATCTGCGGGGGGCAGTCGAGGAACGACCACGGGGGCTCTCCCCCGCATGCCTTGCCTCTCGACTCTTAGCCGGGTTCAGGAATGAACACTCCGGGAGGCATCGGTGGCAAGTCGATCAGTTCGGCTTTTTTGGTGACGGAATCCAGCACCACTACGGTCGGCTTGCGAAACATCCAACCGCCAACTTCACCCGGGTTGATGAAGAGTCGTCCGTGCTTGTCTTCGACGATGCTGGGTCGATGTGTGTGCGCGAAGACGACAACGTCTTCGTCGCCGAGGTTGTCTCGGATTTCGTTCAGCTGATGGGCCATCAGGATCTTCAGACCGTCGTGCGTCTGGTGGCAAAATGGTCCGTGGCCGATCGTACCGACAATCTTCATGCCTCCGATAATCCCTCGGCGATTGCCATCGTTGTCACCAAAACACGCGACGACTCGACCCGTCAATTTTCGCATGGAGGGCACAACCAGCGGAGACACGAGATCTCCGGCTAACAAAATCAGGCCACAACCTTCGGCGTTGAATCGTCCAATCGCGTGCCGCAGATTATCCACGTTGTCGTGAATATCTGCCATGATTCCAATCTTCATTGCGTCGTGTGGAGCGGTGCATCCAGAAATTCGGCCGCCCACCCTTTCCTGAGTTGAGAGTCAGTTGGTACAAACTGAGCGAAGTATCTCGATCCATCACCCGCAGCTCAACAACGCCCCATGCCTTCCCCAACATTTGGAGGCATTTTTGATGTCGACGGAGTTCTGGTCGATTCCTCCACCGCTCATTTTGAAACGTGGCGTGATTGCGCGCGGCAGCAGGGGCATGACTGCACCGAGGCCGAATTGGGTGCATGTCAGGGTTTACGTGCAAATGCCACGCTTCGACGCGGCGACTTCTATGACCTTGGCGATCAGTACTGTTTGCGGTTCGCCGAGAAGGGTGGCAAGTCGCGTGAGATTCCCGTTCGCCACGACTTGCAGCAGTTCATTGGAGCCTACCTTGCTGCAGGCGAGATGGAACATGCCGACAAATCATCGCCGCTGTTTCGCACGGCGATCCGAAAAACCAAAACGCTCACGCAAAACGCGATGGCCGCCGGCGACATGACTCGAATGGTTAAACGTCGGATGCGAGACGCTGGTCTACCGTCTCGGCTGTCACCGCATTCGTTCCGAGTGGCCACCATCACGGATCTGCTAAGTCAGGGCGTGCCGCTGGAAGATGTCCAGAATCTGGCTGGCCATGCCGATCCGAGAACAACGAGACTCTACGATCGCCGTCAACGAAAAGTAACGCGCAACATCGTCGAACGAATCTCTGTGTGAGGCCGAGTGCGGTTTATCCACCGCGCAGCAAAAAAACGGCGGACACATGAGCGCCCCCGTTTTGTTCATTGGCTCAGCCGTTCATTCGCTCTTGCGTTTACGCTTTGAAGATCCGCTCGCGGCCGTCCGAAACGTGCTTCGTGGCGTTTCGTGTGTCCAACACCATTTTGGAATGCTGTACAATGAAATCGTAATCGTACTTCGAATGATCCGTGGCGATCAAAATACAATCCTGTGCTGCCAGAAATTCCGGGGTCAGCTCTGTGCTGCTCATCTCCGGAACGTCGTAGTGTCGCATTTTCGGCAGCATCGGAATGTGGGGGTCATTGTACGTCAGTTCCGCCCCACGGGCCCGAAGCAGCTCGATCAGTTCAAAGGACGGACTTTCCCGAGGATCGTCGACATCTTTTTTGTAGGCGACTCCCAGCAGGCAGATTTTTGTGCCATGGATTGGCTTGCCCTGCATGTTCAGAAATTCAGCCAGTTGCGAAATCACGTATCGCGGCATCAGAGCGTTCACTTCCCCGGCAAGCTCAATGAAGCGGGTGCTCAGGCCGTACCGTCGAGCCAGCCACGTGAGGTAAAACGGATCAATCGGAATACAGTGCCCGCCCAGCCCCGGTCCAGGATAGAAAGCCTGAAATCCGAACGGTTTGGTACTGGCAGCATCCACGACGTCCCAGATATCAATGTCCATCCGGTCGAAGAGTGTTTTGAGTTCATTGACCAGAGCAATATTCACCGCTCGATAAGTGTTCTCCAAAATCTTGCAGGCTTCTGCAATCTCCGCACTGGCGACCGGTATCACCTGGACAATCGCCTGTGAATACAATTTTACGGCCAATTCGCCGCTGACTTCATCATAGCCACCCACAACTTTGGGAATCCCTGCAGCCGTGTAGTCCGCATTGCCGGGATCTTCACGTTCTGGACTGTACGCCACAAAATAGTCTTCGCCACACTTCAGGTGATGCTGGTTTTTGCCGAGAATTGGAACCATCACGTCACGAGTCGTTGTGGGATAAGTCGTACTTTCGAGCACGACCAGTTGCCCCGGTCGAAGTGTCGCAGCGATGGCCTGCGCCGTCGAAATTACATAGTCCAGATTCGGGTCGCGACTATCGGTCAAGGGGGTGGGGACGCAGATCATCAACACATCGGCTTCTGACAGGCGTTCCATGTTGGACGTCGGTTCCAGCACGTCGCGTTTGACCCAATCAGCGACGGTTTCCGATGCCACGTGCTTGATATAGCTGCGACCTGCCGCCAGTTCATCAATCTTCTTTTGATCAACGTCGAAGCCGATACATCGGTAACCGGCATTTGTGAATGCGCTAATCAGGGGCAAGCCAACGTATCCCAGCCCGATGATCCCGATTTGAGCGGTCTTGTTGTCAATTTTCTCGGCCAGTGATGCGGCTGATTTCAATGCGGAAACTAACTGAGTCATTGTTTATCCAATGGAGGTGTGAACGAAGAAAGATGCGTTATAGGGCTATCGAATGGAATGGTAGGACTTATACCAGTCCACAAAACGCTCGATGCCGGTTTCGATGGGCGTGGCTGGCCGGAAGCCGACATCCAGCTGCAGAGCGTCAATGTTGGCGAATGTTTCGGGCACGTCTCCGGGCTGAATGTCCATCATGTTCTTGGTGGCCGTTTTCCCGAGACATTGTTCCAGCACTTCGATCATGTACATCAATTCCACCGGTTGATTGTTACCAATGTTGTAGATTTTGTACGGAGCAGCGGTTGTTGAATCGTCGAGCGGATCTTTGTCAGGATTAGCCTGCGGCACGTTGTCGTGAACTCGGATGATGCCTTCCACGATATCGTCGACAAAGGTAAAGTCTCGCCGCATTTTGCCGTGGTTGAAGACATTGATCGGTTCCCCCTTCAAGATGGCTTCCGTGAACAACCACATCGCCATATCGGGACGTCCCCAAGGGCCGTACACGGTAAAGAACCGCAGGCCGGTCGTGGGCAATTCGAACAAATGGCTGTATGTATGAGCCATCAACTCGTTCGCTTTTTTCGTGGCCGCGTACAGACTCACAGGAAAGTCGACTCGATCCTCAACACTGAATGGCTTGTTCTTATTAGCACCGTAAACCGAACTGCTGGAGGCATAACACAAATGGCCGATGCTGTTGTGGCGGCAGGCCTCCAGAATATTGATAAAGCCAACCAGGTTGGAATCAATGTAGGCGTGCGGATTTTCCAGTGAGTAACGGACTCCTGCCTGAGCCGCCAAATGGATGACGCTATCGAAGCCGCCCTTGAAGCCGCCCTTGAAGCCGCCGTTCGCAAACAGGGACGCCACGCCTTCTTTGTCTTCCAATGCCACGTTGGCGTGCTGAAAACCGTTGAGTTGATTCAACTGCGCCAAGCGGTCTCGTTTTAGCTGGACCGAGTAGTAATCGTTGAGATTATCCAGCCCGACAACTTCGTCGCCGCGCGCAAGCAATTTCTGCGCCGTGTGGAAGCCAATAAATCCGGCCGCGCCGGTGACAAGAATTCGTGACATGAAATTTGTTTAATCTGAATGAGGTTGAATTGATTTCGTCCCAGCGGGACGGCAGACTTTTGCCGGTGACGACAGTCACCGGTCCCTGTTCGGCGTCTAGCGCAAGTGCGAACCGTCGTTTGACCCGACTCGAAGAGGAGGCTCCTGCACAAAGTGCAGGAGTCATAAGCCTTCTCTGCGAGTCGGGTCAAACGAACAACCAGCCAGCCGCGACACGACTAAAAAACGGGAGCCTGTCAAATCAGCGGCAGGCAATGATTGTTTCAATCACCTGCGACTGTTGTTCATCCGTCATGGCCGAACCGCTGGGCAGGCACAGTCCGCGTGTAAACAGGCGATCGGAAACACCGTTGGTGTGCGCGACGCAGGACTGAAACACGGGCTGCTGATGCATGGGTTTCCAAACCGGTCGAGATTCGATGTTCCTGGCTTCCAAAGCCAGTCGAATGTCTTCGCGGTTCGCCCCGAACTGGCTTTCGTCCACCTGCATGGCTGTCAGCCAGCGGGTGGAACGGTAACCCGTGGGCTCGGGCATCATGGTGATTCCGGGCAGTCCACCAACTTCGTGCAGGTAACGATCGAAGATCTCCCGTTTTCGGTTGACTCGATCATCCAAGACACTCAATTGTCCTCGACCGACGGCGGCCAGTAGATTGCTTAACCGATAGTTATACCCGACTTCCACGTGTTCGTAGTGCGGTGCTGGTTCACGAGCTTGAGTTGCCAGATAGCGTGCTCGATCCGCCCAATCTTTGTTGTCGCACACCAGCATGCCGCCGCCGCTGGTGGTGATAATCTTGTTGCCGTTGAAGGAAAAACAGGCGATATCGCCAAAGGAACCGGCCGGTTGATTCTTGTAGGTCGCCCCCAAAGCTTCGGCTGCATCTTCGATGACGGGAACTTCGTATCGCCGGGCAATTTCGACGATGCGATCATAGTCGGCGCACTGCCCCAACACATCGACCACGATGATTGCTTTGGGAAGCCGTCCACTTGTCGCGGCGGCCTGCAGTGCTTTTTCGAGAAGCTGCGGATCCATATTCCACGATTCCTCATCGCAATCGATGAAGACCGGATTCGCGCCCTGATAGGCCACGGCGTTCGCCGTCGCCACAAAGGTAAAGCTGGACACGAACACATCGTCTCCGGCGACGATGCCTAGCAGCCGCAACGCCAAGTGTAGCGCCGCAGTGCCGCTGCTGGTGGCGACAGCCTGACTTCGATGAGTCCGTTCCGCGAACTCCTTTTCAAATGCGTCGACATGCGGCCCCAGCGGCGCGATCCAATTCGAGTCGAAGGCCTCAATCAGCAATTGTTTTTCCGCACCCGACATATGCGGGGCCGACAAGTAAAGCCGGCTGGATAACTCCCGTGAACGCATCGGTTGGATCTTCGGCATGAAGTGACTTTGGTGGATTGTGTCCTGGACGACTGCAGGCTGGCTGCCGTACTATAGGGAGATGGAGAGTGTTTGCGACAGCGAATTTCGCTGACTTGTGGCCGCGGGACGACCCTTTTGATGGCAGAAAGGCGGCTCCCGCGAGCCAAATGCGTTCGCGAGAATAAGTACACTGCTCTCAGGTCCTGCCCGGCTTCACTAGCCCAGTCGCTGCTTTTTTTCACCGACCTCGAACTCCTCGATTCCTAAAACCGAACCGTAGTCGAAATTGCCGTTCGCGTGCTGGCTATGCGCGGCTAGAATAGAAGAAGTCCCACGCAAACCACCGGAGTCACCCCCGATGCCCTCTCCCTTTCCCGGAATGGACCCTTTTCTCGAAGGCAACGAGTGGGAAGATTTCCATACGACATTTATCACAACAATTCGCGAATCGCTCTCATCGTCACTTGGTGCTGACTACGTCGTCCGAGTCGAACGACGAGTCTACGTCGAATACGCGGATGGCGAACAGCCCTCAACGCTCTCGCGACAGGCGGACGTTGCGATTCTGGCGCAAGACTCCAGTATCGCGAGTGGGATCGAGACGTCTCAAGAAGGTGTCCCGACGGCAACCGAGTGCCTGCTGCCAATGCCAACAGAACACCGAGAGGCATACCTTGTTATTCGGCACCACGAATCGATGGAAGTCGTCACCGTCATCGAGGTGTTGTCGCCCGCGAATAAGCGACCGGGAGCTGGACGACGCGAGTACCTAAACAAAAGGCAACAACTCATCTCAAGCCAAAGCCACTTGGTAGAAATCGACCTACTGCGTGGCGGAGAGTCACCACCGGTCGTGGGAGAATTGCCGCCGGGCGAATATCACGCGATCGTCTCACGTGCGGATCGGCGTCCCACATGCAACGTCTACAGTTGGATGCTCAGCCAGCAACTCCCCAAGCTGCCAATCCCACTCAAGCAAGGCGACGACGACGTAGCGGTCGACTTGCAAGAAGTCTTCACCACCGTCTACGATCGCGCCCGCTATAACCTCTCCATCGACTACCGCACCGAGCCAACCCCACCCCTGACTCCTGAGCAACGTGGGCTACTTTCATAAAACGCATCGAGTCTTTTAATGCGGGCGTGCAACTGGTCTGGATGGTGGACTGCAAAGACCGCAGCGTCGCGGGCTACACCACGCCCAGCCAGTATACGGTTTTCGATCGGGAAGCCACGATTGGTGGAGGCCGCGTTTTACGGGGCTTTACCCACGTCGTCGCTGATTTCTTTGCCGAACTCGACCTTCTCGATTGAGGCACGTTTTGGAGGAAATCAACGTTCGCGAACCTTTGCCGGCACACCGAACGCGATTTTATGTTCCTGAATGTCTTTATTGGCTACGGCCCCGGCCCCCAAGATTGACCACGCACCAAGGCGGACCTGCGGTAAGACGGCCGCCCCGACACCCACCAGAACTCCATCACCCATGCGGCATTCGCCGGCCAGATGAGCACCGGGGGCGATGTGACTGAATGCACCGATCACACAATCATGGTCGATTGACGCTGCGGTGTTCACAATCGCATGGTCACCGATGACCGTATCGACCTGAATGACGGCCCCCGCCATCACCACACTCCCGGGGCCGATCTTCACGGTTTCGTCAACGATGGCTGAGGGATGAATCACGGTGGTCCATTCGACGTCCAGCCGTTGCACGATGACTTGGCGAGTGCGATTGTCACCAATAGCCACCACAACCGGAAGTGCGGGGTGCTGTGAGAGATCATCAATCAGGCCAATCACGGGGATGCCCAGAATTAGTGTGTTCCGAAGATCGGCTCGATCATCGAATACACCCGCTACCTTGCTACCGGATGCCAGCAACGCGCGAATCACGACCTTGGCGTGTCCACCAGCTCCAACGACGTACACCGAATCACTCATGGGCTGAGTTCCTCCACGGAATCTGCTTCCGCTGCGGTGCCTTCTGCGGTGCCTTCGAATGGTGGCATGGTCACATGTTCCGTGGCGCTGATGCCATCTCGACGGACCACCTGCCACAGAGTCATACACAGGATCTTCAGGTCCAGCATCAGGCTTTGGTGCTCAACATACCAAACGTCGAGTTCAAACTTTTTTTCCCAACTGATCGCGTTCCGCCCATTCACCTGAGCCCAACCGGTGATGCCCGGTTTGGCGTCGTGGCGTCGAGCCTGTTCCGGACTATATTTGGGAAGATACTCAACCAGCAAAGGTCGAGGTCCAACCAGACTCATTTGACCACGCAGCACGTTCCACAACTCCGGCAATTCGTCAAGACTGCAGGCGCGGAGAAACCCACCGAATCTTGTCAGCCGCTGCGCGTCGGGAAGTGGGGTTCCATTTTCGTCGACAGCATTCAGCATGGTGCGAAACTTTAACATGCAAAACATTTTGCCGTGCAGCCCCGGTCTCGCCTGGCGAAAGAAAACTGGTCGACCAAGCAACAGTGCGACCAGCAGGCCACAAACGACCAGGACTGGTGCGAAGATCAGCAACAGCAGGCTGGCGGCGACGCGATCAAAGATTGATTTTTGAATCACTGACTCTTCCGCTGGTCGCTGAGACATTTGATCCTTCGGGGAAAGTTGTTGGTGCGGAAAATGTTGTCGCCGTTCACGGGATAGCGACAGTGAGATAACCACGAAAAACACGAAATACACGAAACCATGACTGTCATTCCTGTGGTGCGTTTTCGTAGCTCGGCGGTCTCCGCCGAGAAAACACTGCCGCTAGCGGATTCGATGTGGTATACGTCTTGAAACACGAATGAACACAAATTTAAGGCTGCATCTTCGTGTTGATTCGCGTCCATTCGCGTCCATTCGCGTCCATTCGCGGTCTGATTTCGATAACCCCCGCGAATTGGGCTGCACATAAAAAACGAGAGTCAGCAAGTCCCCTTATTCTCCATTCCCCACTTCCCCATTCCCAACTTCTCCATTCCCAACTTCTCCATTCCCAACTTCCCCATTCCCAACTTCTCCATTCCCAACTTCTCCATTCCCAACTTCTCCATTCCCAACTTCCCCATTCCCAACTTCGCCTTCCCCCCCGATTCCCAAAATCTTCAGCATTTGCGCGTTCACTTTCCGTACATCAAACTTCTCTTCCGCGATCTGTCGGCTGGCATCTCCCATCGCCTGCCATTGGTCGCGGTTTTCAATGAACCAGATCATGCGTTCCGCGAGCGCATCCGCATTGGCATGCGGCACCAGCCAGCCATTCTGTCCATCGACAACCGTTTCTTTGCACCCGCTGACATTGGTCGTCAGAATGGGGCGGCCCATTGCCATCGCTTCCAAGACAGTGCGTGGCATGCCTTCGTGATAAGACGGAAGCACATAAATGTGGCAGTCTTTGAGGAACGGTCTGACATCGTTGGTGGCACCACGATAATGGATGATTCCGTTGTCGTGCCAGCGATCGACTTCGCATCTGGGAATGCCGTCGGGAGACGGATCTTCGGGCCCCACGAGGTCAAACTCGGCGTTCGGATACTGCTGTTTCACAGCCTCCGCTGCCGCGACATATTCACGAATTCCCTTTTCGCCCAGCAGTCGGGCAATCAGCAGAAAACGTGGTGCGCCTTCGCTGAAGGGTTGGACTGCGAATTCCGCAACGTTGACGCCCGAGCCGTTGACGACATGACACTTGTCCGCGTTGACGATCTTGTTGCTGACAAACAGGTCGCGGTTATCACTGTTTTGAAAGATAACTCCTTCTGCCCTCTGCAGTGCGAAGCGGTACAATTTGATGACGATCGAGTTGAGCAAATTTCGCTTCAAGCCACCACGTTGAAACGCGTATCCCAATCCTGTGATCAATGCAAAAAAACGAGCATCGGGACAACGTCTGGCGGCAATCCCTCCCCAGATCACGGGCTTGATGGTATAGGCAAGTATCACGTCTGGCTTCAATTCCAGAAACCGTCGCCGTAGATGCCGCAAAGTCGTCAGATCTGATCGAGGGTTCAGACCATTGCGTTGGATTGGATAGGGTTCGAACGAGGCACCAGTTGCCTCAATCTCCGCTTGGACTTCCACTGAAGCGGCTGCGGTCATTACGGTCACATGATTACCGGCGTGTAAAGCTTCACGTATGAGATCACCGCGAAACGCAGAAACCGAATTAGGGTAAGCGCCAACTAGTAAGGATCTCTTCAACGTGCCGACGTTTCATGTCTTGGCACAACGGGCCTGTTCAGAACAGCAGGGAGTATTGCGACAACTAAAATGGCAGGCACAACCTGTAGGCGTTGCCGCACAGCGAGACCCATGTTGTACATCGCCCCAAGAAAAACAGCCATAAGGATCATGGCATAGATGCAGCTGATATAGATTCCGAACTGCTTCGCGAATCTAAAGTTCTTCCGTCCTTGGTATAGGGCGACCATCGTACAAATGGTACCTTCCAATCCGAAGATCAACCACGGCAAACCGCTGCTGGCGAAGGTCATTGAACTAAACAGAACGACGTTCAGCCCTGTCAGGAAATTGCTCGCACCTCCGCCGCCTGCTGACATCCCCGTGTTTCCCATTCCTGCGCTGTGCTGTTGGAAATTATCCAGAGCATCTGTACCAGACTCTGCGATCTCGTCAGCAAAACCAGAATTGACGGCTTGGAATCCGTAAAGCGCACCAATCCCCAGTGGGATCGAGACGACAGCAATTATGATCGACTTGCGGACACTTTTGCCGTGCGTCACCGTCCCGATCGCCAATGCCATAATCCATGCCAAACAAATATGAGGACGAAGCAGAAACAGAAACGAAAATCCCAAGGCATTTCGTTTCGCCACACGTTGAAGTTGATCACCGGACTGCCATTGCGCATACGCCTTCAGCAGTGTCCCAATGCCGAAAACGACCGGACCCTCTTTTAGTATCAACGGCAGCCACATTAATGCAGTGGGAAGCCCAAATACCAAGCGGACGGCCCAGCGGGGGAGTTCCTGTGTGCGGCTTGTGATGCAAACGGCCTCCAGAACAGACAGCAGCCCGAAGAAACCTAAGAAGGCGTTTACCGCGTAGACGGCAGCCGGACTGGCGTTCGTCACGGTGTAGAACAACGCCAAATACAGTCGGAAGCCGGGATTCCCAACATACTCGGATAGGGAAGTCGGCAGCCCTGAACCTAATGACCGAGCGACTACCCTTGCCTCTCGATCGTGCCCTAAACCATCATAAGATAGCCCCGTGGGCCCCCAGATGTACATATGGGCGGCCGCAACGCATGCCCAAATAAAGACAAACCGCAGCAGTAGCCGACGCCTCGTCTCCAACGCTGGAATACGCCGACACTTTCGCTTTACGATCGAAATCGCAGCCAGAAGGACCGCGACCGATATGATGAGGGAAATCGCCTCCGGCATTCAATAGAGTCTCGTAGTGGAATTTGTTGTGACCCGAAGTTGTCAACGCTCGGAAAGTTGAGATGCTGAGGTCAGTCAAAGCATTCGAGTCAGTGTCAGTGAGTGCGTTTCTGGCGGAGTTGCCGCGACCCGAAAAATTGAATCCCGGATAGATTTCGGAGGTAGTCTGAGTCGCACCGATTAACTACGACTCCCGCCGTGCGTCAGGCAAGCGAAAACGAAAGGCGGACGATCCTGTGTCCGCAAAGTCTTCCAACATTGCGAAACTTACATCAACGCGTTTCAAGGCTCCCTACCCACGCCTGCTAGCGGCTTGAAAACAGGAGAATGTGAGATTCACGGTTGCCTTGTGAAAGCTGAGCACGATCCTCAACACGCTACCGAACAACGATCAACACTGGAAAACGTCTCCGAAACACATAAGCCACTCTGAAGGAATACCGCAGACGCGTGCTTGCGCACCCGTCGATCTCTAGGCAAGTTGCGCCGCGCAGAGCTCGCTTTTGTGTCAGCTGCCACCGCCGAACCTATCGCATCCACCATGGACACAACGCTTTAGGGCATCTGGGGCAGGCCTCATCAATAGAAACAAACGAAATTAAAATGCGAGATCTTCGCGATACTCTATTGGCAAGAATCAACACCGTGGACGAGCGGCTTCAGACAACAACCTCATCCCTGAGATAGTACCTTCGAAGGAACATCGCTATGGCATACGAAGATAGGACAACAAGTAGCCGCGACGCACATAAAGACACGGTTTCATTTTGAACTATCATCGCCACAAATTTTCGAGCCGGACTTATCAAGAATGGATGGAGGCAGTAAAGACCCAATGAATACGTGGCCATATACTTGACTAAACCTACTGACTTTATCCTTGGATCCAAAGCGATAACGATAAGTGCAAACACGGCAAACATCAGGGACGTTCGCGTATATATCGGTAGCGCATACCCTTGACCGGCGAAAAATATCTCTCCTACCGAAAACCTCCACTCAAGTACGGAAAAGAGAACGTACAAAAAAAATGAGAGGGCTAAGAGGGCTCGTCTGTTTCGTAAAATCAGGTCCTTGTTCTGGGCTGTCAAGACAGCGGCAAACGTAATCGCAATAAAGTTTAGTGGACTCCAGTATGCACTTAATTGGGGAAATCGTGTCCACCTTGTAAGCTCAGGCAAGGATGCCAACAAGGCGACGGAAAACAAGAAGAGTAAGAGTTTTACGCGAGGGTTTAGAAGCAGGAATATGTGCGCAGTGAAAAGGCAGACCATTAGGCTAGAGAAGAAGTAGTAATTTGTATTGCCAGCTCTTAGTACAACGTAAATGAATCCGACTGGAGAGTCGGGGACCATAGCAAGAATCGCTTGGTAACCTCCTATGTAGAGAATCATTACGCTTGGCCAAAAGGTAAGCAGAATGGATCCCCGAACAAGACTTTTTCTCAATCTGGTAGTGGCAATCGGTTTCGTGGCATACAAAAATATTGACATGAAGATGAACGTCGGCACTGCCAACAAGAGCAGGTGGAAATTGACAAAGTCAGATACCGTAAAAACATGCTCAAGGTGCTCGGTCTTAGAGTTTATGAGCGAGTGTCCAGCTCCACCCGTGTGCCAAACGACAACAAAGATAGACATGATTGCTCGCAGATAGTCAAAGCCTTCTATACGGTAGCCCATGCTTTACGTTCTTCGCACCAAAGTCAGGATTCACCAGTTTGCGATCAATGAAAAGCGACGGCAAGTTTAGCGGTCGCTCTCAAAGCGATGCAACGGAATTCTTCAAACGATCTGTCGGCGACGGAGCTGTACCCGCTAAGACTGGACCGGAGCGCCTGAGACATTGTTTCGCCCTCGCCAAAATGAGGAGACGAGATGTTAGCGATTCACGCCCATGGGCAAGATCTTGGCCGCCGTCGCCCATCTAACCCTCAGCAGCTTTCTTCAAGGCTCGAGCCATTTGAGGTCCGGTCACCTTTAACGAGTAGTCTTTCTCGACTTTTGCCCGCCCAAACTCTCCCATTTGCTTTGCAAGCTGAGGCTGGCTCCGTAACGTCTCTAACGCACTGACCCATTCCTGTTCCGTACCAGCCAAAAATCCATTGACTCCATGTTCAACGATTTCAGTATTGACGCCAACGGGCGAGGCAACGACGGGCAATCCACAGGCCATGTATTGGATCAGCTTTAGGCCACATTTTCCTCGTGCCCACGGATCATCAGGAACGGGCATGATTCCGACGTTGAAGTTTTGCATGCATTGAACTTCAGTTTCCTCGGTCCAGGCGACCTTCGTTGTCGCGATGCCCTGGATCTGAAAATCGCCGCCAGCGCCCACAAGTGTCAGGCAAGTTCTTTCTTCTCTACCAATCTCTTCAAGTGCGTCAGCAACTACCGACAGGTACCGACTTGAGCCAGGCGACCCAATCCAGCCTACAGTGAAACGATCAGAATCGATGTCGGCCACGGAATATCGATCAGAATCCACCACCGTTGGAACCAATTCGATTCTGCTCGCCTCCGCCTGCCGGGCATAATCAGCAAGGTAATTATTGCCCGCAAATACACAGGCCGAGCGCCGAACGACTTTGGCGATTTTTCGACCTAGGAGTGTGCGGATCACCCAGTTTGGGTTCTTGTCATAATAGTGAAAAATCGCATCATCAAAGTCGACGACATACGGGACACCCGCAATGGAAAGCAAACTTTCCAGAATTGCGGGGACATACGGCATCGCCTCGCCCTGTAGCACGACGACGTCATACTTTCTCGCCTGAAGGATCATTAACAGGCGACGCAACGCTGATCGGGCAAACATCATTGCCCCTGACTTTGTGCCACTGTAGCGATTCGAAAGGTACCGATCGTCAAGCAGCGGTTCGAATTCACAGACAATACCCGCCGCGGTCAATACCGGCTCATACTGCATGAATCGATAGCGACTGCTTGCGCCGAGTCGACCGTAGCGAGTCAGAAACAAAGCTCTCACTGTTTGAACAATTCTAGTGCTACGAACACTTCCCGTATAATTCGATTGGCCCACCTATCAACGACTACCTTTCTGCTCTGCTCTGCTCACACCTGCGCAACTGACAATGCCTTGAATGCATCCAAATAGCTTTGAACTGCAGTATCAAAACTGAAAAACTGTAAGCCGCGTTTACGACAATCGCGAGAAAACGCATCTCTCTTCGGTAGTACTTGCTCCGTGAACCAGCTGGCAACTCTCCGCGCCGCATCTTCAGCGCCCATGTCGTAGAACATCCCAACGTCTGAATCAAGCTGGTCGTCCAAATCACCAATGCCTCGCGTACTGACTACGGGGAGGCCCGAAAGAAGATACTCACCAACCTTGATCGGTGCCACTGCCTTCTGAGAATAGCACGGCTTTCGCAAAGCCAAGCCAAGGTCTGCAGCGGCCAAATATTGAGGTACCAAGTCTGGCTCGACACGCATGCACTGGACCTGGCTTTCAGGAAATTGGTGTTGCGCCAGATGCTCTTTGAATCGATCCGGTTCGTTTGTGAGTGCGATGAAGCATGCGTCCGGGCGCAGCTTGAGAATGTGCTGAAACAGAGTCAGCATTTCTGCAGGATAGTATTGAGGACCAACGGAACCACAGTAGACAATGAGTGGCGCATCAGGTGCAACGTTGATCGATTTGCGGATCGCGGTACGTTCGGTTGTGGTCACTGGCTTAAACTGCTCAGCGTCCTTTCCGTTGCTAACGACAGACATTTTATCAGCCGTTTCCGCAAACTCGGATCGTTCAACCAATATTTGTTTTGCATTCCTTGTGCGTGTGACAACGGCATCCGCACGGCGTACGGTCGCTAGTTCCATTTTGAGAAACGCGCGGTACAGTAGGCCCGTCGGTTTCCAGTTGCCAAAATCAACGCGTTCGTCCGCCATCAGTCCATCTGCATCGTACAGCAGTTTGACTCTAGGTAAGACTTTGATTGCCAGCAGGCACATAGCACCTGGAATAATGCTACGGGGCATCAAGACCTGAACATTGTTTCGGCGCACATACCTGACAATGTCGAGTGCGCCCTTCAGAATCATCATTGCTGTCGCCGGCAGCGATGGCCATCGCCAGACATGACGCGCAACGTAAGGAATCCCCATGCGCTCCGCTGCTATTGCGATGGAATTGCAGCGTTCAACGGAATCCCAGCTATATTGCAACACATCAAACTGAACATCCGCCGACTTCTCAATCTCATCATAAATCGGCAGAAAAAGCGATTCCATGTAGTTGGGGCCGGGTCCATCCCACGTCACGAAAAGTGTTCTCATAAAAGTTGTTTGCGGAGTTTTTCAAGACCGAAGCCAAACGGCTGGGTGTGTATCGCTCATGTCAGAACTCGGCATGCCTGAGGGGCCGTTCAGGGCGGCAGCATGTACTGAGCGCCGTCCGGCCTCTTGCTGTCACATTGGCACCGAAGGCGGATCTAGCAGTTCTGCCTGCCGAGCTCGAACCGAAGGCTAGATAAGGCCAATCCAACGTCACCCATGCGACTTTTTCAGGGTCCTCTAAGTTGTGGCACCCTCTCTCCAACGCGGCAAGCTGCCATTATAGAGGCAACTCAGATTATCCATATATTTCTCGGGGGAAAACTGCTCGAATGCCGTCCGACGCCCGATTGCAACTCTCCGGCGGCGTTCCTTCTCGGAAAGCTTCGCCAAGTTTTCCATTTTGGCAACGATTTCAGAAATGTCAGAGTGCCTAACTTGATGCTCCGGGCCCAAACTGCCAATAACTTCGGTAAATGGCGGGAAGGTGGACCCCAGTACGAGCACACCTCTACTCATTGCCTCGACGAACACATTGCCAAACCCTTCACCTGACTTGGAAAGCAAAACGAAAAGATCTGCGTCATCCATTAAGGTCCTAACGTCGCTGCGATATCCAAGGAATTTGACCTGTTGCGAAACCTTAAGATCCTCGGCGAGTGACTCCAATCGGCTCCGAAGTGGTCCATCTCCAGCAATGACGAGTTCAGCATTTTCGAACTTTCTCGATAGGATCGAAAATGCAGTTAAGAGTGCCTCATGGTTTTTCATCTCAACCAAGCGTCCGACGCACAGAATCTTGTACTTTGATCCGACAGGCTTCTCGGTAACCTGAGTCTCCTCAAAAAACTCCGGCAATGCAGTGTTGTAGATCCTGCCGATCTTTTCTTCGCGAACCCCGTCTTGGCGTTTAAGGCCCTTACAAACTGCATCGGAAACGCCAACCACGCGGTGCGCAAGACCTAGGACTTTTCCATAGATTCTACGTTTGATCCCCGGGTTGGAGAGCCCAACTTCCTCCGCAACTCGAAACGGAATCCCGCAGGCAGCACCCGCCAGCATTCCGTGAAAGTTCGCTTCTGCAATCCGACAGTGCAGAATGTCAGGCTTAGTCGCCCTGAGGTACTTCCACAGTGACAGCGTGGCTGTGGCGTTCCGAATCGCAGGTTTGACGTCTAGGCTATCGACAGGAATGCCTAGCTTTCTAAGCTTGCTGGCAGCCGCACCTTCCTTCCAGAAGGTACACACTCGAACATCGAAACGCTCGCGATCTAGGAGTTCGCATTGCAACGTTAAGCGCATCTCAATGCCCCCAAAATCCAATTCGGGAACTACCAAGAGGAGTTTCGGTTTCGGAGTCGTGGTGATGTGGTTGCTCATTCTTTGTCGCAATTAGTGTGGTTCTTCGGTAACTTTACGGTTGTAGATCTAGCGTTACACAATGGTTCTTCAACAAATTTACCGGCTGGTGTCCACTAACAACTAAATTCGCTGAAAAACCGGTTACAGGACGCATGACCCCCAAAGCTAGGATTACCTCAGCTGGCATCTGAAGATCGTATAGATGTTGCCTGCCCATTGTACGGAAATCGGCTTTTCAGGTCGTTCAGCGGACGCTCAAGGTAACGCCAGGATGCCGCGCTTAGAAATAGCAGGGCCACTGCGGAGGCCAGCAACTTCATTGGTGCAGGAATGCCGTCCAGTCCAAACTGAGCCAAAAGTCGCTCCATGACTGGCGGGACGAAGTTGTGGAACAGGTAGAGTCCGTAGCTGATCCTGCCGAGGTACGCGACAGGTGTACACTGGAGAACGATGCCGAGCGGCCCCCTGATCCCATAGGCGGCGGCGATGACCACCCCGCCCAGCATAGCGGCCTCCCCGATAGACTCCGCCATTGCCCACACGAGTCCGCCGTGGTGTGGCAGAATCCAACTCGCCGCCCACACTGCGAGCCCTAGCCCCCCGCCAAGGACGGCCTTCCGGCCAATACTCCGGCCGCATCATGATTGCAAAGAACGCCCCGATGCCTAGTGTGTCGAGTGCTGACACGGTGAGCACGTTTGCGGCCACTGGCTGCCCTGCGGCAAGTAGTAGCGATTTCGACGCCACACCAATGCCAATAGCTCCGACGGCACAGCCAATGAGATACCGGCGGGGCGCGAACAGCACCGCCCACGGCCAGACTAAATAAAATTGCTCCTCGACAGATAGCGCCCACAAATGGAGTGCGTACCCGGACCACTCCCCCTTGAGCGCGAAGAGCATGTTGCTAGTGTACGTAAGATGCCAAGCCAACCCGTCACAGACGGAATCAAAGCCTAGCGCATATGTCACAAAAAGCGTTGCGTAGTAAACCGGAAATATTCGCAGCGCACGCCGGATGTAGAAGGCGTGCAACACGCCAAACCGCGTCCCTATGCCCTGCTCGGACTTCGTCCGGGCATCGAGCAAGATGCCCGTGATCAGAAGGCCACTCATCACAAAGAAAAGACGGACCCCAAACTCGCCGTCCAGCCAAGGAAGTGCGTAACCGGGAAGCCAATGCCAAACCAGAACTAGACCGACGGCTACAGTGCGGAGACCGTCGAGCTGGGGCAGATAGCCAACGGGACGCGTACTGTTCATACTGGACATGGCGAGTTGATTCTTCACCGAATTTAGTGGCAAGTCTATGGCTGCAATCTAAGCTTGCCGAACTAGAACAGGATACAAACTCTGTAATTGGCGAAGTTGCGAAACCCTCTGGCGGCGGACATGATCGACTGGGTGTTAGGGAACAATCTTCCGACGCAGCAGACTACCAATACCCCTATCGTATAAACCCAAAAATAGACTGTCCCAGACGACTAGCGTAGAGCTGTAGTAGACATCCTTCGTCTTCGCATCTCGTTAAGGGCGGCGCTTGTAGTGAATTTGGCACTCCTGCCCTCGGTCATCAACCCATATTCGCTCGAAGCAAGCCAAAAGATACTTTGTTTCGAGAGCAACCAGTGATTCACCCAAACTATCGAGTACGGGACGATGCCACTCGACAAACACATCCCGAAGGTTCTCATTTGCCAACACGTCCTGCATCCCTTCCAAAACCAATCCCTCAGCTCCCTCGACATCAATTTTGATTACGTTTGGGATTACGGAGTTCTCATGGCAATATGTTTCCATCTGTAGTGTTTGAACTTGAATAATAGCTGAGTGATTTTCATTCACCTGCTGAAAGATGGAATGTGTCCCGTGCCCCGCGCCTCCGGTGACGTTGAAGTCGATGTTGCCATTGGCGTTACTCAATGCAATTTGATTCACTTTGATACTTGATGCCAGCCCATTTAGCTCCACATTGGCTTTAAGCGCAGTTGCGGTTGCTGGTTCAGGCTCGAACGCATGAATATCCAAAGTTCTGTTCGATTTCGCGATTGGAAGACACACCATTCCAATGTTGGCACCGATGTCAAAGAAGACCCCACCGGACACAAGCGCCGACTGCATCCGCGTTACGAATTCAACTTCTGCATGTGGTGAATCAATTCTCTTAATTTCGCGTGCGCTTGACACAGTGAAATTCAATCGGTGGCCAAGCCTTACTACAGAAGTCATGCCAGCTTTGACGATTTGACGTTCGTAATACTTCCGCGCAAGGTGTGAAAGACCTATCCAACGAAGAAATGATCTCAACAGCGTAAATGATCTAAGTCGAAACCTAGCTTTTTGTAATGTCTCTACCAGCATAGTTGCTCACTCATGCGTTTTTGGAGGGATCGTGACACAGCAAACATTTGTTAGCAGAGAATAGAATCGCCTGCCTGCAGCAGGCAGTTTTTCCAGAATGAACCGGTTGCTCCCGATACTTCGAGATTAATCGCCTCGGCCCCGATCGGAATGTCCGCTTGTTATCGGTCTGGCGTGCCCCTGTTCTCAGTACCATGGTCATGAGAGTCAGTTTGGGTTAAGGCTGACCGCAGGTGTGGGGCCGTTTTCTGCTTCTGGAGCGCACGCGGAAGAAGCAGAAAACTGCCCCGCGGATCCACCTAGTGTTTGACCGCCACGCGAAAAGGAAAACGCGGCTCTGCTGCTGCTATCGCGGAGTTAAGAAGCCCGGACGTAGATCGTAACTTCCTCGTCGCCGCGCGGTGGGAACTCTGGGAATCGAGCGAGAAACGCGGTACTGTCCACTCGCTCGACGTTAGCAAAGCCGCATTGGTTTAACGTCCATTGAAGAAGCTCGAAATCGAAAAGGTTTCGGTGCTGACCATCTTGGTAGAAAACCGAATTGATCATCTGCTGCTGGGGTACGCCGGTCAGACCGGTTTCGGCCTAAAGCGTCCATCCAGGAATCCTCTCAGCTCGCCCCATCACTAACTTGCGCCCGCGATCCTCGAAATATGCCCCACATACCTTCTCCATGTCTGGGCAGGAGAGCCACAGTTCGCCTGAAGCAGATGTCACGCGACGGACCTCGCGAAGAAGCGGGATGACTTCCGCTGTGAGGTCGAGATGCTCAATGGTATGCTCGCTGAGTACTGCGTCGAACACGCCGTCCGCCCATGGAAGCCGCCCAAGCGAGAGGTCAACATCGTGGTCGCTCTTCGTAAGGTCGACGTTTAGCCATCCTTCAATGTGGTTCGGTCCACATCCAAAGTGGAGGCGGCGGAACACGGGTTGAATTGGTCGGCGACGAAAGCAAGCTTTCATCCGAGTGCGGAATCGCACAAGATCGTATTTTAACATTGCGAGCGTGCGTTGAGAAAACACCATTCTGACCATCCTCCGGGTTACTGCTTTTTAGCATTATTTGTACTAACAACAAAAGAAAAATTACATGCCAACAAGACTCCATCTCAACTCCGGATAGTCACGTAGTCAGCCGTTTTTGAAGGGATCGGAGCACGGCAAATACTCGCAAGCCGAACAATCTTGGAATGGCGAATTTTAGGAAACCGACATCATGAAGATTGGCTATGGTTGCGCCCAATCTCTGAGGAAATCCAACGTCGATCCAGGCTCCGCGATACCAAAACTGTTTGGCAAGTCGCTGCAGTTCATGAACATTGCAAGCGTACTGTTTAGTTCGTCCAGAAGAATCATGCACGAGCTTGATCAAGTAATTGTACAAATCAAATTTGTTTGCCGACAAGGCTGCCGCTCGTACTTGATGACTCAATACTGACTGGATCGTAGTTCTAGTCCTAGTGCCACTTGAATTGCTAACGGAATCTCGGTGAGTCCGGTATTCAACTAAGGACTGCCCGGTAAACCGAATCTCTTCTTGAAAAAGCTTCGCCATCGCATTCAAATACGTATCCTCAAAATAGAATCGACCGCATGGGACAGGCAGTTCTCTTAAAAATGAAGTGGAGTATGCTGCAGTTGCTCCCAATATTCCAAGATCACTCGCCCCCGCATAAATCCGACCGTACCACTTATTCTTCGTCGATGGGATGACAGCTTTCGCGATTGTTCTTCCACTGTCATCGATTGAATCATAAGCAGAAAAAACTACAGCGGGACGTTCTGGCAACCACGTTTTCACCAGCGAATCGACACGGTTAGATTTCGAGATATCATCTCCTGCGGCTACAACTATGAGGTCACCTGATGCTTTGTGAACAACGGAAAAAACATGTCCCACCATATTTAGGTTCACGTTTGTCTTGTTCAGAATTAGATCGTGAGGTCCGGAGTAAGTTAAAACCGCCCTCCGCATGATCTCAAATGTCTGATCACTTGAGCAATCGTCTGACAGAATAATCTGGAGTGGCGTATAGGTCTGCGAAAATGCTCCTTCAATTGCCTCTTGAATATATTCTTCTTGGTTGTAAGCGAAAATCGCGAGAGTGGCGAGCGGATTCATGTGGATGTCCAAGGCGACAGGAGTTCATCTACCACTTCGTTCGTTTCAGTGGTCGTTTATGGGCATGCGAACGTGTGGGCGGAGCGGGTCATGTTCATCTACCGGTTTGGCAACGGCAAAACGCACAGATAAAGTAGTTTCTTCACGAACTTGAGATCCATGACTAAGTCCAAAGGACTTCTTAGCGTGCCACTCAAACAGTGCTTCAAAACATGTTTTCTATGGAATCTAAGCCTATCAAGCCAAGAGGCTCTTGCAGATTCGTCAATATTATGTACGTGATTCCGATACTTTATCATCAGACTGCAGAGCTCATTTAGGTAAAACAAATCTGCCTGCTTTCTTGAGACGATATGACCAAGGTGACTCAGCGAGTATTCACGGAGCCACTTTGCGCTGTCGAGCCGAGTCGTTTGATACGCTGACATTGTATTGGATGTAGAACTAGCGGAATGCACGTAGTAGTACGAAGACTTCATTAACGCAACGCGGTCACAGTCTTCGAAGATTAGGCGATTTGCGATTTCGTCGGAGTTGGTCGATTTGATGTTCTGTGCGACCATGCCGTAGGCTCTCGCCGCATGTTTCTTTTTGTAGAAACCGTTTGTTGAAATTTGCCATGAGGGAATCGAGTATCTCAAAACATTTTCGCCCGAGATCGGAAATTGTATGGCCGAATAATCGAAATGCCGAATCGCTTCGGTTTCTGGGTCAAAGTACGCCAGATTATACAAAACGGCATCGATATCTGGCGAGGCGGAAAACAAGCTGATTGCCTCTTCTGCGACGTTCGGGTCAACGAAGTCATCACTGTCTAGAAACGTAATGATTTCACCCGATGATGCGTTTAATCCAGCGAGCCTTGCAGCTGTGATTCCTGAATTGGGCTGTGCGATAACTGTTACTCTTGTGTCGGATCTGGAAAATCCTTCTAGCAGTTTCCACGTGGAGTCTGTGGATCCATCATTTACAAACACGAATTCAATGTTAGGAAGTGTTTGTTTTGACAGAGATTCAAAACACCGTGTTAGAGTCATTTCTGCGTTAAAACACGGAACGACAAACGAGAGTTTGATATCGGCAGAGTTCATTTGAAGATGACCACTTAGTCGAAAAGTGATTGAGGCAACACGAAACGCCCTGCCGGAAGCCTCATGACTGTGCGGCTGATCCTGTGTTCAGGTCCAACACGAATTGCAAGTTGACGCAGGCAGCAGAAGGTTGCGATTATTGTGCAGCTGATTCCCACTGCCATCGACGTCGATTGTGAGAGGAATAAACTGGCTGCGAAGTTCAGGACCAATAACGGGAGCATCAATGAACATAAAACTATCACATCACGGTTCCACGAAAATCCCGTAAGTGCCCGCGTCACCAAGTACGCTCCCGGTATGTAGAGCGCGCATAGTACGGAATATGCGATTGCGACGCCGACCAACCCAAATAGACGAATACCTATTAGCATCATAAGTACATGAAGAATGTTAAATACGGTTTCTGTCGCCGCATACACTACACCTTTTCCTTTGGCCAGCATGGAATAACCCAGCGGCCAGGAGATAATGCGCCCCATGCAGCCCAAGACGAACCAGCGAAGAAGGTCTGTAGATTGGGTGAATTCGGATGTGTACAATATCGGAATAGCTAGCGGAGCCAGCACTAGGGTTGCGAGAAGACCGGGAAACGCCAGCAGTAGTCCAATTTCCGTCTGGTCATTGATTAATGCATTCATTTTTGCGTTATCAGTGGAGACCTGCGTTAATCTAGGATAGTAATCAGCGCCCATTGTTTGCAAAACGAAACCAACAAACATACCTGAGAGTGTGAATGCAGCCGCATGAATTCCGACTGCTGATATTCCGATTTCTCGTGTGATGAGAACATTTGTTAGATATGCCACCAGTGTGCCTGACAATCCTGTCCAGACGAAGGCTAGACCAAGTGATACCAGTCCACCTGCCAAGCTAAGGCTTTCTCGCCAAGTCATTGTGACTCTTGGCACATCAATACGTCGGGCAAACCAAGTTGAGACTGCGAGTGCGATTGCTGAAATGCAAAGTAAGGCAGGCACGATGCCCGCGATGCCCAGCGAGTAATATAATCCGACTGAAATGATCATTGAGGAGGCAGAAGCAATGATTGCAATTCTCGCAATGTCACCGATCCTCCTTGTTCCCTGAATAATGGCAGCTTGCCCGCCCGTGACATTGCTGAACAACACCGTGATTCCCAGCAAGCGGATTGACCAAACATGCTCCATGGAACCGAACACTTGCATCGAGATCAGCCCTGCCAGACAGAACAATATTGCAAATCCCGCAATCCCCGTCAGCCAACAAACTCGGCGCAGTGTGATAATTGTCCGTCCAACTCGCTCTTGATCGTCACTACCGACTGCTTCTGCGACGTCCCTCACTGCACTCCCTCTGATTCCCAACCCGGCTAACGCTGAAGCCACGCCGACCATTGATTGAAAAATGCCGATGAGCCCGATCCCTGTCGGACCAATCAATATCGCAACGAACTTTGTTCGGACAAACCCGAGAATCAGGCTGACGGCTTGCGAACCACCAATTATGGAAGATGCACGAAGTATCTGCGCGTAGGAAGAACTCGGCTCTCGAGGGTTAGTCGTCAATGTCACAGCTTCCGATTTGCTTTAAGAACCGTGCAGGATTACCGGCAACGACCACGTCAGCTGAGACATCATGGCAGACGACGCTCATTGCGCCGCTGACGGCGTTGTCACCAATGGTCACGCCTTTCAGAATTGTTGCGTTGGAGCCAACCCAAACGTTGTTGCCGATCTTGACGGGCTGGGACAATCCTGCCGTTCGGCGTTCATCCTTCTCAACGCCGTGAAAGTCGCAGTCGACAATCATCACTCCATCACCAATCAAGCAGTCGTCACCGATTTCTACGGACACTACCGCAATGATTGACACGTTGTTGCTGAAGATATTGTGTACTCCGATTTTGATCTCACTCTGAGAGTGACGCGGCTGCAGAAGAATCTCTCCGCTGCCTTTTCGTGGAGCCTGTAGAAATCCAAACGTATTGTTGCAACCGATGATCAGTGATCCGCAGCCACAAATGCGTACGGGTACGTGAAATCGACATCCGGCGGCGACGGCCAGGTTATTTAGACAGCAAGCTTCAACAATTCGCAGGTAACACAGTGTTCGGAAGGTTGTCCAACGTAAGCACGCTGATCGCATTGCCCATATGACGCGAGCAACCACTTTTTTGCTAAATAACAACAAGGATGTCCTGCTCTGTTACGACTTGTTTGAACCACAATCTATTTTGCCACATGACTCCGCGAGAGCGTTGGCAACAGCCTTTGCATCTTTGTCGTTTAGGTGCGGCCCCATCGGAATACTGAGTACTTCACCGGCCAACTGCGATGCGATTGGAAAGTCAGAGGACGCGTACCCTAGATGTTGGTAAGCTTTGCTTAAATGAGGTGGAACTGGATAGTGAACTTGGGTTCCGATTGCTGCTGCTTGAAGTCGCTCACGCAATTTATCTCGTGACTTTGATCGCACAACAAACAAATGCCACACAGGATCGGCCCACTCCGGAACGAAGGGCAGCAGCAGTTGCGATGAAGTAGAGGTGAGCGGCGCGAGAGATTTGCGGTACAAATTTGCGATGGTTCTGCGGCGATGATTCCAAGTGTCGAGATGCCTGAGCTTCACCCGTAGGAAGGCTGCTTGCAAGGCATCGAGTCGCGAATTGAGGCCACATTCCTCATTGTAGTAGCGAATTCTGGATCCGTAGTTACGAAGCAATTTGATGCGATTTGCAATTGTCGCATTATTCGTCGTCACGGCACCAGCTTCACCGAATGCACCGAGGTTCTTGCTTGGGTAGAAACTGTGGCACTCAATATCGGCAATCCCTCCCACTCGTCGACCTCGATATCGGGCACCGTGAGTTTGCGCATTGTCCGTCACAACTTTAATGTTTGCTGGATGAGCGATTTCGCAGATCGTGTCATAGTCAACGGGTTGCCCATACAAGTTCACCGGCATGATGACTTTCGTCCTGCCGGTGAGGGCATCAGCAATTCGATTCGGGTCGATGTTGTGCGTCATTGCATTCGGTTCGACCGGCACAATGGTGGCACCAACCTCAGTTACAGCCAACCAGGTCGCAATGTAGGTGTTCGACGGTACTATTACTTCGTCCCCGGGCCCAATGTCGATCGCGCGAAGTGCCAATATCAACGCATCAAGTCCGTTTCCGACACCGACGCAGTGTTCGACTTCGCAGTACGCAGCATACTCGCATTCGAAGGCTTCGACTTCAGTGCCCAGGACATACCAGCCGCTATCCATAAAGCGATGGTAGGCTGCATCGAGTTCCTCACGTAACTCATCCGTCGCAGACTTTAGATCAAGAAACGGTATCATTGTTTTCGGTACGCAAGATATTGGTCATAGTCGCGAAGGTAATCCGATTCGTCGTATTTATGCGACGCAAACACGGCGAGGACGCAGTCCGGCGAATAGTCGTACTGCGTCGCCCATATACCGGCCGGAATGTACAGTCCGCGAGAACCATCCGCCACCGAAAACTGTTGTCGCACGTGCCCGTCATCCACGACGACTTTTACGGATCCGCCAAGCGCAATCAGCACCTGCTCACACACCTTGTGGGCATGCTCACCACGCACCTTCGCACTCGGGACGTGATGAACAAAGAACGCTCGTTCAGGGAGAAACGGCAAATGTTGGTCCCATTGAGTCACCGTAAGCTGACCGCGGACGTCGGATGCGACCGTCATGTCCAACCAACGCACACCGTCAACAATCGGCGTTGTCACATCGTCGCGCGTTCGCCGGGAGCCTTCTGTAGCTGGATGTACGGTGTCGGCATAGCGGACAACCTTTGCTGGGTTGCCGACAACGACAGCACCGGGAGGGACATCGCGGGTGACGACACTGCCGGCTCCAATCATCGCGCGGGTACCTATCGTGATTCCAGGCAGGAGCGTCGCGTTTGCGCCGATGGATGCGCCCTGCTTGATGACTGTTCGGGTGAACTCATTCGGGGGCTGCCGACTTCGCGGAAACGGATCGTTCGTGAACGTTACGTTCGGACCGATGAACACGTCATCTTCGACGCGAATGCCGTCCCACAGTTGGACACCACACTTAACGGTCACTCGATGACCGATGATGACGTCATTTTCAATGAAACAGTGTGAGCAAATGTTACTGTCCGATCCGATTACAGCGTCGGCGAGGATCACCACGTATTGCCACACGCGAGTGCCGTCGCCGAGCTTGTCGGATTGAACATCAGCGGTTGGATGAATGGATGGCTTAGTCATTGGACCACTCGGCCTCTACAGTCTTACTTGAGAGAATCGATCGGCGACGGAGGAAATCATCGCATCGGCAATCAAGCTGTTCGCCTTCATTTCACCAGCGAACGAACATATTGAGCATAATCACTTTTTGAGTCTTCAGTGAGTGACAGTAGTTTTTCTGCATTCACAAAGCCGGCTCGATATGCGATTTCTTCCAAGCAGGCGATTTTAAGACCTTGACGTTTTTCCACCGCCGCGACGAAATTGCACGCATCCAGTAACGAATCTTTGGTCCCGGTGTCCAGCCATGCGAATCCTCGGGAGAACTCTTCGACGCGTAGGTTACCCTGCTCTAAATAGATCCGGTTGACATCCGTGATCTCCAATTCCCCTCGCGATGATGGCTTCAAATTGGCGGCGATTTCCAGGACTTGATTGTCGTAGAAGTAAAGTCCGGGGATCGCGTAGTTGGACTTGGGGACAGTGGGCTTTTCTTCAAGCGAAATGGCTTTTCCGTCTCCGTCGAACTCAACAACTCCGTATCGCTCTGGATCATTGACCTGATAGCCGAAAATGGTCGCCCCGGTGCCGCCAGCAGCGTTTGCTAAAGTCACTCGAAAACCACGCCCGTAAAAAATGTTGTCTCCCAACACCAACGCAACGTTATCGGTTCCCACAAAATCGGCACCGATGACGAAGGCTTGCGCCAAGCCTTCGGGGTGAGGTTGCTCGGCGTAGGAGATCTTGATTCCCCACTGAGATCCGTCCCCAAGCAATCGCTCAAAGGCTGGCAGGTCGTACGGAGTCGAGATCAGCAGAATGTCTCGAATCCCGGCCAACATCAGCGTCGACAAGGGATAGTAGATCATCGGCTTGTCGTAGATTGGAATCAGTTGCTTGCTAATGCCGAGAGTGATCGGGTGCAGGCGAGAACCCGATCCGCCTGCCAGTACGATGCCTTTGGTTGGAGTTGTTTCTGTGGTCATGGGGCGGGGGCAGTTTTCAGTTTTCAGTTTTCGGGTTGGATGTCAAATTTTCCTAACCCGAAACTGTTCCCTGATGTTTGGCTATTGCTTTGTCAGAGCTTAGTTTTAGCGTTGTCTAAATGCAGGGCGGTGGTCTCCACCGTGAGTTCTGGGCGGAGACCGCCGAGCTACGAAGATGAAACCCTTGTTTTTGACTTTGACGCAGGACTCGCTACTTGCCAGTTTTTTAACGATGTAATGATGGCGTCTTCGACGCCGGAGATTTTCACCCCCGCATCGCGAAGTTTGGAATTGTCCAGCACACAGTTGGAACGTGGTGTTTTCGCGGCAACCTCCATGAATTCAGCTTCATTGGCAAAGAAGTCGAATTCTTTGTCCGGCAGCAGATGTTTGCGGATGAGTTCCGTCACTTGATGTGTTGTCACACTGCCTGTGTTGGTGACATTGTAGATTCCAAATGGTACCCGTTGCTGCCAGCAGTCGAAGGAAGCCTGCGTGAATTCGTCCAGCTGAGAGACAGAATTTTCAGCTTCCAATAATCTTGGATACTGAATGAGCTTCGTGAGATAATTGCGGGGCGTGTCTTGATTGTTGAACGGAATCCGCAATCGCCAGACAAACGCGTTTTCTGCACCTTCTAAGCACTCTTCCCCGATTGCTTTGCAGCCGGAATAAAAGCTACTGTTATTCGTTCGGAAGCTGAAATTAGGCACGTCCATCTCCCTGAACCCACCGCCGTCTTCACGTTTGCCGGTATAGATACAACCGGATGAGACATGGCCCCATGGAAGACCGGTTTGCTCGCAGGCTTCACGGACGATCCCCGGCAAGACCGCATTCCCTTGCAAGCACTCTGCTTTGTGAATCTCACAGGCATCGACGTTCGGCTTACCCGTGTAGCCGGCAGCGTTGATTAAAAACGAGGCCTTGGCTTCTTTGATGACTTCAATCAGACGGTCTCGATCCGTGTAGTCGATCTGCTGACGAGAAAGACCACGGTAGGCGACGCCCCGCTGTTGGAAAAGTCGCTGAAACGCAGTTCCAACATAGCCGGTCGCACCGAGGAGTAAGATCATGGTTTACTGAATGGAGAATGGAGAATGGAGAGCCGGGCTCCTTCGCGGCTGATTCCGCGAAGGATGCAATGGCAGTCATCGTGCCGAGGCGGCCGAATCGCTGGAAAGCCCTTGGCGTTCCAGCTGATATTCCCCTGAAAGGATGTTTTGCCACCATGATTCATTTTCCAGATACCATTGAACCGTTTTGCGGAAGCCAGACTGGAAATTCTCTTGTGGTTTCCAATTTAGCTCACGTGCAATTTTGGATGCGTCAATGGCATAACGCAGGTCGTGACCTGGTCGGTCGGTCACGAATGTGATGAGGGAAGCGTGCCCCTCACCCCCAACCGCTCTGCCCGAAGCGGTGCGAGGGGAGCCCGAATCATTTTGCGGATTGGTTTCCGGGGATAGTTCATCCAGAAGTTGGCAGAGGGTTGTTACCAATTCGAGGTTGGTCTGCTCGTTGTTCCCGCCAATGTTGTACGTTTCACCGACCTGGCCTCGAAGAGCCACGTCGATCAATGCTTGACAGTGGTCTTCCACATACAGCCAATCTCGTATGTTTTCACCTTTTCCGTAAACTGGAATCGGCTGGCCGTTCAAGCACTTCAGAATCACAACCGGGATGAGCTTTTCAGGAAACTGATAGGGGCCGTAATTATTGCTGCAATTGGTCACCAGAACCGGCAGGCCGTACGTGTCATGCCATGCTCTGGCAAGATGATCGGAACTGGCTTTGCTCGCTGAATAAGGCGAGTGTGGAGCATACGGCGTCGTCTCGGTAAACAGCCCTTCGCTCCCCAACGATCCGTAAACTTCGTCAGTGGACACGTGCAAAAAACGAAAGTTCTCTTTCAGCCCCACGTCCGTCAAGCGTTGCCAATATTTCAACGATGCGTCCAAGCAGTTCATCGTGCCGATGACGTTGGTTTCGATAAATTGTCTCGGCCCATCGATCGAGCGATCGACATGACTCTCCGCTGCGAGGTGCATGATCGTCGTTGGTTGGAAATCGTTAATCGCTGATGCAACGGCGTCCTCGTCCGTGATGTCCACTTGCGAAAAGTGATAATTGTCGTCGTTGGAAATCTCAGCCAGAGAATTCAAATTGCCAGCGTAGGTCAGGCAGTCGACGTTCAATACCGTATGTCCTTGGCTGATCAGCATTCGAACCAGGTTGGAGCCGATGAAACCGGCACCGCCGGTCACAAGAATACGTAATTTTGGGTTCATGAAATTAAGACATGTTCGAAATTCATTGCACTTCAGCCCAATGAATTGAGTGTGTTTCTCAGACGTTTGGGCGCTCGCCGCCGTTTTCTATTGGTGCAGTATGAGAACCGGGGCTAGCGCCCAAACGGCTGGCTGAGGCTGACGAGGTCTTCCGCAAGTTGAACAATCTTGATGGGTTTCCCCATGTCAAGCACATAATGTTCACGACAATCAGTCAACGGCTCTAGTAGCCGGCGGATTCGTCTTCGGGTTCAATTTCGGAAGCAACAATCTCATCCCAGGCTTTCACAGCATCGACCTCCGCATTGCCTCGCTGCAATGCATCGCGAACTAGGCCATCCGTAGTTTTCAGATCGGGAAACGTTAACAACAATCGCCTCAAGTCAGCCATGTCTGTCATTCCTTTGGCTGTCTTTGAACGAGCCGCCACGCTGATTACTTTTTGACTGATCAGCTCTGCTGGTCGAGGTACTAAGATCTTTTCCAGTCTTTCACAAACTGGCAATTCGGAGACTTGCCGCACATCCACCAAGTGCCGATTTTGAGGCTGGCGCACCTGATCAATACGAAAGGCCTTCCCGCTCGCGACCTCGCGAATCCGCACCGCAATGCCAAATTGCTTGTGAAGTTGCTGTCGTATCAATTCAGACAATGCTGCCGCGTCCAGCGACAGAATGTCCACGTCCTGACTCATGCGTGGTACATCCACGTACGCATTGACGGCTTGAGCACCAAAGACGGCGGCGTCATCACGATTGCGCAGAAGTTCAAGAACGCATTCCTGAATAGCCGCTAGTGGGGCGGGTTCACGCATTGCAAACTCGCGAAATGTGATCGATTTTTCTTTGAAAATCATGGACTAAGTACTTCGTCGAAAGTCTTGACGACTTCCGCTACAGATGAAAACGCACGTTATCGTCGCGCCAGTCCTAAGTTCCGCCAAGTTGCCCGGCGACCACCATGGGTTCTACTGTTCGCTCAGTGGTGTCCGGCGTATGGAAGGAAGGGACCAGTTCCTCAATCGCGGTTTTCAAACCGGCGGCATTCTGGTTCGCCAACCCAATGAGAGCGTCAATTTGCGATGTGGCATTTTCACCCTGAAAGTCACGGGCGTAGGCGGCTCTGACTTTACTGTGTGATGTTGGAGCTGTAGCTTCATCACCGAAATACAACTCCTCGTATAGTTTCTCGCCGGGACGGATGCCCGTGAATCGAAATTCGATGCTGTCTTTCGGGAGTCCGCTGAGGCTGACAAGGTCTTCCGCCAGTTGAACAATCTTGATGGGTTTGCCCATGTCCAACACATAGATCTCGCCACCCTGACACATCGACGCCGATTGAACCACCAGCTGAGCGGCCTCAGGAATGGACATGAAATAACGGGTCATCCGTTCGTCAGTGATGGTGATCGGTCCACCGTCTCGAATTTGTTGCTGGAAATACGGGATCACACTACCCGCACTGCCCAACACGTTTCCGAAACGTACGGTGACGAACTTGGTGTCGCTGATTTGTGCAAGATCATAGACGACTCGTTCTGCCAGCTGCTTAGTCGCCCCCATAATACTGGTGGGGTTGACCGCTTTGTCGCTGCTGACCATCACAAAATGTGATGCGCCGCAGCGGTCGGCACATTTCGCAATCACGCTGGTGCCAAAGACATTGTTTTTGACCGCTTCAGCGGGATGCAGTTCCATCAGTGGTACATGCTTGTGAGCGGCGGCGTGAAAGATGATTTCCGGCTGACGAGATTCAAATAGATCCTGCATCCGTGATTCGTCTGTGATGTCTCCGATCTCCCGATGCAGGATCACGCCCAACGTCAAAGCCGCTGGTTCCAATTCCTGGTGGATGGAGTAAATGCGGTTTTCGCCGCGTCCCAACAGAATGAGTTCTGCTGGGGCAAATCCGATAATCTGGCGACAGATCTCAGAGCCAATGCTGCCTCCAGCACCCGTGATTAACACTCGTTTGCCAGCGATGAGCGTTTCAACCTGTGTCGTATCCAATTGCACCGGATCACGTTTCAGGAGATCGTCGATATTCAACGACCGCAGAGGAATCTTTTCATCGCCCGACATCGCGTTTTCAAATCTCGGCAAGACACTGACTGTGATCCCAGCGGTGTTGCATTTTGTGATCACTTTCCGCAGCAGTCCCCCATCGACGGTACCGGCGAGGATCAGCAGGTCCTTTGCTCGTGCTTTTTTGGCCACTTCGACCACTCCGGATAAGTGCCCGAGGACGCTCACGCCTCCCAGAATTGCTTTGCGTCGATACTTTGGTTCGCTGGCCAACAGACCCACAACGCGGAACGGCATGGATTGACCGGAGTTGATTTGTGCGGCCAGCTTGCCGGATTCCTCATTCGCCACAACCAACAGGGCGGACTTCGCATCTTTTCCACTGCTGCCGACTTCATCAACGAAACGCCACGTGCAACGCAGTCCACCAATCACAAGCACCGTCAAGATTGCGTCGAGGATGATGCTCCAGCGGGGGATTTGTTCGTTCAGTGACAACAGAAAGTAGTCCATAAAGGCCACCGCGACCAATGACGCCACGGAAACTTTCAATAGCGCTCGCAAGTCGCAAAATGTGACGTAGCGCCACCAACCGTGAAAATAATTGCCGAAGTAAAACACGAACATCTTGGTCGCCACCACGGGCACCAAGCTGGATCGGATGAAGGTCAGTCGATCGTCTGTAACCTCAAAGTTGAATCGTGCTAGGTAGGCGACCGCATAGATGACAGAGAACAGGGTGACATGTAGCAGGCATAGTAAAGGCACGCGAAAAGCAGAAAGGAGCAGGTTGCGAGGCAATACGCCAAGGTCCAACTCAATGTCCGCGTTTTGGTCTTGGTCGGCGTCATTAATCATGGAGTTTGTTGTTTGGGCGGGAGCTGGTTGCAGCATGTGGATGGCCTACTTGCTTTCACTTCTGAGAGCGGGCCATCTCGGGGGTCGAAGAACTTGATTTGCAGGTCGCGTTTGCAGGACGATCATTGGCTGGCCCGCCGATGCGTCGCTGTTGTTGGTGTTGCGAAGAATGAAAGTGAGACACAGGATCGAGTATCCGTTCTCCCGCGAGGGGGAGAACGTGGCTGAAGGCCGGATGGGCTCTGGTAGATGACGGCAGCAAAAGCCAAGAAAACGTCGAACAGGACCCCTCACCCTAGTCCTCTCCCCTAAAAGAGGTTGTGCGGCTTTCCGGTGGTGCTAAGGAAACAACTTACCAACCCCGCCCGCTCTGCGGGAGGGGTCGAAAAACGAGCGGTCAGTGAGTTTTTCGGGGGAGGGTCCGCTCGGTACGCGCGTGCCCCTCCCCCTCGCAATCGCCTCAACGGCTCTGCTCGACCCCTCCCAAACTTCGTTCGGGAGGGGTCCATCGTCTCAATGCACCCACTACGACGACCGGAAGGCCGCACGACCTCAAAAGGGAGAGGGGACAATTGCGCCGGAGGCGTTGACCGGGCGGACTTCGTTCCCTTGGGTGACCGCAACTGATGTTGCGGGCCCTTTTGCTGCGTTTTTCTAATGTGTTTGCTGGAAAGCAAAACGCCCAGGGTGTGTTTTCTGTGTCCGCCTGAAGCAGGTTAAGGCTCTGCACTACGTCTGCTAAAGCAAGCAGAATGAAACGGCTACGGTACGCAGAGCTTTGAGTGGATTCACGCGTTTTTGTCGTAAATTCCTAAGAGATGTTGATTTTTTTTTTTTTGCGTGTTCAGGTGTACAGTTGTTTTATTCGAGACGGTAGGAATTTGAGATTCGGGGAATTTGAGGAACGGTGGCGGTTGTCTGTGGCTGGCCTTCTGTCGTCCCGCTGGGACTGAATCGCTCGGGACAAAAACACTCGTCAAGATCAAGTTTTTCACACCAGCGTTCGCTTTGACGGCACCAAATTGGCTTTGTCTTCAGTGGCAGGTGTGCTCCGAAACGATTGTTAAACCGGTCACAGGGTGGCCTAGGGTTGGAGCGAGGTACGAGCGAAACACCGGGGCTTCCTTCACTTCGTTCAGTCCAGCCCCGGCCACCCCAAAGATGCGGAAGTCGAACTCATCTGGCGCACTCAACGACTTCGCGGGGGCCAACGTTCGATGTCGGCTGTCAGTTTTGTTCGATGTGATCTGCGTGTTCCGCCGCTTCGGCGTCGGCGTGGTCATCGTGGAAGTAGTCCTTGTTGCGGTTACCGTAGTAATAGTCAGAATTCCGGTACTGATATCCGGAATAGCGGTAACTGCCGTAGCCGTCAGACTCTTCAACACCGTTGATCACAATTCCCGTCACGGTGGCCCCGATATCTCGCAGTTGGTCTAACGCTTTGCGTACGGAATCACGTGCGTGTCGACTCAGCCTAGTTGTGAGCAACACACCGTCGACCCGCTGCGCTACCACAGTGGCATCCGTGACGAACAGCACTGGTGGCGTGTCGATAATCACGTAGTCGAATTTTTCCCTGAGCACGTGCAGCAGCTGCTCGTATTCCGGTCGCGATAACAATTCGGCGGGATTCTTGGGACGACTGCCACATGGCAGAATCGACAGAGACTCAACGCTGGACGCTTGAATGCAATCCGTCAATTCGGCATCGCCACGCAGCACATCGACGATGCCCAGCTTGTTGTTGATGCCAGTGAGCTTGTGAATGCGGGGACGGCGGAAGTCACTTTCCACAAGGATCGTACGTTTGCCAGACAATGCCAAGGAAATTGACAGGTTCAGTGACAAAGTCGATTTTCCGTCACCAGCGGTCGGGCTGGTGATCTGAATGACGCTGCGTTCGCCGCCAAAGGCACCGAAGCACACGGCGGTACGCACAGAGCGAAAAGCCTCTGCCGCACGGGAACGCGGCTGATGAAGACAAACAGCCGACCGATCGAACTCGTCTGTGCCCTTTTCTTCTCCTAGCTGCTTTGCCTTCATGAACGGAATATGGCCGACGAGCGGGAATCCGAACTCGCGAATAATATCTTCTGGTTTCCGGAAACTCCTGTCGGCAAGCTCCACCAAATAACCCAGACCCACGCCAAGGAATCCGCCAAGGACTGTGCCGATTCCGATGAATTTCAGGAGGATTGGAAAGACGAGCCGTCCGGTGCGGGCGGGAACGAGAATCTGTGCCTTGATCGCCTCGACTTCATTACCGAGCTGCATTTCCGACAGCTGTTGCGAAGTGTCGTCGAATAGCCGAGTCAGCCTCGCAATTTCACTGCGACGACTCCGGTCTTCGTTTTCTTCGCTGCCTAACGAACGAGCCAATTCGGCAGCCTCATCCGTCAGAATCTGCATCTGTTTGCGTGCTGTGGCGTTGGTTTCAATTTTTTGTCGCAGTGATTGCACATAGGCAGCCAAAAAATCTGTCGAGTCCGCTGGCGGTAGCTGGATCTGCTTCGTTTTGCTTGCGGCGTGCTTTCTCAGGAAATCTTTCGTCATTTCGATCTGACGTTCGATTTGGATTAGCTTCGGGTGCCCCAGTCCAACTTCTAATGCTAGCTTCTGTTCCTGCAGCACCAGCGGAATCAAACGCTCTTCCATGGATCGAACCCAAGTATCGGGCCCGTCAGGCTTTGTTTCTGATTGTGGGCGTTCTCTCAATTGTCCAATTGCCATCAGCATGGCGTCACGAGAATCACCGGATTCCAGTGCTCTCTCCAACGTCGACAATTCCGCCGTCAGCACAGCCTCTTCTGTGGTCAATGTTGCCAGCTGGCTCCAATAGGCTCTCTGACGTTCACGGTGAGGATTCGCGCCGTCGCTCATCAGCCCTGTGCGTTCGCGGAATTCTGAGTATTCCAGTTCCTTGCTCTTTAGCTCAACATGTAAATCGTCTCTGGTCGCCAACAGCAGGGTCGCTAATTCGCCCCGCGCATCTTTATAGTTTTCCATCTGCGTATTGACATATTCCTCAGCAATTGCATTCGCAATGTCAGGAGTTTCGCCCGCCAGTGTCCCTTCGACGGCAACTTCGATAATGGTGGTCTTCTCGAATCCCGTGGTGACTTCTGTCATGGACGCCATGGCATCACCTGCTTTGTCCGCAGGCAATCCCTGCAGCAGGGTGAGTGTCCCGAGCTGATGGTGTTCATAGGCTGCTGCCAGCAGGCCGGGACTTGTCATGACAAGCGTCGCATCTTGCAGCTGCCGATCAATGTAGGCGGAATCGTTGCCGACGCCGGTATTCTTATGAATCACCTGAACCAACGCGGCTGATCGATAGATCGGTTCTTGGCGTTCGAAAATTAGCCATGCAATGCCCGCCCCCAGAATTCCGAGTAGGATAATGAATGCCTTGCGGCGCTTCAGAAATCCCCAAATATCGAATTCGTCGTCTTGTCCGTCCATGGCAAGATTCCCGCCGTAGACGCTTTTGGGCTGCGTTGGTGTCATCCGTTGATCTGCTTCTTCAAAATCTCAATCAGACGACCGTCGGGGTCGCTGCGGTCGGCTTGTTTGGCTGGACGTGAGTATTGCCGATGGGCAACCACGCCTAGGGGAGGAGTGTGTGCTTCAGCATCTGAGTCTTCAACAACGCATTGTGCATTTCGTCAACAATTCGCGACTTTCTTGCACACAGGCCCTGTCCTCAGGTTTCATCAATCTGTTGCATTTTCTCAACCCAGAATGGCTAGGTCACCCACAGGTTGATGCAGGAGACCTGCTGAAGGCAGGGTGGCCTGGGGTTGGAGTGAGGTACGAGCGAAACCCCGTGGCTTCCTTCACTTCGTTCAGTCCAGCCACGGCCACCCAAGAGGAAAAGTCGGAATCCACAATCCCACCCGACAAGCTGAGCAAGCTGGCATGGGGCCGCGTCACTTGTCCATTGCCTTGGTCAATCGCTGGATTGCCTTGGCTGATTGCCTGTCGTTCGGGACAAAGTGTTGATATCTCAGCCACTCACCGATCGCTTCGTCGAGCTTTCCTTGGTCTTCCAGAATTTTCGCCCGCTGGGGCCGCAATTCCGCTAGATCCGGAAGAACCGCCAGACAACTGTCAATCCAATCCAACGTGGACTCGGGCGATGCAACACGCAACAAGTGCGAAGTTCGCTGAATCCGTTGCTCACGCGACGGATCATTCTGGACCACCAGCCATTGAGACTCCGCTTGTTTTAGCAGTCCGGCCTGCAGTTCCGGTGTGGACCTCGCCATGGCTGTGCGGACCGTCGTTGCGTATTGTTGGGGGGCGAACGTCTGCAACACTTGGTTGAGCGACATAAATCGCAACGCATTACGCAGGATGGGTACGCGAAACCGCTCCGAGACGTCCAATGATTGACTCCAGAACGCTTTTGTCTGCTCCGTATGGCCTTCCAGCAGGCACACCGTGCCACACAGAAACAGATTGAGATCTCCGGCCGGGTCCGTAAATCGGGCCGCATCCAGTTCTCGCAATTGTTCGTCATCCAGTGTGCCAATACTGCTGTATCCCGACGCAGCGAGTACCGCAACTTCCGGTTCCAAGGGCATTTGACGTGATATGTCTCGGGCCATTTGGTGCCACGGGAATTCACTCAGGATTCGTTCGATCGTCGCGTGCAACTGATTAAACTGAACTGGCCCTAGGTTTTGCTTCGCGATCGCCATTCGATCTGAGAGCCCGATGGGGTTGAGTGGCTTCCAAGTATCCTGCAACTGCTGGTCAGTCGGTATCGAATCGGGGGGCGACAGTTGATCGATGACCCGCAGTCGGAATCTGGCCTCAACGATTTTTAGCAGCGACATGCGAACAACGGGATGATCTGGATATTCTGCCATTGCCGCCGATAGCTGCTGGTCGAGTACCGGCAGCCGTTCGAGCGTCTTGCGGGTGACCGGCGTATCAAAGAGTCTGGCCGTTTCAACAATAGCCGGATCAATCTGGTCTTCGTGACGTAACTCTGCGACCGCTGTTGCCGCACCAATCACCATCCCAATTCTGAGTAGTAAACCTGCGATGGTGCCGTTTGGTGAGTACCACGCCGGCGCAACCCGTGTACCTGGCTGCTGGCGGCGTGCCGCGACCGTCAAGATGCCGCCGAGCAGTGCGATTGCCGCCATTGTGGAACTGAGCCCAATCCCATAATCGGTGAATGCCGCAATTCCTTGCGACGAGACCAGTGCGATCCCAGCCGTACCGATTCCAATCCGATGCAGCCGCAGCCCGTGGTCCGATCGAGAGTCTGACCTTGCTGAAATGAGTTTCAATGACAACACGGTCAGCCAGATTCCGAATCCCAAACAGAGCAACAGGCCCAGCAACCCAGACTCGACCAATATCTCCACATATTGATTGTCTGCATTTTTGAACCACGACGAAGTCCCCTGCCGCAGGTATGGCCGTGTCGACCAGGCGTAGGCTCCCTGGCCTGATCCTAAAAAGGGAAAGTCTCGAAAAGACCCTAGCGAATCGGACCAGTGGAGTACGCGGCTGTTGGCCTCCGACACGGGGTCTTTCAATGTCAACAATTCGGCCAGAATCGGGGCGTCCAATTCCAACGCGATTAGAAAAACACTCACCAGCAGCAACAGCAATGAAAACGGCAGCAGCAGCATTAGCGAGCGGCGGATTTGCATGCGAGTTGCCGCACAGACGAGCAGGCAGGTGATTCCAGCGACAATGCCGCCACGCGAAAGCGTCGCTGCAACGCCCGTCAACAGCAGGACAACCGTCACAATGGAAATCACCTGAACGCTGTTGAGCGAAGCGATGCGATGTCTGAGGTTCGAGAGCGCCAAAAGCCGACGTTCCTTGCCAGTGGCACGGTGTGACGCGTGAGACTGATCCGGATTGGCAGACGAATCTCCCCACACGATGACGGCAAAACCAATGGCGAAAGCAACGTTCACCAGCAACCAGCCAGCGGCGTTGTTCTGATTGACAAAACTGCCGAACGGCGTTTTGTTGGTGATCATCCATGCTTCGCTCAACCAACGGCTGCTGGTAAACGATTGGACGAGTGCGCATATCGTCAAAACGCTGGCGTTCGCACACATGAGGCCCAGCACCCACTTGACTTGAGCCGCTCCAGTGAGCGAATCCGCGACGACGCATAAGAGCAAGGCGACAGCAACCCATTGAGCCACATGGCTGCGGGTTAGTGCTGGTGCGACCGATCGCGATTCAGCAGGACTGCGGCTGGGCTGCATGGCGGTTGCGGATTCTGCATTCGAGCCGGGCAGGTGCTCACGAAACTCGGGATACACGGAGTGATTCATTTGGGAAATCGCCGACGGCATCCAAGGCTGCAGCTGCACGACGCCAATGCCAGCCATGCCCAACAGCAGCCATGTTCCGAGTGGCGGCAGGGCGAACGAGCGACCAGACACAAGTCGAGCCAAGACTGTTAGAACCGCTGCGGATATTGTGCCGATTTGCAGTACCAGCCGCGCTTTGGGGATGATTCCGCCCAGTAGCCACGGAAGAATGCAGACCGTTCCGGTTGCGACGAGGAGTGCCGTCCACTCTAGCGCGAGTGAAAGGCCGGTCGACGATACTGAGGAAAAACTCTGTACGGAGTTGTCGTCCGACACGGATGCCTCCGAACTCGATTGGTTACTGAAGCTCATAGCTCAATCACAAGAATAACGACGCAGGCGGTCGGCTGGATCGGAAAACGACGACGTTCTGCTTTCCAGACGGTCTTTTTTTGCTAGTGGCCGCCGCGCCGCGTCGCTGCGTTCAACCATTGAGCGTACCTGCATGCGGCTGCAGAGAAAGCCACTGGCTGCTCTTGTCCCACACTTTACTGCCTTTGGTGTATTTTCTTTTGCATGAGTAGGCGGAGCCGAATCATCGTTCGGCTCACGCCACGGTATTTGCGGCCGCGTGCCACCACTGCCATGAATAGTCCCATGAGGTGCGATGAGGAATAGAGCCGTTTACTAATTGTCGTGGACGGTACTGGCTCGCGGGAAAAGGCATTCTTCAATCAAAACGCCCTCCTCGCCGCCGCAAGTCAGAGAAATTCGCTGCAGTGATAGTCGGATTAGGGCTCTCATGACTGAATCAACAAAGGGCTACAGCGGAGACGCCTTCTGAGCAAAGATTCACCAACACGGCGGGCGATTGCCTATTTTCAGTGCGGGACAGTCGACATTCCTTTCGAGGAGCATAAGATTGCCAGACAAAGACGGTCCCTATCTTCTTCGCTGCTACAGAAGGCACGTCCAATGAAGCTTTTCTCTCCAAATGTCCGCTTCACAAGGATTTTGGTCTTCTTCCAATTGGTGATTGCATCTGCCGCGTCACATGGGATGAATCTTCGCGTGACATCAGTCCCGATCGGAGCCACCGTTTACGTCAACGACAAGCCTAATTCGCGTCCGACACCTTGCAGTGTTAACGTCGATATTGGCGATACCTTGCAAGTCAGGCTTCCAGGATATGAAGTGGCAGAAGGGAAAGTGAAAGATGATAAGACGCGAAAGGTCACGATGAAGCTCAAAGAAATAACTGAGTTTAAGTTGTTACTGGAAGCGAAAACATCTAACAAAAAAAAATGCTGGTACGAAAGATCTCAAAGTCATGTTGCTGCTGAACGGAAATGAGGATGAGGCTAGATCATTGAACAAAGGTTTAGGAAGAGACCGACGCGCAGCAGCAAAAGACACATACGAATTGGAGTTTGATTGCCCTGAAAGCAAGTTAAAGGGGGTTCGAGTCGCAATAATCGCTGGCGAGGACGCATGGAGGTGTGATTATTTTGCGGCAAAAATCGTGAAGAAAGATGACTCCTTCACTCAGGTTTTCTTGTTCAAAGTTGACGATTGGTTCTCCGCTAACAAGAAGGAAGGCTTTCAATTTTACGATGCCAAATTCGAACGTTTAGTATTCAAGTATCCAGCCCCCCCCTAAGTGATGTAAAAAGTTCACGGTAACCGTCCAAGCCGACCCGCTACCATTTTCACGCTATCAATCGTCGAAAGTGAATTAGAACTCGGCCCCAAGCTCTCTGACGAAACGCATTGATATCGTTCTCAAACGCATGGTGCCATTGCCGAAACTCAGTGCAGTCCAGATCACACGTTAGCTGCATCAACATCGGAGGCTGCGCGTCAGTGCTGGTGCGGCGGAACGCGATTCCGCAGGAATGCGACTCAGCAGCATGGCGGTCGCAGATTCTGAATTCGAGCCCGGTAGCTGCTCCCGAAACTCCGGATAGACGGAGTGATCCATTTTGGAAATCGCAGAGGCATCCAAGGCTGCAGCTGCACTATGCCAATGCCAGCCATTCCCAACAGCAGCCATGTCCCGAGTGGCGGCATGGCGAACGAGCGGCCAGACACAAGTCGAGCCAAGACTGTTAGAACCGCTGCGGATATCGTGCCTATCTGCAGTAAAAGCCGCGCTTTGGGGATGATTCCGCCCTGTAGCCACGGAAGAATGCAGACCGTTCCGGTTGCGACGAGGAGTGCCGTCCACTCTAGCGCGAGTGAAAGGCCGGTCGACGATACTGAGGAAAAACTCTGGTCGTCCGACACGGATGCCTCCGAACTCGATTGGTGGTGGAAACGCATCGGCTCATCACAGAGTTATTAACTCCACACGAAACTACCAAGATCTATGCAAAGACGTGTGCAATCTGTGATTGGCGAAAGAAGCCTTTGATTCGATCGGGAAATCCGGAGATATTGT
>JBDNHJ010000318.1:0-4872 GCA_041688835.1 Fuerstiella sp.
GAAAATGGAGATCGAGGAACGGGCCGCCAACGGGCTGTTCATGGCTTACCAGTATCCGGTCGAGATCCCCGGCGTGAGCAATAAATACTTCCTTAAAGCGGCGATGAATTCGCTCCGCAAGTATCACAAGCAGCCGTTGATCGACACGATGGACTTCCTGGCGTTGCTCAAAGAGAAAATGAAGCTGCTCGGCATGGAAAAGAACATGATGGAGCGGTCGGTCAACGAGGGATTCTCCGGTGGCGAGAAGAAACGCAACGAGATCCTGCAAATGGCCATGCTGCAGCCGCAACTGGCCGTGTTGGACGAAACAGATTCCGGCCTAGACATTGACGCTTTGCGAATTGTCGCCGACGGAGTAAACACGCTGCGAAGTCCCGAGCGGGCCATCATCGTCGTGACTCATTATCAACGACTGCTGGATTACATCGTCCCTGACAAAGTTCACGTTCTGGCAGAGGGCAGGATCGCTCGTTCCGGTGACAAGAGCCTGGCGCTGGAATTGGAAGCAAACGGTTATGCGTTTCTGGAGACGTGTTCCGCGTGACACGGTGACTCGAAGACGAACGAAGCCACGGACATTGAACATGGAAAGTACGAGACACAATCAATGATTGCCACAGAAACAGACACCTATCAAATCGAGCACGCGCGATTCCGCGAAGAACAGTCGTCAATCGTTTCGACGTGGCTGCGCGAACTTCGCGAGCGTGGTCTGAACCGGTTCACGGAACTCGGCATTCCCACCACGCGAGATGAAGAATGGCGATTCACGAATATCGCTCCCCTGCTCAAGAAGCCCTTCAAAGTCGCCGACGGTGCGACACTTGTCGGATCGCAGATCGATGAGTTGGTACAGCAGGCGGCGCTGGACGACGACTTTCACCGCCTGGTGTTTGTGAATGGTCGCTTAGCCGAACAGTGGTCTGTGCTTCACGAACTGCCGCCGGGAGTCGTCGTCGAAAGTCTGGCGGAATCGATTCGGCAGAATCCGGATTCAATCGAGCGTCGGCTTACCGCTGATGCTGAGTTGGAACACTCGGCCTTCCTTGCCCTCAACACGGCCTTCATTGAAGACGGAGCCAACATCTCCGTACCGGACGGCGTGGCGGTTGATCGGCCGATCCATCTGATCTTTCTTTCCGTCAACGATGAGCCGTCCGTTTCTCATCCCCATAACATCGTGTCTCTCGGAAAGAACAGCCGGGCGACCATTGTCGAAAGTTATCTGGGAGTCGAAGGGACCGCTTACTTTACGAACGCAGTCACAGAAATCGAACTCGGCGATTCGGCTGACTTGGATCACCACAAGCTACAGCAAGAGCAACCCAACGCCTTGCACGTGGCCACGACTCGCGTCCGTCAGCAGTCGGGTAGCAAATTCCGATCGCACTATTTCTCGTTCGGCGGTGACCTTGCTCGCAACGAGTTGAACTGCCAACTTGACGGTGAAGGGATCGAATGCATGTTGAATGGTCTATACATGCCCACCGGTGATCAACTCATGGATTGCCGGACTCGGATTGATCACGCTCAACCGCATTGCAACAGTTTCGAGTTGTACAAGGGAATCCTTGATGATCGTGCCAAGGGAGTCTTCAACGGCAAGATCTACGTTCACCAGGACGCTCAAAAGACCGACGCGAAACAGAGTAACCAGGCGATTCTGCTATCCGATGACGCCGTCATCGACACCAAGCCGCAACTGGAAATCTATGCCGACGATGTCCGTTGCACGCACGGTGCGACAGTCGGCGCACTGGATGAGCAGGCACTTTACTATCTGCGTTCTCGCGGAATTCCCGCCGACTTCGCACGCACAATGTTGATATTCGCTTTTGCCAATGATGTCGTGCAGAGTGTTGAAGTTCCGGCCGTACGGCGACACCTTGAATCCATTCTGTTGGCGGAACGGGGTTTGCCCGATGCTTGAGCCGGACACAACAATGAACACAACACTCACTCCAACCAAAATGAACCAAAGGCACTTCGACGTTGATGCCGTGCGTCGGGACTTTCCCATTCTGGAACGTCACGTCCATGGCCATCCGCTGGTGTATCTCGACAACGCGGCCACCACCCAAAAGCCGCAGGCCGTGATTGACGCCATCGTCGACTATTACACGTCGACAAACGCAAACATTCATCGTGGCGTTCACCAACTGAGCGTCGATGCCACGCTGTTGCACGACAACGCCCGCGCGCAAGTGAAATCGTTTTTGAATGCCGGCGACGTCGCGGAGATCATTTTCGTTCGTGGAGCGACCGAGGGAATCAACCTCGTTGCAAATACGTTCGGGCGGCAGCACGTGGGGCCGGGCGACGAAGTTCTCATCACGGCGATGGAACATCATTCGAACATCGTGCCGTGGCAAGTGCTCTGCGAACAGCAAGGTGCGACTCTGCGAGTGGTTCCGATGGATGATTGCGGCCAGTTGCGATGGGACGACTTCGAAAGACTTGTGAGCGAGCGGACGAAGCTGGTGGCGGTGAGCCACGTCTCGAATGCGCTGGGCACCGTCAATCCTGTCCGGGAAATCGTCGAACTTTCCCACCGGCATGGTGCTGTCGTCATAGTCGACGGGGCTCAGGCCGCCGCGCATACGACAGTCGACGTGCAGGAGCTGGGCTGTGACTTCTACGTAATCTCTGGTCACAAGCTGTACGGGCCGACCGGCATCGGTGTGCTGTACGGAAAACGCGAGCTATTGGAAGCGATGCCACCTTACCAGACTGGCGGCGATATGATCAGCTCGGTCACCTTCGAGCGCACGACTTACAATTCTCTGCCGAACAAGTTCGAAGCAGGCACGCCCGACATTGCGGGAGCTATTGGCCTGGGAGCCGCCATCGACTACCTCGGACAGTTTGACTGGCCCGCAGTTTGTGATCACGAAGACGAATTGCTGGAGTATGCCACCGACGCACTTTCGACGATCGATGGACTGCGAATCATCGGCACCGCGAGTGAGAAAAAGGCGGTGCTGTCGTTCGTGCTCGACGGCGCTCATCCTCACGACATCGGTACGATTCTGGATCACCAGGGCATCGCGGTCCGCACCGGACATCACTGCGCCCAACCGGTCATGGAACGCTTCGGCATCCCCGCAACGACGCGCCTTTCGCTGGGTCTGTACAACACACGCGAAGACATCGACGCCGCCGTCCGGGCGATTGCCAAAGTGAAGGAGATGTTCCGATGCTAGACGACGAACTACGCGAACTCTATCAGGATGTCATCCTTGATCATCAGCAGGATCCTCGCAACTTCGGTGTGCTGGAGAACAAGACGCATCACGCCGAAGGCTTCAACCCCCTGTGCGGCGATCGCATTCGGATTGAGCTGGATATGGACGGTGATCGAATTCGGCAGGTGAGTTTTACCGGTGCCGGGTGTGCGATTTCCACAGCATCCGCTTCGTTGATGACTGAAGCATTGACCGGAAAAACGCGAGCCGAAGCCGAAGCGGTATCGCAGGACTTTCGCGATCTGGTCACCGGCAAGTTGCGTGACACAGAGGACAGTGAAACTGTCGACACATCACGACTTGGAAAACTCTGTGTACTGGCCGGCGTGCAGCAGTTTCCGGTGCGAGTGAAGTGCGCCACGCTGGCGTGGCACACGCTGGAAGCCGCGTTGAATGAGAAGAAGCAGGCGCCTATCAGCACGGAATAGAGAAAGAATGTTTGTTTCGGTTCAACTTAGTAGGAGAGGTGGAATGCTTCTAAGAGGGCGAGCAGATGCTGTATATCCATCCGGACGAGTGCATCGACTGCGAGGCCTGCGTGCCGGAATGCCCTGTTGAAGCCATTTACCACGAGGATAACCTGCCCGAGGAATGGGCATCATACACGGAACTGAACGCAGAAAAGGCAGAGCAGTGCGAGGTCATCACAGAACAGAAGACACCTCTAGCGGAGTCAAAAGACAAATGACAACGACAAGCGAACTTTACGATGATGCGGATCGACTGAAAGACGACGGCCAGTATGAAAGGGCGATCGAGAAACTGAACGAACTGTTGACGATCAATGACGGCTACGTCTTGGCGCATTCAGCACTCGCTGTCGTCTATGGAAAAGTGAATCAGCATGACAAGGCGATCGAACATGGTGTCCGTGTGAGTGAATTGGAGCCGAATGATTCGTTCAGTTGGACTGCGCTGAGTGTCACATACCAGCGTGCGTTCGCGGGAACCGACGAACACAAGTACATACAAATGGCAGAAGACGCGATGGCGAAATCGCAATCATTAACGGGCCACTGACAGATTCCCAACGGTCGTCATTACGAAAGTGAACACGCCGACGGATCATCGATCGATCTGTCCGGCGAACACAGATCTCTCCCTCCCTGATTTCCTGAAAGTTATTATCAATGAATCGTCCGCTTCACTCTCACCGTGGGTTTACTCTGATTGAACTTCTTGTGGTCATTGCGATTATCGCGATCCTGATTGCGTTGTTGTTGCCAGCCGTTCAACAGGCCAGAGAGGCCGCTCGTCGAACTCAATGTAAGAACAACCTGAAGCAAATCGGTTTGGCCGTACACAACTACGAAAGCTCCATGAGAGTCTTTCCGCCCAGCAGCACCAGTGGCTTCGGTCAGGGTGCGTGGAACTACCCGGGAACGGGACCGTCAGATTCGGCGATTCACCTACACAGTTTTGCCAGCCTGATTCTGCCATACATCGACGGAGCCACCGTTTACAACAACATCGATTACAACGTGTCTTCACTGGATCCCGTGAATCGAGATATGGCGTCACAAGTTCTTCCATTTTATCGCTGTCCCAGTTTCACGGGCAACGATTTCAGTGCGGATCCGCTGTACACCACGACTGTCGGTTTCGACAGATTTGCGATTCGGAA
>JBDNHJ010000319.1:0-4303 GCA_041688835.1 Fuerstiella sp.
CAGCAAAGCTGGAAACGTTGCGTGTGATCCGAATGCAGCCGGAACGACGTCAGCAATTGGCAGGTTTGACAGCGTTCGCCTACTCAGAAATCGCTGCTCTTGGTTTGCGGTCCGTCGGCACAGGGATGGCACCCATCATTCCGATCCTGCCGCAGAACAACGGCTGTGTGATGCAGCTGTCGGCGAAATTGCTGGACGCCGGTTTCTTTGTGCCGGCCATCCGACCGCCGACTGTACCTCAGGGAACAGATCGGCTGAGGATGTCGCTGACAGTTCAGCACACTTCCGAACAAATCGGAGCTGCCTTGCGAATCATCGGTGGTTAAGCACAAAAAAACAGAGGCCGCTGAAACAGCGGCCTCTGGCTCAGCGGAGACCGCTGAGCGACAAAAACGCAAGCCCATTTCCGAACTGACAGACCGCTAGCCACGGAATCTGAAGTAGGACACTGTTCCTGACTCAAGTCCGTGGCTAGCGTCAACACGGCTGGGTGGATTGACGAGTGCTTACAGAACCTTCGTGATGCCCGGCATGGGGATGTTGTAGGTCATGTCGTCGTTAGGCAGCACGGGCGGCGTATCCGTCATGCTGGTAAACTGGTCGATTGGCGAAATCACAACTTCTGATGCCAGAGCGTCAGCCATGGTGATTTCCTGACCGCTGTAAGTTGCCATCCGGCCCAGAATCGAAGTCATGGTGCTCATGGCACCATATTCGCCTTCGTTCGGCAGTTTTCCGCCACGCAGGTCTGCAAACAAATCGTGGTGTTCCTGCTGATGACCGTCGCGACCACCTTTGCCGTAGGACCAAATTTCGTTGCCTTTGGTGTCGAAAATCTCAGCCCGACCGATGTGGCAAGAACCTTTGCTGCCGTGAGCGAATTCGTCGACCTTGTTCCAGCATTTTGGAATGTGGCGACATTGGCTCAGCATCACAGCGTCTTTGCCATACGGAGTGTCGCCGTAGGTGAATTCGATCATGTGATGGTCGTAGATTTCGCCGTGCTCTTTGCTGGTTCGAACTTGTCGTCCGCCTTGGCCTTGAGCTTTCACCGGAGCGCCGCCCATCAGCCAGTTGATCACGTCCAGATTGTGGATGTGCTGTTCTGTGATGTGGTCACCACACAACCAGTTAAAGTAATACCAGTTTCGCATCTGGTATTCCATTTCTGTTTGGCCTGCTTGGCGATTTCGAGTCCAGACACCGGCCCCATTCCAGTACGCTCGAGCCGCCACGATGTCGCCGATGGCACCGTCCTGCAGTCGCTGAATGGTTTCCATGTAGGCGGCTTCGTGCCGGCGTTGCAGTCCGATTTGCACCAGCAGGTTCTTCTTCTTAGATTCTTCGACAGCGGCCAGAAAACGGCGGACGCCGGCGGCATCTACTGCGACGGGTTTTTCTGCGAAGATGTGTTTGCCGGCTTTGACGGCGGCTTCGAAGTGAACGGGTCGAAATCCCGGAGGCGTCGCGATGAGGACCACGTCGATGTCAGAATCGAGCAGTTGCTTATAGCCTTCGAAGCCCACGAACTGGCGTTCTGCAGGGACATCCACCTTGTCTTTGTGTTTTCGCTGCAGCGTGTTCAGGCTGCCTTCCAAGCGATCGCCGAACGCATCGCACATGGCGATCAGCTTGGTCGGGCCTTCGGTGTTCATGGCTTGGTCTGCGGCACCGGTACAACGTCCACCGCAGCCGATCATGCCCAGCTTGATGGTTTCGTCGTAGCTGGTGTGAGCGGCCTGAACTGCACTCAGAGAGCTGACCAAGCTAGCTCCAGCCGCCGCTGCCACGGACGAGGTTTTTAGAAAGTCACGGCGAGAGGCACTACTGTTTTCGTTCGGCATGGGGTCGAGATCTCCGGGTTCGGGGAAGAAAATGAGTTCAATGTTATTTTACAGATTGTTGCGGTCTGAAGAGTCGCCAGCACCGCGAAGTGATGGACTCAAGGGCTAGAAGGGATCGTCGACCGAACGCCATATCGTAAGGCTGAGCCACCGAGTTCGCAAATCTACGGCGAAAATTCACCGAACTGCCGTGGTCACTATTGTATTCAGACACTGTTTCCTTGACTTGAAATACTCTATAAATCATCAAGGCGGGCGAAATGCACGCATACTTTTCGGAAAACTCAGGAAGCCGCAAAATGCCGATTGCAGAGACGCCATTGATCATTGCTGTCCCTTCAGAAGCCGACCCCGCTGAAAAACGAGTTGCGTTGGTGCCAGCCAGTGTTGCTCAACTGGTCAAAGGCGGGGCGACGGTGCGAATCGAAGCCAACGCAGGCCTAGCGGCCGGATTCCCTGACGCTCAATATGTCGAAAAAGGCGGGGAAATCTATGTCGATCGCGAGCAACTGTTTCGCAAGGCAGACATTGTTCTGCAAGTGAAGGCTCTGGGGGCCAATCCAGACGGATCAGATGACAACAGCCTGCTGCAGGATGGGCAGGTGTTGATTTCGAGCTGCGATCCGCTGACATTTCCGGAACCAGTGAAAGCCGTGGCGGAACGCGGGGTGACGGCGTTTGCGTTGGAGCTTGTCCCGAGAATCACACGTGCTCAAAGCATGGATATTCTGTCGTCGATGGCCACGGTGGCCGGATATCGCGCCGTATTGCTGGCAGCCACGGCGGCTCCCAGAATGTTTCCGATGCTGATGACCGCCGCCGGAACGCTAAAGCCCGCTCGCGTGCTGGTGATCGGTGCGGGCGTTGCGGGTCTGCAGGCCATCGCCACGGCCAAACGGCTGGGGGCTGTGGTGTTGGGGTATGACATTCGACCAGCCGTTCGGGAACAGGTGGAAAGCTTGGGGGCGAAATTTGTCGAGCTGGATGTGCAGGCCGAGCAGTCAGAAACCACGGGCGGCTACGCCAAGCAGATGGACGAAGATTTCTATCGTCGCCAGCGCGAAGCCATGCAAAAAGTGATCGCTGAGTGCGATGTGGTGATCACGACCGCCGCGATTCCGGGTCGAAAGGCTCCTGTGTTGGTCACGAAAGATATGGTTGAGGCGATGGCCGAAGGTTCTGTGATTGTGGATTTGGCGGCAGAACGCGGCGGTAACTGTGAACTGACCGTCCCCGGAAAAACAATTCGCCACAACGGAGTGGAAATTCTGGGTCCGTGCAATTTGCCTTCTGACGTTCCCGTCCACGCCAGTGAGATGTTTAGCCGAAATATGCTGACGTTTCTGCAGTTGCTGATCAAGGATGGCCAGCTAAACATCGACATGGACGACGAAATTGTGCGGGAAACCCTGTTGTCACGAAGGCGTCAGGTACTGAACAATCGGGTGCGTGAGCTGCTGGAAATGCCCCCTTTACCGCTGCCGACTGCAGACAGTGGTGAAGCTGTGGCGGCCGCCGAAGCGGTTTGAAGTCTTTGGTGAGCTGTTCCAGACGCTTCCATGAAATGGTGAAAGTGAATTCGGGTTTGCAATAGGAACATTCGCAAAGTAGCCTCCGGCCTAACCGCTGCGAGCGCCAGACGTGAAAAGCACCATTTGATGCTGAGATACGATGGCAAACGTTTCCGAGAATTCGTTCTGAACCGATCAGGCGAACAGGTCGCAACTGCCGACCGGCTCCGATAACAGTCAGAAGTAGTATCACGCGCGGTAGATGATTCTGAGCAATCGCCCAGAACTGAATTACGATTAACGAACAACACGTCGGAAATGAACTGAACCAAGCAATGACTGAAAAAAAAACCTCAGCTGGTGAAACCCCGGATGAACTCGCTGAGAAGCTGTTTGGCATTGACGTCAAAAAGGCCGGAAACTCGGATGATGTCGGCGGCGAGCTTTTGTTTGATGATTACGACGACGCTGGCTCACTGCACAGTTTGCTGGGTTCGGCCAAGGTTTCTGCGGATCACGACGATTCGGATCTCGACTTCGATGCGCCCGCACGACAGCCTGTTCCACGCGGGACGCTGGACTACGCCGATGAAATCGACGACGACCTGATCCTGTTTTCTGACGATGATGATGACGAGCCGGTTACGCCAAAACCGGCAAAACAGGCTGCGGAACCAGCAAAGCCTCGGCGAGAACCTGTCGTTGTAATGGATGACGAGGACGACGAGGATGATGAGGAGGACGAGGACGAATTTGGATTTGATGACGAAGAGGACGATGACGAAGAGGACGATGACGACGAAGTAGAGGACGATGACGAAGAGGACGATGACGACGAAGTAGAGGACGATGACGACGAAGTAGAGGACGATGACGACGAAGTAGAGGACGATGACGACGAAGTAGAGGACGATGACGACGAAGTAGAGGACGATGACGACGAAGTAG
>JBDNHJ010000320.1:0-7476 GCA_041688835.1 Fuerstiella sp.
AAAGGCTGTATTCTCGGAGCCGCTCTTACCAAGTCAGCCGACGAAAAACATCTGAGCGAAGCGTACGGCGTGTTTGATAAGGAAGCTCGCGATGTCGACCCCGCCTTTCAGCCCCAAAGTATCAACACCGACGGATGGAAGACGACTCGCAAAAGTCTGCAGAACCTGTTTCCCAAAGTGTTGCTGGTGCTGTGTTTTCTGCATGGATTTCTGAAGATCCGCGACCGCTGTCGCAAGCACTTCGATCTGCACGAACGCATGTGGGACGTCTATCGAGCGGAATCGGAAACCGACTTCCGAGCCAAGCTGACCGAACTGAAACAGTGGAGTCAGACGCAGGAACTTCGAGGCCCCGTGCAGACGGCGCTGGACAAGCTGATTTCACGGGCTGACGACTACGCCGTCAGCTACGGCGAACCCGACGCCTATCGCACGAGCAATCAAATCGATCGCCCCATGAATCGCATCACGCGCAGTCTGTATGCGAGTCGCGGCTTGCACGGCCATCAGGCCACATCAGAACGCCGACTGCGAGCCATCTGTCTTCTGGAAAACTTCCGTCCCTTCGCCCCTCGCAGCAACACGCCACGAGAACACCATAGCCCCGCACACCGACTCAATGACAATGCCTACGATCCCAACTGGCTACACAACCTGCAAATTTCCGCCTCGCTACAGGGGTTTCACAAACGTACATAGATTCCGGCAGGGGCAGAAAATTTGAAATTACTTCGGCTGATACCCGGTCGTCATTTCCTGCAACACAACTTCCAGCAAAACCTGTTCGCCGATTTTTCCCGTATGTCGAAAGACCACTTTGCCTCCCGGAGCAATCAACACCGTGTGCGGTTGTGGCCCTTCCCATTTCGGGTCTAACGCTTCCGCCAGAGCATCCAAGCTGGTGCCGGTGTACAGGTAGTTATTGGATGTTCGGCCCTCGGATTCCAAAGACGGTTTCAGCCGTTTCGGCAGCGCGGCACGTTGCTGGATGAGAAACTTGAGTGCTTTGCCGCGATCTTCCGGCAGATCCGTGGTGATGGTGATGAGTTCGAACGGCCTGAGGCCCATGCGACGAGAGACTCGGACCAGACCGGGAACTCAGCTAGGCACGGCTGGCAGGTTGTCGACCAGACATTAAACAAGCGATACTTTTCGGTGCTGTTCTTTGTGAGTTCATCAACGCCTGCGGCATTGATGTTGTCCAGCGTGACTTCTGCACTCTGCCATGCGTCGTTGTCCTGCTGGACGAGTGAGATTTTTTCGCGCCATTTGGTCGAACAGCCAAACGACCGCGTGATCGGGTTAGGCACCGGCCGATCAGACAGCATCGCAAGAATAGCGTCGCGAGTGTCCTGCTGTTTCACTGTTGCAGGATCCGGATAACGCGAATCGTCGAAGCGACCTTGGTATTGCAATTTGCGGTTTTGGTCAAACAGAAAGACTTGAGGGGTGGCGAGGCATCCGTATTTTTTGGCGGTGGCTTGAGTTTCTCCATCGTACAAATAGGGAAACGTGAAGCCTGCGTCTGTGGCATACGGCTGCATGTCTTCGAAGCTGTCGTCGTACTTCGAATAGCCAAGCTCATCGATGCGAAGTCCGTCTCCCGAATTGGGATTGATGGCGACCACGGACAAACTTTTCCCTTTCAGCTCCTGCAGCAGGCTCACCAAACGGGGATCGTGAGCATGACAAACGGGGCAGTGGTTGGATGTGAAGTAGACCATCAGTACCTTGGCGTCTTTGAAGTCCGCCAGTGTCCAGCGGCGATCATCAACACCCGGCAAATCGAAATCGGGAGCAGCGTCGCCGATTGCTAACCGCTGGAATCCGGGTGGATCTTCGGCGACAAGGGAAGTGCTCAACAAACACAGCAGCATGGCTGCGAAATGTAATGTTCTGGTCATCGTCCATTCCTTTCGAGTGTGGCAATCGTTCGTAGCGTTATCAGCCGCAGGGCGACCGCTGGGCTGTTAAACAACTGGTCTTGTGACTTGTGGCTTGTGTTTTCTGGTTCCGGTGGCTCACGCCATCGGCAAGGGGTATGTCGCTCCTCCGGGCTGAAACAAGGAACCAAAATCCTCCAAAACTAAACCTTCATTGACCATTGTCAACATCGAATTTTTAACAGCCTGCATTAGCCCTGCGTCTAGTGGACGTGCTCAGGAAAATTGCCACACTCTTTCTTTCGTCGGAAGATTCGATCGCACTGTCGCGGCTGATACTACATCAGAAAACCGGCGACGCACGCTGTCATAAACGCAGCCAGTGTTCCGCCCAGCATGGCTCGCAGGCCGAGCTTTGCCAAGTCTGAACGGCGTTCGGGAGCGATCCCGCCGATGCCTCCCAGTTGAATGCCGATGGAACTGAAGTTTGCGAATCCGCACAGCGCGTAGGTCATGATGATGTAGGTTCGCGGACTGAATTCTTCTTGCATATCGCCCAGTTGAACGTAAGCCAGAAATTCGTTGACCACCATTTTGGTGCCCAGAATTTCGCCGGCCTTCGTGCATTCTGCCCACGGAATTCCCATCAGCCACGCGAATGGTGCGAAGATATAGCCAAAGAACATTTCAAGGCTCCACGACGCAGCGGTCGGGTATGCGAACTGATCAGCGATTAGGCTACCGATCAGCCCCACGAACGCGTTGCCCATGGCGACAAAGGCCACGAAGACGATCAGCATCGCGCCCACGTTCAACGCCAGCGACAGTCCAGCGGATGCCCCTTCGGCGGCGGCTTCGATCACGTTGACACAGCCTGTGTCGGCTTCGAATTTGACTTCGCCCGCTGTGTCCGATTCTTCCGTTTCCGGCTGCATGATTTTCGCAATCATCAGCGCGGCTGGGGCCGAAATAACAGAGGCTGTGATCAGGTGTCCCGCGTCAATGCCCATGCCGACATACGCAGCCAAAACTCCACCGGCGATTGTGGCAAAGCCGCCAACCATCACAACGTTCAGTTCGGATAATGTCATCTGCCCCACATATGGCCTGATGACCAGCGGTGCTTCTGTTTGGCCCACAAAAATATTCGCGGCTGCCGAAAGTGTTTCTGCTCCGGACGTTCCCAGAGTTTTTCGCATCAGCCACGCCAGCGATTTGACCACCAGTTGCATGATGCCGATGTGATACAGCACAGACATTAAGGCGGAAAAGAAAATGATCGTGGGCAGGATTCCAAAGGCAAAAGAACGCCACAGTGTGTATTGCGGCGGAAGTTCTTGAGTGTCATCGGGACGCGGAAAGACGTCGAACAAAAACGCGGTGCCTTTGTCGACGAATTGCAGGATGCTGGTGAAAAAGTCACCGATGGCTGTGAACGTGTATGCGCCCGGCGTGGTCTTCAGGATCAGAAAGGCAAACAGGAACTGTAGAAAGAATCCACCGGCCACAATTCGCGGGCTGACCTTGCGCTTGTGAGAACTCATGGCCCACGCCAGTAGAGCCATCACCACCAGACCCAGTAAACTGATACCTCGTTCCATAACGCTCTAGTTCTTCTTCAACGTCTGCATGTATTCCACGACGTCGATCAGTTCCTGAGCCGTCATGACCTTCTGCAGGTCCGCTGGCATCAAGGAAATTTTCTGTTTGACCTTCTCTTCGATTTCAGCGCTCGGAAATGTTCGCACCAATCCGTCATCCGATTTGATGCTGAGTTCCGTGTCTGTTTCGCTGGTGATCAGGCCGGAGACGGTAATGCCAGATTCCAGCAGCACGGTGTACGCTTCGTAATTGTGGCTGATTCCTGCACTGGGGAAGATCACGGATTCGAACATGGCTTCGCGACTGAGCTTGCTGCCGATTTCCGACAGATCCGGCCCGATTTCTCGCCCAACTTTGTTGACGATGTGGCACTTATGACACGTGCCCGTGGTGTTAAACACAAGGCGACCGTTGATGGCGTCGCCATCCATTTTTACAAGCAGCTGAATCGCGGGCAGCGGAGTTCCTTCTTTAGCGGCTGGCAAAGGAAACAGACGCGTGCCCAGTTCTCGAATGCTACGCGATGGGGCCGAGTGCAGGCCAGCGGCGAGTGCTTGGTTGAGTTCCGGATCGAGCTGCTGGCTTGCGTACACTTTGACCAGCTCGGTGGCCGCATAGTTCACTTTGGTCGCTCCGCGCACCGCTTCGCGACGGACATCAATGGCCACCGAATCATCTTTGATGATTCCCACCAACACGCCCCCGATGGCACCATCCAGCGAGTTGCCCATGGCGCGAGCCACTGACACGGCGGCCGTCGTGTCCTGATTTCGCATCCCATTCGCAAGCACGTTCCATTGTTTGTTTCGCAGCAACGCTCGAATGGCCTCGACTCCGATCTGCTGATCTGGATTTTCCTGAGCCAGTTTCAGTAAGTCGCTGTATCGATCCTTTAGCTGAAAACGCTGGACCAACTGCACGAATTGCGGCGTGCCCTGCATGTCCGTCAGTATTTGATTGAGGGCAGATTTTGCGTCCGGGTTTGAGGAAAATTCGCTGCTGGTCAACCGCTGCAAAGTTTCGGCAACAACCAGTCCGGTATTGTTTTTCGAAAATCGGCCGATCGAATCTTTGCCGATCAGTGTCTTCATTTGTGAACTGACGTCACTCTGCGGCTGGAAGTCGAGCGCCCGGAAGTAGGACTGCAAATGCGAATGACTGTGTTCGGCGGACAATAACGCCAAGGCGGTAATCTGTTCGACAATTTGCGTGGCGGAATCACTGCCCCGGCTTCTCCAAGCAATGCTGGCGGCGATTTCCGGAGTGATCGTGTTTGCCACTGCCGCGTCTGGCGATGTCGCGGCGAGGGCTGACAGGCAATTGTCCCAGTCGCCTTCAGCCGCGATTCCCAAGGCCTCCAAATACCACCGGTCATGCGACGGCATCTGCGCCGCCAGTTGTGCCCAAAGATTCGCCTTCGTTTGGCCTTTCACTCCGTGGCGCAGAGCAATCGCGACTTCGCGTCTAACCTGTGGCGATTCATCACTGGCCAGCAGCGCAGCTGTTTGTGCAATCTCTTGTCCGTTGCGTCGCGCGATACGCAGGGCCGTAATTCGCAGGTCGCTGTTGGTGCTGTTGAGTGCCTGATTTATGTATGGGGAGGATTTGTCTTTGATCTGACCGAGCAGCCAGAGAGCGCGGGCTTGGAAGCGTGGATTGGCATCGTCGTTGAAGATGTTCGCCAACACCTGTTCGGCGTCCGCACCAGCGTCTTTCAGCTTTTGATAAGCCAGATAACGAGTGGCCACGTTCGGGCTTTTCAACGCTGCGGCCGCACCTTTCAGTGTTGATAAATCCGCTTGGGGGGTCGTGTATTTCGAACCGGGCGGAGCCACGCGGAACAGTCGGCCACGTTGAATATCACCCTGACGATGTCCACCGACGCCGGGATCGTACCAGTCGGCAATAATCAGTGAGCCATCCGGTGCTACGCAGACATCTGATGGACGAAACCATTGATCACGAGCCCCCGTTAGAATGTCATTGATTTCTGCTGAGTAGCCCGCTCCAGCATTCGAAACCGCATAGCTGCGCACGATGTTCGGCCCGGCGTCGCAATGGATCAGCTGATTGTGGAAGCCTTGCGGCAGCAGATCGCCTTCATAAACCGCAATCCCCGTGGGAGAACCCGCGCCCGTTTGCAGCAGATTCGGAATCACGCCAGGATCGTTCAGATGCCAATGCCGCTGAGGGATGGTGTCTTCCCAGCCGGTGCGCGGATCACGCCAGCCAGCTCCGGTAAATTCGTCTTTGTAACCGTAGTTGCCGTATTCCATCACGTAGTTGATGCGGACGGCTTGGTTGCCGTCGTCGTCGTTGTCGGACTGCCATACGGTTCCGTAGCTGTCGACGCACAGTTCCCAGTTGTTGCGAAAGTTCCAACCCAGCGTGTCGACATTCGAACCGTCGAGTTCACAGCGAAAGGCCATGCCTTCCTGATATGGATTTCGGGAGTCGTTGACTTCATGGCCAGCAATGTCCACCACCAAAGATCCGTCTGGACGGCGCAGTTCTTTGCCCGCGTTGCCAAAGTTGAAATACAATCGCCCGTCTGGGCCGAACGTAAAGCTGTGAATCCCGTGGTCATGTTGCGTACCTTGGATGCCGGTGAACATGACTTCTTTGCGGTCGGATTTTAGGTCGCCATCATCGTCGTAGAAGTTGAAGACATTTTCGCCCGCAGAAACAATAACGCGGTTTCCCAGCACGCAGACTCCGTGAGCCGAATCGATATCGCGACCCTGATAGAACGTGGTCTGCTTATCCAGCGTGCCATCACCAGTGGTGTCTTCCAGTACCAAGATGCGATCGCCAGCTTCGCGAGCGGGATTGTCGTGGTTGGCAAAGTGTCGATAGTTGACCACTTCACAAACCCAAACTCGCCCTAAATGATCGACGTCGATGTTCGACGGACTGAGTAGCATCGGTTCGGCTGCAATCAGCGCAACTTCCAAGCCATCAGCCGCGTCGAGCCCTGCGACGGCGGCGTCCGGTTGACGAAGATCGTCGGCCTGCCCAGCGGCGCTGATAACGGAAGCGATGGTGAGAAGCAGGACGTTACAACGTGTTAATCGCACAGAGCTAGTCTCCAGATCATTCGGGATACAATACGAAAATGATGTTCCCAAAACCTGCTCTGGAATTCTACCGTACGGAATGATGATTGACTGAATGTCAGACAAACCGACCGAATTCAGACTTCGTTACGGCTGACTTCGACGTTGACCTTCAGATAGCGATTGTTCGAACAACTTTTGCCAGTCTTTGTACCTTGCCGGCGGCTTAGACCGTCGTGAAGTGGCATCTTGCTGCTGTCGATCTCGATCACTGCGGCCGACACGATCCTGAGCATCGTTGCTGAGATCTAGGCTTTTCAGAAGTTCTTCGACACGACGTTTCTGGAGTTGATCGACGTCGGAATCGGTTTGGTCCGACTTCAGAACGTCCAGTTTTTGTTGCATTCTGTTGCTGAATGCCTTGAGCTGATCTTCTGTCCAGCCGAGCTTGTCGAGAAGTTCTTGGTCCACTTGGCCTCGATCAAGATCCTGTTTCAAACGCTTCAGGACAAGGTCTGCGGCTTCTGCAGCTTTGTTGATATTCGGGTCGTCCGCCTTGAATTCTCCAGCCGTGCCATTCCCTGAACCTTGTTGACCAGCCTGAGCTCCATCCATCGGACCTCCAACGCCACCATCACCTGCGTGGTCTCCCTGCTGTGGCGATGTGCCCTGCCCACCGCTTCCACCGCTCGGTTGGCCGCCACCTTGTTGCTGACCCCCACCCGGTTGTCCGCCACCTTGTTGCTGACCGCCACCCGGTTGTCCGCCACCCGGTTGTCCGCCACCTTGTTGCTGACCGCCACCTTGTTGCTGACCACCACCTTGTTCCTGTCCACCACCTTGTTGCTGTCCGCCACCTTGTTGCTGTCCGCCACCTTGTTGCTGACCGCCACCTTGTTGCTGACCACCACCTTGTTCCTGTCCACCACCTTGTT
>JBDNHJ010000321.1:0-4287 GCA_041688835.1 Fuerstiella sp.
CCAAAGTGCGCGCCCGGTCTGAGCCAACAATGGACAACAGCCACTGTCAAACGACTGGGGCTTGAGTCGACAATTCGAGCGAGAGGACGACCACGGAAATCATCTGAATAACGAAAACGGTACTTGACACCTTTGTTTTTTGAAGATTCGGGAGACTGAAACGGCTGAACATCCGCAGAATGCTGCTCGGGCACAATTCTCCAGATGCGACCTCGATCCTCGCCAGCGCGCCAATCAATTCTGGCTGCGATTTCCGGCGAAATCGTTTTGATAACAGTGTGAGTGGTCATTGTCCGCCGGCGACTCGGTCGGCGCTTTTGTGTTTAATTCCGTGAGCGACAGGACAAAGTTTTATTTAACGTTGTGACGGTGGTGCTGGTTGGTGATGCGAGTTCGGCCAATCTGAAATGACTTGCAGTTCTTTGAGATTCAGAAAGCCGTCATGGTTCGCATCGAGCTTCTCGAAGTGTGGAAGAACGATTCCGGCGGCTTCGGATTTCACGATTCTGCCGTCTTTGTCTGTGTCACCCGCCAGCATCCGCTTGGCAAAGTCTTTCGGATCCCAATAGCCAGCTCCTTCGCCACGAGCTCCGCCGCCGTCCGGATCTCGTTTCCGAAACAGAACATATTCCTGCTTCACCGTATGGCAACTTGCTTCTCCGACACATGCAAAATAGGTCACCGTCAGTCGAATCGGTTGCGCGACCGGCCACGAACGGACCTTCAGCAGAAACTCGCGAGGATCAGAATCGCTGACCGCGTCAACTTTCGGAGCCGTCCCAGTGGTGGTGTCCAGCTTGACGGCATCCCCGGCATGCAGTGCGAACGACAACGGTGGCGTCAGATTATTCCAGTGTCCGTTGTGGAACGGATCGAGATGAAACCCAAGATACAACTGTCCCGTTCCGTGCTCCAACAGGTCGGCATCGGCTTCGGCTCGTAGTTTTGCAAAGAACGGAGGTCCATCGATTTCGATTTTGGGTTCCATGACAATAGGCTGTATCTCCGGTCGATTAAGGCGTGGCAACGTGCCGCGCGGAGCCGGTGCTTTGATCGGCAGCGCCAGCTTAAGATGCACGTCTTCTTCCCGTGTCACGTGATCTACCGGGCCGATCAGTTCTTCCAGATCTCGGCGGACCTGAGCCGGATGACTCCATGCTCGTTTGCGGACGATGATGCCTTCAGGATTCACAATAAACTCCGAATTCGGCCGGTCACCCAGCGCATGTTTCAACCGATTGTCGCTGGCGTCAACAATCCACGGAATGGTGGCTCCCAACTGCTTTTCCGCCTGGCGGGCATGAGTCAGTCGTTCAGCAAGCATAAAAGGTTGGACATAATTTCCGGCCAGCTCCGGGTGCGCAAGAGTCTTATAGATGAAATAGAACTTCACATTTTGGGGACCATAGTCTCGATAAACTGCCTCCAAACTGGAGACATTCCACAGAAACGGTGGTCAGGTCAGACAGCCGAACGTCAGCACGGTGTAATGTCCGCGCAGATCCGCTGTGTTAAATGGTTCGCCATCGGGCAAGTACACAGTGACGTCCGGCAGCGGCTCGCCAATTAGCGGACTTTCTTTCAGAAACTGCTTTTCCTTTTGCTGCATCCGCTGGGCCGGGGCATCAACGCAACAGAAAAAGATGACGGCAGCCACGCCACACATTGAAATAAATCGCATAGAATTTCCCTTCACGATGAACGGTCGTTTGTCAAAAAGCCTTGGGAACTTGTTTGTCGTTTCGATTCGCGATGGTTACAGCATGGCATGAAACACTGTCAGGACAGGGTCTGTTCCCACGGCATAAGTCACTGTTTTTGTCGTCGGCGATACGTCTCCCTCAGCAGCGAGGAAAAGTTCGACCTCGCAGAACCAGTTTGCGTTTTCTGCTCGTCCCTCACCCGTCAACCGGAAGTCCCGCAGAACCGTTCCGCCGGACCATAATGCCTCCTGAACGATGATCTCCGGATCCTGCTTCCGCAAATCGCCGATCGCGCCGCCACTTTTCCAATGATCCAGAACCTGTGTCAGCGTTGCCTGTGCCAACTCAACATCGACGGGTGCGGCTCGTTGCGGTCCGCCGCAGCCCATCAACAGAAGACACGCCGCGCTGCCGAGCAATACGGCGGTGCCTCGAATTTTCCGTCGGGTGACCGATCTTTCAAACGGTTCGAACATGTGACATTCCTTCACCAGAATCAAGTCATGTGATGATGCGTTCATCCGTTCGTTGTGCTGTGAACGAAAGGATCTTTGCTGGTGATTTAGAATTCCCCGATAACTTCGCCGCCAGCGCGTGTACCTACGGCCCGCCAGACACCCCGATCGATATTCTCGCTGGTGAAGCGTGCAGATCCGTCGCACAGCAGCACATGGACGCCTCCGACGTGGCGGCTGTTTGCGTTAAAGTTTCCCTTCTTGGCGGGTTGGAAACCGCACGAACGAGAGTTGGGCGTGTCGATATGCTGGTAACCGTTTTTCGCGTGAAGCCATGGGGCCCCCATGAAGTTTGGGAACTGGTTCGCAAGATCTGTAATATCAACGGCGGCGCAATGCGGAACAGCTTCGTCCGGAGTGGAAGGATTCGCAGGACTCAGAAAGGAGTCCGATTCCGGTGAAACGATTCCGTTGGAACCATCTGTGACGATCCGTTCACTGAATGCTGCGGTGTTGCTGGTCCCATCTGTGATGTCACGCAAACGCGTGCAACTCATGAAGTACATCACTCCATCCGCATTCGGATCCTGCCAAATGACACTGGTGCCCTTGTTGGGAACGTAGTTGATTGCTCCTCCCGACACTGGCTGCGGATTCTGGAAGTCTGATGGGCAGCGCAGTCCCGGAATTTCCAGCAGACGAGCGGCATCGTTGTTGGGATGATTCCACCTTTGATCAAAATCAATCTGATTGTGCAGATTCGCCTGTTCCAATTGCGGCAACATCTGACTCAGTGGCGAGTACTGATTGGAATGTCCACCCATACCGAACGGAAAGCATCGGGCAATGTCGTGATAGTTGTGAAGTGCCAGTCCGATCTGTTTCAGATTGTTCTTGCACTGAGTGCGACGAGCCGCTGCCCGCGCCTGCTGTACGGCGGGCAGCAGCAATGCAATAAGAATGGCAATGATCGCAATGACCACAAGTAATTCGATGAGCGTGAAGCCGCGATGTTGACGTTTCATGAGAAGACCTTTGATGAAAAGACAGAATAAACAACAGACAGAACAATGATTCGGAAGTGATTCTTTGCGACCGCCAGACCCGCACCAACATTTCGCGCATGATCAAATCAATTGCTGATATCGGGTGTAAAAAAAAGCCGAGGAATCAGCGGACTGGGCGTCATCGGAGTGGCGCAGGCCGCGATTAATGGACGTATCCGAGGCTGCCGGTCCAATGGCGTAAGCGCAGCCGAGCGATACAATGACCGGCAGTTCGGAGACGCCGGAAAGCTCAATGACGTGGGCAACCGATACGGTCACAGAGGACGTCATCAAATCGCAGAACTCGGCCAGCTTACGGCAGGAATCAACCGTCTCACAACATGAGTCGCTGGTTGCAGCAAAGGACAACCATCCAGCTCATGCCATCACTGACGGCACACTGCGCAAGCGCCGATTCACCGGCGGCCATTAGGCTTCAGGCGGGTAGTCGATCCGACTGCGCGGAGGGTCGGGAAGCAGAAGAGCATCTTCCCAAAGCAGCCCGGACGCCAAGTCGTCCCGCATTCGGAATGCCATCAACTCAAGGAAACACCGCTCATGGTAGTCCGGCGAATTGTGATTCGGGACGACAGGAGTAAACGGCATCGGACCACGGTTGCATTCCGGACCATGACACGGAAGTCGGCGAGACGGCAATGTCGCATTCTGCGTTGACGCATCGATGGAACTACCACTTTTCTGTCCCATCGCAGCCGGACCTTGGGCCGTATGCAGGTAATCTCCGCACGAAGCCAGAGTCGACTGAGTCATCGCGCAAGACGCCAGCAGAACACCCGAAACGGACGCTAAGGCGAATTTGAGTGATGACAGGGAGCGTTTGATGCGATGTTTCTCCTCAAACAGGCCGGTGGCAGTCGAAGGTCCTGCCTAGATTTTACGGGAATGAATTCGTAAACGCAAATCAATTCTTTAGATTTTCGATCGTAACCGTTCACGGTTTGATCAATGACGGCGATTGATTTCCGGCCAGCTTTTCCTTGATGGCGACTCTCAGGAAATCGAAGAAGCTTTTCTTTTGCTTTCCGCAGGTCGCGATGGCCGTCCACATTCTCTCATGATAAC
>JBDNHJ010000322.1:0-35306 GCA_041688835.1 Fuerstiella sp.
ATGCAGTAACGCGATGCAGTAACGCTCGGTGTTAGCTCAAACAATTCGAGACAGCGTATCCTGCAGCACAACCATCGTTTCGGCCTGATGTTGCTCAACGCGTTTCTTGGCGGCTGCGGCTGTTTGCTTGGCCTGCAGTGGATTGCGAGCGATTTCCAGCACTCGTTCCACGATTTGCGTCGCTTGAGCAGTTTCATCCAAATTGAACAGCCAGTGTCCCAATCCGATATCGTCCCACATGTACCCTTTCGACGTCTGTTCGGCCCACCGGCAAACAATCGCCGGTACACCGTGACCAATGCACATAATCGGTGAGTGCATTTCATTGCCGAACAAACCCGCGCTACGAACGTAGGTGCTGATCGCTTCTCCTGTTAGCCAATAATTGGGCCTCCAGACGACGCGTTTTGCCACGTTCGGTGGCAAGTGATCCAACAACACGTCTTTGCCAACTTGCATTTGCGTCTGGTCTTCGGGGCACAGCAGCACTTTCATGTTGGTTGTCTGCACGATTTCAATAATCGCCGCTCGCAATTGTGCGTGATCATGTCCCTTCATTTCTTCGTTGCGCGCGTGCTTGGCTGCATCGAAGGGGAGATTCTTGATTTTCCAATACGGCGTATAACGCAGCCTTGGAATGCAACACAAAAACTGGCCAGTCTGCAGATCATGCTGCGCCAAAAACGCTTCGGCCCGAGCATCGTCGCGCAGGTCGCAGGCGAAGGCGCCGTCCGGCCCGAATTCCATCACCGGAGCTGTGCAGCCCAATTTTTTCGCTAGTGCCAACGAATGGGAATCTCGGAAGAACACAAACTCCGCACCACTCAAAACGCCAAGCGTGTTGTCTAAAGCTTCAGCCGATGTGGCCACAGTCGAACTCGACTTCTTGGGCGGCAACGTGATGCCATAAATTCCGTAGGGCTTTTGCGTTTCCTTGGCCCACCGAACCACATCGCGTTCTGCCACCAGTGAAGGACCGGAACCGTGCAGCAGGAAGTCACACTGCTGAAACGCTGTCGCGACTTGCGAAGATGTCTTGGCAATCTGCAGCTTTGGAAAACGAGCGAGCAGTAATTCTTCAACACCATTGTTCACATGACTCGGCCACAGCGTGACCTGAACTTCTGGCAGGTGCGTTTCCAGAATTCGCAACACACCTGGTGTGTGAGCAATATCGCCGATGTTGACCGTTTGCCAAGACGACCGCAGCAAAATGTGCTTCGGTTTCGCTGTAGGCACCGGCGATCCGACTGCAGTAATGTGACCAAGAGCCATCGGGGGCGCGGCCACCACCGTCCCCAACCAACCCAAAGCCTGCCTGCGCGGAATCAAGTGACGTTGCATGTTGGCTGTCCTGATCAGAGTGACATATTAAAACCAGCCGTTTTGGCGCTAGCCACGGACTTGAGGCTGAAAAACGCATTGTGTTTCGGAATCCATGGCTAGCGCCAAAACGGCTAGTGATGCAAAGAACAAGGCTTAAAATTACATCGCGTCTGCCTCACTCGGCAAGCTGGCATGGGGCCGAGCCACTTGAAAGCAATGGCCCGCTTCATCGCTGGGGTCGGCGAAAAAGAGGTCGGGTGGGTCGAATGGCGATCGCCATTCGACCCACCATTTCCTTTGTCGATACGGCGCGTCTACGTGTGGTGGGTCGGCGTCGCTTGGGCTCCTTGACCCACCCTACACAATCAAATCCCAACAATGAAGCGGGCCGTTGCTTAAAAGGTGTAGTCGTCGCAAACCCGCATGAAGCGTCAATCGTTCACCCGCGGTCGCAGTTCACCCGTGGTCGCAGACTAGGCCGGAAAACCGAGTCTGCGACTAGGGGGTGAAACATCAAGAATTTCTCAGCGTGCCCTGCGTGCAGAATCGCCTGAACGGCAAGCTGCCACCCCAAGAGACCGAATGGATTGCGTCTGATTATTCTTTCAGCTTGGCTGATAGTTCGAGCAACGCCTGCACAATTTTTTCCGACGCATCCAACTGCACAAAGCTGGTGCCAATCCATGTTTCATAGCCACCGCGCACATGTTGTGCTGGCGTTGGTAGATAACCAGACCAGCCGTTGGCGAGTTCGATGGTAAATGTTTGAGCGAACGGGGTGCGGTCTTTGAGTTCGAGGCCGATCTCAACAAACGTCTCAAACGGGATCGCGGAAATACTCTGCTCGCCGATCTGCAGAACCTGCAGCTTGGCGGTGATACTGGAAGGTCCATCCTTGAGTTTCGTGAGGCGTTGAAGGTAGATCTTTTCTTTGGTGTTGGCATCGGCCGATTGCTGTGCAGCGGTCTTCGCGAGATAGTCCAAGGTTTCTGCGGTTGGTTTTCGTAACTTCAGGTCGAGATCAATGGCTGCGGCGTTTAAGCTGCTTGAGCTATCGTATTCGACTGTGGCTTCCGCTTTGATAATCTGATCGGCGACTTTACGAGCCACCTCTTGCATCTTTTCGTAGGGTTTTCGATTGGGCCCGCGTTCACGAAAGTTAATGTTGTTGATGTCACCGCTGGTGCCATTGGTCAGCATCCCCACGAACGGTACATCACCGTCTCGGCGAAACTGTTGTTCGAGGTAACGGCACACGTATCCGAAATAGTCTGCCGAAACTTCACACGCAGGAACGCCGCCAACGTAGTGCAACGAATAATTGGCTAGCAACGCAATAGGCTGGCCTGAAGTTGACTTCACCGACAGAAACCCTATCTCCGGATCGGTTGGCCCCGCAGGACGAACCAAGGCTGCACTGCCACTGGGCGGATTCATGCGCACCTGATCCGTTTCGCCGAATGGGTTCTTCAGCAACGCGGGGTCCGTGACTTCCCAGCGACGATTGAAGACTTCCGTCGGTTCAGCAGCACTCCCCCACCCAATCACCGCAGGTTCCAGCTGATTGGCGGCTCTCTGAACACCGTCTGCGATGCGCACCGCCAAGAATGACTGATACTCAGTCAGTTCGTCCTGCCACATCACTCCCTTGGCACCGCGCGCCGTCGTGGCGGAATGCGTATGAGTGGCGGCGACAAGAATATGCGAAGCCGGGATATCGGTCGCGGCTGTGATGCGGTCCTTCGCGGAATCGATCAATTCGCGCGGCAGGCCGAGGATGTCGCAGATGACAATGGCGATTTTTTCAGAACCATCATCCAGCACTAAGCATCGCGCCAGTAATTCATCGTGAATGTGCTTCGCTGGGTAAGGCTGCCATCCACCGATAATGCTTTCGCCCAGCGGCGGTGTGATGTTGCTGGTCGCAGCGCCCGCTCGAAACATCACGGCTTCATCCGCCGACAGATTCCCGCACAAAAACAGCGCTGCCAACAGGCAGTTCACTTTGGTGAAACTGAAAAACCAATTCGATGTCATCGTCGTTCCCTTTTGGAGAGGTGTCACCTGTGGTGCAGAATGTTGAGCCATTTCCTGATAAACGAATTACACCAACTATCCGTCAGGATTACGACTGAGTGTCCTTGCAACTGCAGTTCCGCTTTCCATGACGCTGGTCAACTTCTGGCAGCATCAGCACACCATGCAAGTGCCCGGCCCACGGACGATCCCCCGTCGCTTCATTTCCGGCCTGAACGGCAAACTGCTGCCACGACGAAAAATCGATCTCCAGCTTGTGCTCAGCGACCATCGTCCCGTCCACAAAACAGGTCAGCGTGCAACCGTTATACTGCACGTAAACCTGCTGACGTTGACCGGCCACGACCTTGCCAAACGTCACTTCGCGATGCGTTCCGTTGCTGTCGTGCTGACTTGTTCGGACACGAAAAGTAAAGGCGTCTGCCTGTTGGCCGAGCGTAAAATTCCGCTCGTTACAGTCTTTCGAACAGCTCAGAATTCGCGCCGGTCCGGCCTGCTGAGCATTGTCGCAGGTCACATCCACAAACAACGAAAAGTTTTCAAAGGCCTGAATTCCGCGAACGATCCGGGCGGACGAATCCGGGAATCGGACCCACCCCTGAGTCAGATCTAGGCTACCATTCGTTTCAAGACTGATCTGTTGTTCAGAGGTGATTTTGTGAGACACAATTCCCGCTTCGCAGGGAAGATTCCAAGCCAGCAACGTCACTGGCGCGGCGGTGCAGGTTGAGTCCTGAGTTGTGACGATGTCTGGATTCGCGACCGCGCGCACCTGCTTCCGAGCTTTGCTACGTTGACGTTGCTCCTTCGTTTTCGGGTAGACCTTTGTACTGAATGTTGTACTCAATGTTGGCGTAGATTCGGTTTCGACTGTCGGCAGCGCGGCTTCTGCAGCGACGAACACCGGTTCGTGATTTAAGCTTCCCGACGTCCAAGTTCCCCCGTTCGTGTGCGTGGGGATAATCAGGGGAACTTGAGGCTGATAAACTGGTGCCGTAACGTAAGCGGCCGACTCACCGGCTGACGAAGCCTGCCATGATCCGAGAATCCCAACGAACACCGCCAACAACGTTGGCAACGTTGGCAATAGAAGTCGCTCAAAAGGCAATCTGCAACAGTAAATCAGCGTCTGCATAGTGGTCAGTCCGGGAAAAGCATGATTGAAACAATCCTGTCAGTCCACGATCCTAACTGTCTTCCCAGCCTGCGTAAACACCTCAAGGTGCCGTAGCGTTGGACTTGTGAATCCAAACGGGCCTCTTCTGAGAAATTCGGCGTGCTTCGCAGGATTTCTCGTTTGAAAGCGATGACAAATCTGAAATGACAGATCTCGAATCTCGCAGGAGCTGCCCAGCTCGGGTTCCCGGCACTACAGTAACGACAGCGCAATCGCAGCGATGACCCCAGCACTCAGTCCCAGACCCAGCAACAGCAGCAGGTTGCGGCGGAATTTTTGAGCCTCCAGTGCTTGATCCGCATTCAGCAGCACGAATCCATTGCCATCACTGAGGGTGATTTTTGATCCGTGTTTTAATGTGGTGTAGCTTTCTGGCTTTCCGTTCACGAACGTGGGTTGCGAACGAGATTCCTGTCGCAGCTGCCAACTTGTCCCATCGTATTCGATAAAGCACTGCCGCGAATCAACGACGGAACCGGGCAGTTTGATTTCACATTCGTTTGCACTTCCGATCCGTGTCTTGACGCGAGTCAGAGGGGTGCTTTGCTTCGACTTCAGACTTTGAATCGACCATCCGCGCGGCACATTGCTTTTGGATGTCGGCGAGCGGCGGGCGGGCGGTGCCGCTGGAAACTGGCGAGGAGCACCGGTCGGCCGATCCGAAGCCGGCTGACGAATCGCGGGCGTGTCGTCGCCAGCAAAGGTATCGATGCCAGATTCCAGATGATGCCCCGAATTCTGCAACCAACTTGTGGTTGATGTAATCGAAGAACGAGGGGCCGCGCTGGCTGCCGATTTTTGTTTTTGGTTAGCCAATTCCTTGTCTCGTGCCTGCTTGGCTCGCAGAGTCACCAGTTGGCGAAATTCGAAATTCACCGGGCCACGTTTCGCGTACGGCTTCATTGCTTCCAGTAGCTCGCCAGCAGACTGAAAGCGATCAGCGGGTATCTTCGCCATCATTTTTTCCACAATGGCAATCACTTCGGTCGGCACATCTTTGCGAATTTCGCTGATCGGTCGAGCGGCCACCGTTCGGTGTGCGCGAATCTTGGCAGCATTGGTCTTTTGCGGAAACGGCACGCGCCCGGTCAACGCTACGTACATGGTGCAGCCAAGGCTGTAGATATCTGCAGTGACGTCCACTTTATCACTGTCTTCGGCTTGTTCTGGCGCGATATAGTCGGGCGTGCCCAGACAATCATGGCCGAAGATCATGGCGAGTGAAAATTCTTCGCCCGCGTTGTCCGCGATTTTGGCCAGACCAAAGTCCAGCAGTTTGGTGAGTCCCGTGGAATCGATCAAGATGTTCGCGGGCTTGATGTCGCGATGAATGATGCCCTGCTTATGGGCGGCTCGCAGACCCAATGCGACTTGGCAAAACATATCGCAGGCCATCGCCCAGCGAACCGGTCCATGCAGCGCCACCAATTCGTGCAGGCTGACGCCTCGCATGAATTCCATCACCATGTAGTTCACAGCGCCTGTGCTGTCGATGCGATAGGTTTCGATCACGTTGGGATGCTTGATCTGCATTCCCGCTTTGGCTTCCAGCTTCATTCGAGCCAACATGCCTGCATCAACCGCATGTTTGGCCGACATCACTTTCAACGCGACCTTGCGATCGGCATCACGATCTTCGGCAATGTACACGCAACCCATGCCGCCGACCCCCAGCACTTCACGCACGCGGTAACCATCGACCACAAAACCGCGATAGCGACCTTCCAGCAGACGTTCGGCCTGAAACGGTGTCAGCACGCGTTCATGCACCAATTTCCGCGCCACGTCTTCGGGCTTCATGTCCTCGCTGAGTCCGAATTTCTCAATCGCTTTGCGCACCTGCCCTTCTGAGAGTAATTCACTTCTCTCAACCAGCTTTAAGAAATCACTTGCGACTGTAGGGGCCTTCATCCAGTCACTCAAAAAAGGAACAGTGGAACACGGGAGTCTGAAGCATCGTCAAGATGATCAACAAATGAAGTCTAAACAACACTTCATTATATCGAGCAGCGTTGAACGATCATAATTCTGCCGTACGTTTAACTGCCCAGCGCCAATTTGATCGAAAATGGGACAATTTGTGGTACTCAACAGCTACCAACAGCGTACGTCCTTCATTTAACAGCACAATCGCAAGATTGTACAGTTGGGACAACCGTCATTTTGGGTTTGAACCACTGAAACCGCTTCTGCAGGTCAAGCCAATCGCTGAAACCTCAATCGCCAGCAGACAATACACGAACCGGCGGGTTTACATTGACGCTCGATCCGCCAAACTTAGAGCAACAGTCAATCGCTGGTTCATTCACGGAAGAATGCCCAAATGGCAAAAGCGAAAAAAACGGCAAAAATGGCAAGTGCGAATCGGACCGCAACAGCCAACCCGACTCCCACGGCAGACTCGCCCCAACCGTGGTACGTGTACATCTTGCGCTGTGACGACGATTCGCTGTACACCGGAATTACCAAGGATCTGCTGCGGCGCGTGAGTCAGCACAATGCTGGCAAGGCCTCACGATACACTCGCTGTCGTCTGCCCGTGGCCGTTGAATATCACGAAATGCAGCCAGACCACAGCGCCGCACTCAAGCGTGAACTGGCGATTAAAGCACTGCCACGGAAACAGAAACAATCGCTCATCAAGTCCGTGAAGTAACGCCAAAACACTCGCTGACATCCTAGCCGCAAATGTTTGCAATTCGATTTTGTCTGCCAGACCAATTGGTTGACATCTTCGAACTGCGACCCACCACGCCCACGACAATGGCAAACCTGCAAGCTTTCTACGCACTGTTTGCGATTAGAAACGGCTTCTCGCGAGTCAGACACAACGAATCAGCTTATGGCACGCTGCTTGCTAGGCAGGGAATCGCCAAGGGCGCAGGCGAAGGTTTCACTGGCAACAAGGAAGAGCTAACAATGCGAACGCTAACACATTCGTGGTTCCCGATACTCTGTTCGTTGATCGCAGCGGTTTCACTGTACGACACAGCGCTGATTGTGCTGTTTCGAGACCACATGCTGTTGATGGAGGAAAACCCGATGGGCCGCTGGCTACTGGAAGTCGGGCACGGCGACGTAGAAATTTTCGTCCGCGCCAAACTGGCCGGAACACTGACCGTTGTCAGCGTGCTGACGTTTCTGTGGCGCTATCACAAACGCACAGCGCTGCCCGTCACAACTTCCGTGGCCGCCTATCAAACAGGACTGCTGGCCTACCTAACGTTTGCCTGACACCGAACACGGGCTGCGGTAAGCTGGCAATTAGTCGGCCAACCCAAAACGCACAATGCACCACAAGGCTTTAAAGCCGTCTCGCCAACCGATGTGCTTGCCTTCCGCATAGGTGCGTCCAGAATAGCTGATCGACATTTCGTAAATGCGGTAGCGGCGGCGGGCCACTCGAGCCGTAATTTCGGGTTCGAAACCAAATCGGTTCTGGACCAGTTTCGGTGTCAGTTCGTCAATTACTTCTCGACGAAACACCTTATAGCAAGTCTCCATATCCGTCAGGTTCAGATTGGTGAAACAGTTCGACATCACCGTCAGAAACTTATTGCCCAGATAGTGCCAATAATACAACACGCGATGCGCCTGGTCGCCTAAAAAGCGACTGCCATACACCACATCCGCTTTGTCTTCGATGATCGGTTTCAGCAACCGTGGATACTCGCTGGGATCGTATTCCAGATCGGCATCCTGAATAATTACGATGTCGCCCTGCACATTGGCGAAGCCAGTTCGTAAAGCGGCCCCCTTGCCCTGATTGACGTCGTGGTGGAACGTGCGAATCTGGTTGAAGTCGTCGTTGGCGGCTTCGGCTTCCAGTTCCGCCATGATGTCTTTGGAAGAATCTTGACTGCAGTCGTTCACCAGAATCAGCTCCTTTCGAATAGGCACCTCACGAACCCGCTGGACCAAATCCCGCAGCGTTTTTTCTTCGTTGTAAACCGGGATCACCACGGACAAACGCAACCCGTCCGGAATTGCGTAAAAACCCAACTGGCGGCAAACCGATTCGCCGATTGTTTGCTTCCGAGCCTCAAACCACTCGGTGGACCAAGGCCGCAGGCCGTCAGTGAGTAAAGGTGCTGTCATGGTTTGAAATTGCCGATTTGAGATTTGAGATGTTTTGTCTCAGCCGATTGGGTTTTGGAGTTTTTGAGCGACGTGAAGAAGTTGTTCGGAGCTGTGGCTGATCAGGAGTGACGTTTGCTGTCGAACGGTTTCGCCCGCAATTTGTTGTGGACTGGTCGCGACGGTTCTTACGCCGGCCGCTGGCAGTTTGCTGAGTGTTTTCGAAAGTGTTGCAAATTCCATCGGATCAGTGGGCCTCACATGGTGAGTCCACAGCCCGTATTCATTCGATTGCAGCCATTTTCGCAAGTGTAGGGCAACTCGCCCCATCGTGAAACGCGCGTTAATATCGTTGCACAGTCGCAGGGCGATGTCGCCGGTCGGCAGCATAAACCGAAACGCGTCGATCCCTAGCGGTCCCCAATATCCAACCGCGCGAGCGGCCTGACAGACAGCGAAACCGTGCTGAATTGCTGTCTGCCAGCTTTGTTGCAGCCGGTCATCGGCCGCGATCAGGCTGCCACGATATCGTCCCACGTTGTCGTTGATCAGTTGCGTGATCCCGATGAATTCGACGGTTGGCTGGTCTGGCGGTTGAGCTGCAAACGGAGCGATTTCGAACTGCAGTCCACATTCGTCAATCACCGGAACCCATGGTTCCAAGGAAACGCCGTCGCCTTGTGATGACGATGACTGCATCGCCAGCTGCTTTGCCAACCAGCCGCGCTGCTGGTCGTTGAGTTCGATGCCGGACCCCAGCAGGCGATTCCGCCCGGCATGACTGATCTGCGCTTTTGTGACCCAGCGGTTGTATCCGCTCGATTGCAGTTGTCGAACGCCGTCCTGCCAAGCATCGATGCTGTCGCACAACAGTCCGAACGTGCCACCTTCGAAACCACCTTCGAAGCCACCTTCGGTGTCCGTTGCCATTGACAGCACGTCGTGGCCAGCATTGAACCGGCGGCTGTTGACTTCGTAGACCGCTGCCGGCGAGGGCACGTATTCCAGATTGTATCCGGCGTCGGTCGCCAAGGTCCGCAGTGGTTGAGTCCAGCCCCAAGGCACAATCGACGTCGCGGCGACAGCGTGATGATGCTTCCATTTCGACAGCTGACGAAAGGCAACGTGTTGCAGGCTTAACGGAAGATCTTGCGGCTTCGGGATGTCGGGCACGACAACGACATCGCCGTCGTCTGCCACATGGCCCATCAACGGCGCGAGTTCTCGGAAAGCCCGCTGCGCGTGAACACTGACGTTGGCGCGGCGACCCACGAGGTCGTCTTCGAACGTCAGATTGGGAACGATCAGCCGCATGCGAATCCAGTGCTCATGACTTAGAACACGCTTTCCGACAGCAAATCATCACGGCAGCGATCGTGGCACAATCGAGCCACCGCAAAGGCGCAGGCGGATTCAGCGATGGGCTTGGAAAACATGTCCGGAAAATACATCTGCGAGGAAAAGCCGGAGTCGCCGAGTAGCCCCACCGCTTCACGAGCAATCTGAGCACCACTGCCGCTGAACAGCACCACCGGCTTGTCGGATTGTCCCGATCGTTCGCCTGAGTTCCGCAGCGCATCAGACAGTGTCGCGCGCACCGACTGCAGCGCGTTGCATAACTGCTGACGTTGTTCCTGCAGAATGTGTTCGGCCATTTTCTGCAGTTCTAATTCCGTTAACTCGGTCGAGTCACAGCACACCATGTGCGCCAGTCGATTCAGCGACGCAGCGCGAGTTAACGGGCGACCGTCGGCGGTGTCTGAATTCGTCGCGTCTTCGTCTCGCAGACCAGCGACAAGCAGCACGTCTGCCATGGTCGCAAAGGCTTCGGCGGCGACGGGGCAGCGTTTTTTTCGGATCGGAACAGACGACACCACGGCACACACCGGCGTCCGGAATGCTCCAGAATACACCAGTTCGCCGTTGATCAAGCGGTCCAGATCGTTTAACCCGCGAGGCACTGGAAGTCCGTTCAGTATTGGAATGATATCGGTGGTTGTCGAACCCACATCAAACAGCACAGCCGGACCATCCGGAACCGCTCGCCCAGCCCAGGTGGCCAGTGCGTGCCAATTGGCGGCCGCGATCAGCATCGGTAGTTCGCGCGCATCTTCGGGTTCGGCAAATTCTCCGCTGGTCATCCAGATGCGAATCGGCACGTTGGGAAACGCTTGCTCGAGGGCACCGATCACGTATTCTACGCCTTCGGCTTTGGTCGAAAAACAATCGGCCAGCTCCGCCGTCATCGTGGCCGCCACCATATCCGGTTTAGCACACACATCGGCTGCCAAAGACACCAACGCAGCAGGCAGTTGCCGATGCTGTGTCCACATCGGAAACATCACCGCTGCCGTACGCCCATCGGCATCTGACGCTTTGATGTTCGCTCCACCAATATCGAATCCAAGGACTTGCATTCCGGGACTTCGTTTCTGCAGAAAAAATTCGTGAGTGGTTCAGGCCAGAGAACGTGGGATGATAACGAACGACTTGTCGCATCGAAACACTATGCTGCCGGTGGTCCCAGGTGGAAGGCCAGCTGACGTCCGGCAGAGTGGCAAAGACTGAATCACGGCTGTATTGTGTGCCAAGTAATGGAAGGCCAATGCGTCTTCGGACGCTCGCCAAAGATTCAGGGATATCGCACAGATGACAGCTGATTCGCCAATTCAGCTTTTGCTTGTCGAAGACAGTGCGCCGGATGCCGCGTTGATTCAGGCGAACCTAAAACTTGGGTTGGCCGGCGTCACTGTGTGTCGCGCAGAACGTTTGTCTGACGCGATTGCTGCCACCAGACAAACCAAGTTCGACGTGGTGCTGTTGGACCTGAATCTTCCGGACAGTTCCGGTGTCGAAACGTTCCGCAAACTGTCTGCGTGCTGCCGAGGCACGCCGATTGTTGTGTTGAGCGGAATGGATGACACAGAAACCGCCATTCAGGCAGTCGGTGCTGGAGCCGAAGACTACGTTCAAAAAAGTCACTACGACGCTCAAACACTGGCGCGCAGTGTGCGATTTGCCGTCGAACGCTGCAACAGGATGCAGGCCGAAACGGAACTCATCAATGTTCGCAGCGAACTCAAAGCCGCACAAAATATTCAAGACAGCCTGTATCCCAAATCGGCGCCCGTGATCGCAGGCCTCGAAATCGCATCTGGCATTCGATCCGCTGGCACCGGGTGCGGCGACTACTACGACTTCGTGCCGCTGCACGACGGGCGACAAATTATCGTGGTGGGAGATGTTTCTGGGCACGGCATGGGACCAGCCATGGTGATGGCCGAAACTCGCGCGTCGCTACGAACGCTGGCGGATGTCGACGTCGATCCCAGCCAGATGTTGCCCGCCATGAATCGCATGGTATGCGCTGGTGCCAGCGAAGGCATGTTTATTACGTTGTTGATGGTGATCCACGACCCCGTGACACAGTCGTTCGAATACTTTAACGCGGGGCATCCGGGTTGGGTGGTTTCCGAATCGGGCAGTCAGCTACTGACGACTCATCAAATTCCGCTGGGATTTATACACGACACCGACTATTCGGCCAGCGATCCACTGACGTTGCAGCCGGGCGACATCCTACTGATGCCGACCGACGGAATTCATGAAACTCCGGGCGAAGACGGTTTGTTTGGTATCGAACGCATGCTGCAAACGGTGCGGCAACTGCGAAACCAATCGGCTCAGCAGATCGTCGACGGTCTCTTCGAAGCCGCCCTGCACCATTCAGGCAGCACGACGCTGTACGACGATATGACGGCAATTGTGATCAAAGCGGTGTGAGGGCTTTGAGAATTCGCGGGCTTCGGCGTCATTCTTGTGGGAAACGACCAATCAACTGCAGGGAAATCACGGAATCCACGGTAGACTCAGGATTCGCAAACGTCCGATTGATCATGCCGACGATCGAAAACGCACCATCGTTGCCCCATTTTCACTTCAACTTCACTCCATCGGTTGAATCAAACTGCGGCGACAAACCAGCGAATTCCGCTGTCACCCCTTGTTATAACGCTTCAAAATCCCATGTCTGCTGCACAATCCCCCAGCCCCGGCGAACGCCCGTCATCCGCCCCGCAATCCGCCCCTAAATCCGCCCCGATGCGGAAGCGTGGAGGTCGGCCGTCGCCGCTGATTCGGCCCGACGTGCTGGCGGACGGCGATAAAGGCACGCGCCTGCAGAAGTTTCTGGCCACGTCCGGCGTGGAATCACGACGCAACTGCGAAGAATTCATTCGCGATGGCCGCATCACCATCGACGGCAAAGTGGTCACCAACCCGGCGGTGTCAGTCCATCCAGAAATTCAGGATGTCCGACTGGACGGCGAAAAATTGAAGCCGTCGCGGTACCGCTACTATCTACTGAACAAGCCCAAAGGCGTGGTCTGTACCACCAAGGATCCAGCGGGACGACCTTTGGCGGTCAACTGCGTTCCCAGCGGCGACGACAGAATGTTTACTGTTGGTCGGCTGGACGAAAACACGATGGGCCTGCTGCTGGTCACCAACGACGGCGCGCTGGCCGAACATCTGGCTCATCCACGTTACGAAGTCACGCGCCGCTATCGAGTGCAAGTCGTGGGGATTCCTGACGCAGCAACATTGGCCGAACTCAAAAAAGGAATGCACTTTTCTGACGGCTACTTTCACTTCCAAAGCGTGCGTGTGCTGAAACGAAAAGGACGCAGTACGTTTTTAGAACTGGAACTTCGCGAAGGCAAAAACCGAGAAATTCGTCGCCTGTTAGCTCGCACGGGACACAAGGTGATTCAGCTAGAACGCACCGCCTTTGGACCACTCAAACTTGGCCAACTGGAAGTCGGTCTGTGCCGCGAACTGCGAGCTCAAGAAGTCCGCGAACTTTACGACTTCATCCAAAAAGCACCCGCCATGCGCCGGGCAGCGCGAACGGACTCGCGCAATGACTCGCGCCCGGAAAGAACGTCTGCCACGGGGGACAAAAAACCGTCCGCCAGAAAACCGCCCCGCAAGAAAAACACGGCTCCTGCCCGAGAAGCCCCACCCAGCAAGCGTGGCGCAGCGCGTCATGGAATCAAAAAACGGCCGGTCAAAAAGAAAGCCGTTAACCGCAGACCTCGCAAAAAATAGCGTCTGAACCGAATTCGATGGCTGCCGTCTTGGCCCGCTGGTTTCGAAACGCGACTCTGACTCAACAGCGAGGCCACCCAATCACGAAGGACCAAAACCCACCAGCGCAATCTTGCAGTCGGTGGACTCATGGATGTCGATCTTTAATTACTTGTGAGTGATGCGACAACTTGGGCGGCAGCACGAATTGCGAGTATCCGGGCCAGCGAATACACTTTAAATCTTGACCTGCCCCATCTTCGAGTTCTCAGCGTTTTCCCGCATATTTGCCCCATGACAGCGTTCCACACTTTTCTGCGCGAGCACATTCAGCGTGAAGGATTCGCGACGGAAGACGTGCTGGTTTGTTTTCTGCCGCTCATGCAGCAGGTCATCGAAACCCACGAATTCGGCGACGTCGCGCCTTTAATGGGGATCGACAAGCTGGAAGTCGAAGCCGCTCGAATTTGGTATCACCTCGACCACCAGTCACCGCAACAACGCAACATGGGCACGGTTCGCCGGATATTGCGGACCGCCGCCAGCGGCGTCAATGTTGTCGGTGAACGTGAAGTGATCTTTGACGTCAACGATGGAATTCAGCAGCAACGTAACCTGCAGTCCGCCACGACCGACGATCAATGTGACCGACCAGTCTGGCTGCCCGGTTATGTTTGTTGGGAACACCAGATCAAACACCACGACCCGGCAACCGACGTGTTTTCGCTGGGCTTGATTTTGGCCAGCTTGGCCTGTGGATTGGACCTGACAGATTCTGCCGACCACGCACGATTCATCGAAAATCGCCGCAACCTGTTTCGCATCAACCCCACGCTGCATCCCGTACTGGCGCGAACGATCGTGGTGATGACGGAACTGGATCGCCACAACCGTCCCCAAGGTCTTCCGGCACTGTATCTGACGCTCGAAAACTATCGCGATCAGGAAGTCGATTTCGAAACCGATTTGGCCAGCGACCAAAAACTGCAGTCAGCTGATCGCCAAGGCAAACGCCAAGTGATTCTTAGCAAGTTGCAGGAACGGTTGTTCGAAATCAATCGACGCAATCGCCTGCTGCATTTTCGATCGACCATGCAAACCGTGAATCTGACTCAGGCGTCGATTCCGCTGTCCTTCGATGCCGCCAACATTCGCGAAGACCAAGTGCTAACCTTCGACAGATCGTTCGCCACAGAACTGCTGAAGCAAAAGCCGGTTCCGCTAAACAAGCACCTCAACTTTCGCGAAGCCGTCTATCTGCCCGGCACGCTGGATCGCATTCGCGCAGAAGCACGGCGCGACGAAACGGAATACGGGTTCGCTCAATTGCGGCTGATCGTCTGCTTTCTGCGATGGGCCGATCTGAAGGCGAATCCACCCGAACCCTACGAATCTCCGCTGTTGCTGGTGCCCGTGCAGCTGGACGTCAAAAAGGGAATTCACGATCGCTATTCTCTGACAGCCGTGGATTCGCAGGCCGAAGTCAACCCCGTCATTCGGCACTTGTTTAAGCAGTTGTACGACATCGATCTGCCCGACCAAGTGGACCTAGCGGGCAACGGGCTCAACGCATTCTTCGACGATCTCAAGCAACGCATTCACGCCAGCGATCAATCCGTGGAACTCGCACGGGTCGACAAGCCGCGCATCGAACTCATTCACGCGCGCGCTCGACGACGGCTGGACCAGTTTCAAAAACGCGCCAGACTTTCGGGACGTGGCATTCGGCAGTTCATGGATCTGGATTACAGCTACGATGCGATCAATTATCACCCGCTGGGAATTCGGATCTTCGAACAACTGCTGACGCCCACGCAGACTCATCTGGAAGGCGTCGTCGCCACTTCGCCGCCCAAGCGTCGCTACATGGTCGACGATATCACCACCGATGACGGATCCGTGGTGGAAGCCGAGCAGCAGTTTTATAGCTTAGCCAACGAAGGCGATGATAACCCATTCAACTGGGAATTCGATCTGTGCAGCGTAACGCTGGCCAATCTGAAATACCGCCGCATGTCGCTGGTTCGCGACTACACACGCTTGGTCGCTGAAAATTCCGAGAACCCCGCCTTCGAAGCCACTTTCTCCATCACGCCCGCCGATCGCCCGCTGGAAACTCAGGACACGCTGCCTCTGGAAGAACGCTTCCACGTGGTGCAGTGCGATCCGACTCAAGCTCGAGCCATCACTCACGCCCGCACCGGCGACAGCTATATTATTCAGGGACCGCCCGGCACCGGGAAGTCGCAAACCATTACCAACCTGATCGCCGACTTCGTGTTGCGGGGGCAGCGAGTGTTGTTTGTGTGCGAAAAGCGGGCCGCGATCGACGTCGTGTATCATCGCCTCAAGCAACAGCAATTGCACGAACTGTGCTGCCTGATTCACGATTCACAGGCGGACAAAAAACAGTTCGTGATGGACCTCAAAGCAACATACGATGCGTTTCTAGCGGAAGCCGGAAAGACTCGCGACGCGCTGCACAAAAAACGCGACAAGCTGGTGCAAAACATTGCTGCCGCGCTGACTCCCGTGGCAGCCTTCAATACGGCGATGACAAAACCAACGGCATCGTCGGGTGTCAGCCTGCGGCTATTGCTGGACCAGTTGCTGCAACTGCGCGACGATGTTCCGTCGCTGGTGCCGCGACAGTGGGAACGCGTGCCAAGTTACGCCGAATTCGTCGACAACCGATCGTCGTTGACAGAGTTCTCCGCGCGGTTGAAGCATGTTCAGCCGGATGGAATTCTGGCCAACCATCCGCTGTGTCTGCTGAGTGCCGACGTGGCGGATGCGGAACGTCCGACGGAACTGGTGGAAGAATGTCTGGCGTGGTGCTTGCGACCCACGTCGGCGACCGATACTGGTCGCGTCGAACAGTTGCAGGCCACGGTCGAACAACTGCAGTTGCCTTCAGAAGTCACCACCAGCATTGAGCAATTGCAGGCGGCGATTCACTTTGCGAAACAGGCCAGTTTTTTGGCCGCCTACGATCTGCTGCCGTTGCTGGAATCCGATTCGAAAACCACCAAAAGCTACACTGCCGCGTTGCGAAAGCTGCAACGCAAAGACAAAGCCGTCGCGAAAGCTCAAGAGGCCACCGTCCATTGGAAGCAAAAGCTAACGTCCGCAGACACCCGCGTGGCACTGCAACAAGCTCAGCAACTGCAGGGCAGCCTACTGCGAACGCTGAAACCAACATGGTGGCGATTGCGGCGCGTGCTGAACGAGGCGTACGATGTTTCGCAGCACGCGATTAAGCCTCAATGGACACACGTGTTGCAGCAATTGGACTTCGAACACGAAAAACTGGCCGACCGCGCCGAAGTGGCAGACGGCATTGGTGATGAGTTCGGGCTGCACTTGGACGTGGATCGTTTTCAGCAACAGTTGGTCGAATTTCGGGCGTATCTGAAGCAGCAGCCGGGACCGATTCAGAGTCTCACGCGGCACGTATTGGCCGCCGACGACGGCGACAAAACGATGCAGCAGCTGGCAGATTTGCAGCGACCACTGGACGAACTGCAGCACACGCTGGATCGATTTGTGGATGGTTACCAGCATCAGGATCTGGACACTTTGCAAACGGCTTTGCAGACGATTCAGGATTCGCTTCCGCAGCTGCCGGACTATGTGCATTGCTTGGCATCGTTGAAGCCGCTGCCCGACCAATTGACCGCTGCGATTCGCGCTTTGCCGCTGACATTGCAGCAGCTGGAAGCCGCATCCGCAGAACACACGTTGCAGAACGCTTATCGGGACGACCGTGATCTGGCGCGCTATGATGGCGAAGTTCGAGCCCGACAAATCGGTGAAATCGGCACGGCCTGCGACAAGTGGCTACGATCGAATGCCGCCACGATTCGTGAATTCGTCCGCCAGCGATTCAACGATCATGTGACGTTGGCGGCGTCACCCGCCGGACAATTGTCGGATGCCGAAAAAGATCTCAAGAAGCAATACACGCGGGGCCGTCGCGAAATCGAACATGAATTTTCGAAGTCGATGCGTTACAAGGCCATCCGTGAATTAGCGGCCGGTGATTCGGGAATCGTGATTCGTGACCTCAAACCGGTGTGGTTGATGAGTCCGTTGAGTGTTTCGGATACGTTGCCGTTGAATGCTGATCATTTCGATGTGGTGATTTTCGACGAAGCCAGTCAGATCACATTGGAAGAAGCCATTCCGTCTTTGTTCCGAGTGGCTCAGACGATTGTCGTGGGCGACGAAATGCAGCTGCCGCCCACAAACTTCTTCGCCAGCAAACGCAATGCTGACGAAGATGATTTGAGCTTTGAAGAGGAGGGTGAGGTTGTGCAGTATGATCTGAACAGCAGCAGCTTCCTAAATCATTCGTCTCGCAATTTGCCGACACGAATGCTGGGCTGGCACTATCGCAGCCGATCCGAATCGTTGATCAGCTTTTCGAATCACGCGTTCTATGGCGGGCGATTGCTAACCGTTCCGGAAGAACGGTTCAGCGCTTCGGCCGAGACTGCGTCTGTGGAGCTACTGCCCACCAGCGCTGCAGATGGGGCGTCTGTTGTGTCGGAAGTTTTGCGGCGACCTGTCAGTTTCCATTTTCTGGAACACGGCGTTTACGAAAAACGTCGTAACACGGCTGAAGCCGAATACATCGCAGAACTTGTGCGAGCCATCTTGAACAGCGAAGCTGGACACAGTATCGGCATTGTCGCGTTTTCTGAAGCTCAGCAAGAAGAAATCAACAAGGCGATTCGAAACCTGGCAGACGACGACGCTAACTTTGCCGAACTGCTGGACGCGGAACTGGAACGCGAAGAAGACGGTCAGTTTATGGGACTGTTGGTGAAGAACCTTGAGAACATTCAGGGAGACGAACGCGACATCATCATCCTCAGTGTTTGCTATGGCCCCGATCCGGCTGGCAAAATCCGGATGAACTTTGGCCCCATCAATATGTCCGGTGGCGAAAAACGGCTCAACGTCGCATTTTCACGAGCCAAACATTGCATGGCTTTGGTGGCCTCCATGCGATCGTCCGCCATCACCAACGACTACAACGACGGTGCCAACTGCCTGAAGAATTATCTGAAATACGCGGAAGCCTGTTCCGCCGGCCAGCCATCAGTGGTCGCCAACGTGCTGCAACGACTAAGTGGTCGCACAGATCAGGACCAGCCACACGATGGTCGAAACGAACGACTCGTCGATGAAATCGCCACGGCGCTCACAAACCAAGGGCTGCAGGTGGATCGCAATGTCGGCCAGTCGCACTTCCGCTGCGATCTCGCAATTTACGCCGCTGGTGATGCAGAGTATCGCGTCGGAATTCTGACCGACAGCCGTGCTTGGTACGGCCAGGCGGATCTGCTGGAACGTGAATTGATGAAGCCGCAACTGCTGTCCGCCTTCGGCTGGAAGATCATGGTCGTGCTGGCTCGAGACTGGTATCACGACCGCGAACTGGTTCTAAAAAAGATCGCAGATGCAATCGCCGACACGCAGTAGAAGGTCGTGCCGTCCAGCCATGCTGGCCATCCGACGGCCATTTTCGGAAGATTAGGCTGCTTGTTGCTATGAAAAACATCGAACCGCGTTGCGAAAAACCACGACGTCTGTAGAATTCGCGACCGCATCAGCACGGAACACGTCAGACACCAATGTGAATCAGTGCGATGTGGACTCGGAGAGGTGGCAGAGTGGCCGATTGTGCAACATTGGAAATGTTGTGTCTGGGTAACTGGACCGGGGGTTCGAATCCCCCTCTCTCCGCTTTTGACAATCATTGCCGTCTGATGACAGGTGATGAGTAACAACGCCTAAACCCCTGCTCTCGCAGGGGTTTAAGTGTTGTTGGTCTTGCCCATTCATGTCAGACGATGTCACGTCTGGACAGGCTGAGTCGCCCCGTTTACTGACTGAGGCACTGACTGGCGTTTCGCCGTCAGCTCTCCGTTCGCTGATTGGAGCTGGTAGCGATTTCAGTGACTCGGCTTGCTCGTCCAACCCAACATGGGCATAACGCATGGTCATTTTCACATCCGAATGTCGAGCCAATTCCTTCGCTTGAACGAGACCGACACCGTTCAGCAGAAGGCCCGTGACGTAGGAATGTCGGCCCGCCGCATGAAAATCGGCCACGCCTTCGTCGTTCTTGTAGGGAATCCCGATCCGCTCTAAATCCCTGCGGACCATTCGCCAACTTCGCCGGCGCTCGATTCTTGGAAACAACGGCTCATCCGCTTTCAACTCTGGCAGCCATTTCTTCAATAGAACCATCAACTCCGGATGAATCGGAAGCGTGTCTTTCTTACGGTGTTTTGAACAGGCCGCCTCGACAACGATCACTGGCTGCTTCGCATCAAGATCAAAACTCCGAGGCGTCAGGCTACCCAACTCGCGGCGTCGCAGCCCAGTAAGGAATGACGTAAAATAAAGGCGAGCTCTGAGTTCGCCATCAAAGCACTCAATGATCGTCCCGCTACTTCGTGCCGATTCAAGAAGCCTCGCCATTTCCCGTGGTGACAATGCTCGCCTCTTGCGGCGGATATCAACCTCTGTGTTCAAACGGTGAATCCCGGTCAGGGGATTGAACGCCATGCGTTTGGGCGTCATCCAATGACAAAACGAGTCCATGGCTTGCAAGTAATGGTTGTAGGTCCGATGCCCAATCTCATCGGTCACCAACATTTCCTGCAACACTTCTTCGACGCTTTCGGGTTCGATGTCGCCGACCGATTCCATCCCCGCATCGTTGATGACTCGGCGAACGCGACTGACCGTTTTCTTGACGTGGTTGGCTGTACTGCCCTTCTGGCCGAGGGCCTTCTTGAATTCTGCCAGATGCTCAGCCAGAGAAACGGCTTGCTGGGCGGCCAGTTCTTCTTGCTTCGGATCGATAAGCCCCTCACGTCGCAACATGACCTCTCGTTCAATTTTCGTGGCCAACTGGTTAGTCAAGCCTTTGTCGGAGAACCCTTTTTTGCGCCGCGTTTTCCCACGATGATCGACATACTCGATGTAGTAAACCGCTCCTTTTCGCCCCTTGTCTTTGCCAAGTTTGAAGATCGACGCCATAGTTCGGTTTTCCTTTGAAGAGACCAATAAACGATATCAACTGATTGTTCAGCTCGCTACGCATCGCCCCACGCTACAATCCTCTCACTTTTGAGCCGGGCAGCCCGTATCGATCCATCGTTCAACATCAGCCAGCCGCCAACGCACCGATCCGCCGATTCTCACGGGCTCCACTAGTTTTCTGTGGCTGAGCATTCGCCAAACCGTCCGCGTCGATATAGATAGAATCTGAGATAGCTCTTGAGCGTCGATTAGACGTAAAGCGTCGTATTCAGGAACGTCGTTCATATTTCACTCTTTCCATGCAAAATCGGACAGCCCGAGACGTTACTCGCGTAAGTCCTATCGACTTCCGCAATACCGCCGAGGCGAGGTTGAAACTACGTTGCAGTGGACAGCCGATCATCTGGATCGTTTCGACGGATTTAGAACAATCGGCGTTCGACTTGATTTCCGTAGACGGTCCACTGCGTTCTAGGTTGCTCTTCGCGACCGTATAGTTCGAGGTATGGGCCGGGACTGACTCGCTCGATCATTTGGCGAACGGCGAACGGTTTCCGGCTGTGTCGCGTTCTTTTATGAAGCAGCCAGCTTTGACAGGCCTTGTCTGCAAAGGGCAAACTGCCGCGAACACCCAACAGCAAAAATTCGTGCGACACACGCCAATAGTTGCCCATGCCCAGTTGCGGTTTGATCCAGACCAAGCACGACTTGAAACAAAACCCCCAAGCTTCCATGACATCGAACGCGTCTTGTAGAAAAGCGTTTGTCGTCCATAAGTGCAGGTGAGCGTTTTCAGTGATCAATTGGTTGACCGGTTCTGAGCAAATGGCATCGAGTTCCAGCGTGGAATAGTGATTGTTAGCGGCACCGCGAGAACCCTTATTGGAGTACGACCAAGGCGGGTCTGCGTAGACCGTGCAAAACTTCGACTTGGACGTGACAAGTACGTCGAGACTGCCGACGATGCTTGGAAGCTGGTCACTCATTCACTGGCCTCCGCGTCTGATGTGAAGCCACCATCCTGCTGGATCATCCACGTATGAGCTTCATCGAGCAGGAAACGAACAAGCGGAATGTCATCACGCCCCAGCCGAGTTGACTCATGCCAGAGATCGCCGTTCTTATAGAGGCGATGGAGCGAAAGCATGTGGCGAACCGTGTCGCCGGACTTGGCACTCCGGATACGGACCACAAGCAGACCTTGCCGGATTTCGTGTACGAGTTTCGTTCTCATTGGTCGTTGGCTCCGGAAGTTTCGCTGGAAGATGATATTTCCTCGATGGCCTCATCGAGTGCTGCCGCGAGACTGATCAGTCTGTTGCGGAGTTCGGCCTGCATGCAGCCATCGTCTGCAAGTTCGGTGGCCAGAACGCGAGTCAGCTTGACCATCGCGATGAGGTCAGCAGGCGTGATCCATTGATTCACTTGGCCTGTGCTGTTGTCGAGGCGGGTGATGTTGAAGCGATAGTCAAACCCCAACATTGCATCGCCAGTTTTGTAGACTGATGCTGTGAGCTGTTCGGCTCCAATGAGCGTGTAAGGCTTGCCGGGGTTGTTGTCCATGACGATTGATTTCTTTTAACCAGAGAAAAAAGTGCCGGGCTGGAAAGAACCAGCCCGGCGTAACCGTGGGTAAAACCCATGTCGTTCACTGAACGACTAAAACCGATTTGGCGGCTTAGTACTCTTCAGGGAGAAGAATCATTGTGCAGGAGCGATCTGCCTCTGTGATGATCCAGAACTTCGTTTCGTCCGAAGTTTGGAAGACCGAGAACAAACGAAACTCCCGCACAAGTGCCTCATCGTTTGAAAGACGGTCTTCATCACAAACATCACCCCAGTCGCCTTTGGTGTGTCTTAGCAATCCGGCCTGAATCTCGTCTGCCGCAATTGCCAAGCGAACACCTCCGGTCATTACGATTATCCCCAGCGGAAAGAGTGCTGAGTAGTTGGCATTCTTCATAGCGTTTTCATCCATGAAGCCGGTGAGCTACACCCACCGGCGTGTTGATAATCCGTTACTCTTGGTTAGCCTCGCGCTTGGCGATTTCCGCCTGCTTGAGACACCACGAGAACGCTAGTTCCGATGCCTTGGCTACGAATAACAAGTCATCACGTCGAAATGACGTAGTGTCCTTGTATTCCTCGCCATCGCGGTAGGTTCGCGAGATCGTGACACTAAGCCACGCCCCGTTCTTTTTGGATTCGTTCTTCCAGATGGAAGCTCGAATCCCGTTGCCTACTGCGAATCGCTTTATCGGTGCATTTGCCATGCTTTCTCCTTGTGTGATATCCACACATTGTTAGTGAGCCGGTGGAGCAGGCCCTCCTGTCACCACCGGCAAGGTTTGTTACAACCGAAGCCTCATTGCTTCGGTTACTGTGTTAGTTCGCTGACGCGAACCCGAACGTCGTCGAAGTCGTCGAGTCTTTCCCAAGGTCGACTCTTCTTCGGCGTTCTTTTTTTGCTGGGGTATTGGTTAGCCGCCACCACACTCCTCGTCACGCGAACCGCAATTTGCGGAGCGTTCCAAGTCCATAGGGCGACTACGACGCCGACGAATGCAACGCGGATCACAATCGTTGGCACCGCGAGCAACACACTGACAACCTTGCGTATTTCCCAAGGTGTTCCGCGTTTGCTGAGGTGCTTATCGATGTGCTCGTAGCTTCGTCGACACCAGCCTTCAACAAACGACCGTGTTTCACGCACCGCAGCCTTCAGGCCGAGATACGCATAACGGTTGAAATTGAAAAACCGCTGCGATACGTCATAGATGCCCCAACACATCTCTGACGCCATTCCTTTAAGGCATTCCGTCATGGTTGGTTCCATGGCTTACCTCCTGTTGACGCCGCTGGCTCATTCCAGACGACGCTTGATTGACAAGCACTTGCAGTGCCTGCCAAGCAATCGGAAGCGAATACCTACCCGTTGTTTTTTCTGCTCTCGGGCCGAGAGACGTTTTCAAACCCGCATGGGGATTGAGAGTTCAGGACGTTTGGAGATTCAACTGCGGAATAGGAACCAGAATGTTCAATAGTTCTGGCATCGCGATGACATCTAAATGGATGCCACTGCCTGTGAGAGGCTGGAGTGCCTCAATCAAGCGTCGCTGTTTGGAATGCGTGGGAACAATCCACGTCAGTTCGAAGTTGCCGTCGCGAATTAGCTCGCGGAATCCGGGCTGCTGTTCATACTGTTGGATGCTGTGGTGTGCGCGTGTGACGATGCGATTGATCCTCGACTGTCCGACATCCACGCGGACGTTTCCCAGTCGTTGGGACTGCGACGTCACGCTGGCGTAGTGACCTGCAGGAAGTCCATGTCGGAACACCTTTGGGAAATAGGTTTCCAGTTCCTCCCGCGTGATGAGCGAGTGAGCCTCGGAACCGTGACAAAACATGAAGATGCCGAATGCGCGTGCCAGAGACGTATTGGAAAGTGGTCGTGGTCGAAGGCAGGCGGCCGTCCAGTAGCTGAGACCACAGTCGTGATGCCACTCGCGAATTCGTCCAGCTTGCATGAGAAGGTCGATTGCAAGAATCGCTCGCTCGCGGTCTTCGATGGGCAAACAGCTTACAACAAAAATTGTGTGACGGTTGATAAAGTCCATGATGATCTGTTCGGGTTTCACGTTGAGCCTTTCAGCAAACGAAGTGGCTACCAAAGTTCGTAAGGAAGTTCAGCGGACTGGCAGTGCCAGTGGAAGGATTCCAGTTGTTTCAGCGAATAGCGGCCTGCAGATTCGATCACCCGGCTCACGTTTCCTTCGTCGTCGAACAGAAAAGCATCAGGGTTTTTCACGCCGCGTTCTGCCACGGCCACCGCATCTTCACCAAGCCACGTGGCAGCGAGTGCCGGCTCTTCAATGCGATAACGAACGTAGACGCCAGCCAAAAGTAGGTCATGGTTTCGGTGATTCGTCGGTGGTAGACCGCCAGCCGAGGAGCCGAACAATCGAGCGGCCTTGTGAGTCGCTGCGACGACGGGTGTTGGTTCAGACGCCCCGTCCCACCGTCTCTGAACGAGTTCTGCAATCCGAGAAAGATCTGGCAGCGTGTGGTATGGAGTCCACACTTGCAGCGGACGTTCACCGATCGGCGACGCTGGAAGGTTCCAGACATCTCCGACGATCAAACCGGCATCGACAAGTTGCTTGATTGCACTGACTGTTGCGGCGGACGAGCCGAATTGATCGGCCCATCCTTGATGAATATGAGCCAGAGACAGAAGCCGCACACGACATGTAAGCGTCTCCATCAGATCGTAGATCGCTGGTGTCCAAGTTCGTTGAAACATCATTTATCCCCATTTGTTACAGAGCGGGAAGCATCGATTGGATGGTCTTGCAGATAGCGATCAAACATTCCGACCGACTCAGGCACTGGCGTTGTCTGGTTTTCAGAGCGGCTCTTGGGTTTTCGGCGGCGCTGTTTCTTTGGTTTGCTCGGCGTAGAAGATGGCTGTGGCTGTGGCTGTGGTTCGGGCTCAGGGCCTAATGAAATGGTTTCTTTCGAGATGGATGGGGACGTACTTTGTTTGCGTCCACGATGAGGAACTTCCTTTTCCGGTCGTTGCCAATCAGCCGCCCGAAATGTTCCCGTGTCGGATGAAGGCCACGGAGCCGCTTTGCGTTCGTTGTATTCCTCGGCGGAGATATGAAAGTCACTCTCGATGATGACCGGCATACCACCGTATTGTGCATAGCCAGCGCCGCGATTGATCAACACAACACTTTTACGGTCGTCGTCACTCACCAGCTTGATGTCGTTTTTGGTAAGGCGCGGAGCGATGAAGTCGTTACGTGAATGGCTGGTGCTGGTGGTTGTTCCACGGTCACTGACGGACTGCGAAACGCTGACGGAATCCATAGTGTCGACCGTTTCCCCACTCGCCTTGGAAAGACGTTCTTGGTCATCCCAACCAGAAATGGCAAACCATTGCCGGTAGCGGCAGTTCGTTTCCAGCGTTGATATCAGGTCATAGCGATACAAGTCTTGCATGGATTGATTGGCAAGAATGACGGCGACCCCCATGCTGCGAGCAAGTTGCAGCAGGTAGTCGAGATTTCGCGACGCCATTCGTTGAAACTCATCGATAACCAGATAGACGGGCACTTTGCGTTCAGTGAGTGTGGCCGCTGTCAGCAGCATGTAACTCGCCAGGCGACCAATTTCAGGGGACGAACCCGGCCCAAGCGTTGCGGACAAACTGAAGTAGTGGGCTTCGGGATTCTGAAACAATCGAGTCGGGTCGATGCAATCATCTGCGACGGCTTGATTTGGTGTGCAATCGTCCGTGATGTTCAGGGCGGCGATGGATGCTAGGCGTGTGACCGACATCTTGACGTGGTTTCCCGCGTCTTTCGATTTCTCATCGAGGCCGTGGCGCTTTGGCGACGAAATGACGTACGCCAGTTTGTCGCGAAGCTGTTCAAAGTTGTTGATCTCGGGGAAGTGGCTGACCGTCGCATACAGAACTGACGCATTGGCCGAACTGAAGTAGCCTTCGCCATAATCGCTGCCGTAGTTCAGCCCCAAGGCTCCGCAAAGAATGTCGGTCTTTTGTAGTTGATTGAGTCGGTTCCAACAGGGCAGCTTAAACGGATTGAAGCCGTACGTCGCGAGGTCGTCTCGCTGCGTGAAGTAGCGGACTGGAACGTCGATTCCGTTGAGTGTCTTAGCCGTCTTCACGCCTTGCTTGAGAGACTGAAGGAGTTCGGGCGAATCCCCCTTCAAGTCCAGAACCATCACACTGGCGTTTCCACCACCGATGACTTGCTCAATGAACGGCGAAAGTCCGCGCGCCGTCTTTCCGGAACCACTGTCCCCAAGGAAGTGAGCGTGTTCGCGGAACACTTCCGCTGGCACCAACATCGGCGACTGGTCGTATGAGACTCGTCCAAGGTAAAGACTTTCACGCTCGGTCGCATTTTCTGACGAACGGATGCGGACGGTGATGTCTTTCCACTCGCTTGCCGGAACAAAACTCGGCTTAGGGATGGAAAGGCGTCCAAAGACGGGAGTACCGATGATCAGGATGGCGAGAAACATGAGTAGCACTGGCAGAAGTGCCAACACCGCACAGAGCAAGACGAGCAGGCCAATGCTGAAGACCAACTCAAACAGGCTTGCGGAGTTGAGAACACGACCGAAACTGGCCGCTGCTTCTGACACCTGAAGTACAGTGGCCACGCGAAAGAACGCGAAGACAATAAGCAACACGGCAACCACCAGCATCGTCAGTCGTTTTCGACAATCGCCAGACGGACTGACCAAAACACCCGCGAGCGGCTGGTCATCTCGGTTGTAACTGCACCACGTCTGGACGGCTGCTTGGAAACCGCGAATGTATTGTTCCGGAGATCGGCAGTACGCAGCAGCCATCGCTGCCCACCCGATCGCTGAGATCAACAACAAGGCGGCGTAGTGTTGTGGAATCAAGACGCCAAGCGCGATCGGAACGAGCAACAGGCTGCTGGCCAAAGTCTGCCAGCAAACGGCTTCGCGAATGTCCCACGCAGCGTCGACGGATGTCGGCGATACGGTTGCGACGAAGGTGAAATGTCGCACCACTTCGCGAGCCACCAACGCCGTTGCCGTCATGGCTACGTAGACTTCGATCGCTACGGGTACCGGAAACAGATGGTAAACCCACGCGAAACCAATACTCGCGATGCTGATATCTCGAATGGCATCAAGATGCGAACGCACTTTTCGCCACGCCGCGAGCATGAAGAACCCGACGATCGCGATTGCGAAAACCGTGACGTCGAAGACAAGAACCTGAACCCAGCAGCACAGCAATGCTACGAAGCTGGCGAATACCAGTTCTCGCAAGACTCTGTTAGTGAACTGGACGTCGTCGTTATCAACGCCACGGTAATAGGCGAACTCCAATTCTAACGGCTCGGAAGGAACGAGTTTATGTTGGATGGGATTTCCGGACGACTGTCGGTAGACACTTCTGGGCATGGGGTTGATCCTTGTTTAGTTGGCTCGGAGTAATAGGAAAGACAAGCGTGGGACGACTGCGATGTGGACACGAACGGCATCCGTGCAACCGCAGGCCAGCAACGCTTTAGAAATTGCTTTTGACTTTTCTTCGCTAGTGGTCAGGACAACGACCTGAAATCGGGAAGCCGCCGCCAGCTCAGCAATTTGAGGAACGTCGAGTCGGTCGTGTGATGCTTGCGTTGTTTTGCGGGCCACGTGCTGTGGCGAGCCACCCAGGTCGACGCGAACAAGTTCCAATTGCCCTTTCGCGTCAACGCAGTACGGTGAGTGCGACAAGTCGTCCGGAAGCCAAGGCATGTATTCATTCACTTCGTCTGCAGTCAGTCGGCGACGGCGAGCGTTGCCCCTTGTTGCATAGATCAGAGTTGCGTAGTCAGTCGGAAGGGCTTGCGGGCCAAGCGGTTCGCCCAGACGTGCCGACAGCCCAAGCGAACGGATCGCCTGGCAGCCGAGTCGGAAATAGTTCTCTGGCGGAACGAGGATGTAGCGATTGAGAATCTGTGAGGAACAGAGACGTGCCGTCACTTTCGCAACTGCGTTCAGGGATCTTCCGGGCAACAGATGGGCGGCAACGACGCGATTCGTAGCAAGACGGTAACGTCTGACGAATTCGACAAGTGCGAGGTCTCGTGGTCGAAATGTGGGTTCAGTCATGGGGGGGCTTACCAAATTTGATAGGGCAGTCCACGTAGGACGGCATCGTCATGAAACGCGGCGATTCGATCAGCTTCGTAGTCGCCGCCAAACTCGATCAACATTGCCGGTTCGTCGTTCGAGTCGACGAGAACAGCATCGGGCAACGACTGGCCCGGTTCGTTATCAGTGATAAGGTTTTCGCCTCGCCACGCTCTCGCGTAGCGGGGATGATTGCAGCAGAACCAAAGCCAGACTTCGGACACGCCGAGGTCGTGGGAAACCTGAGCTGACATCACTGCCTTCTTCCGTCCGCCGAAGTGATTCACAGTGTGCTCGGTCGGTAGAAAGACGACAGTCGATCGCAGTGCCCGGTACCGCCATCGACTCTGCAACCGAAAAGCGATCTGGCTGACATCAGGGTCTTGCTTGCCCGGTTGCCAAGCACACACAGGACTCAACAACTCCGGTAACGGCCTTGCCATCACGACGTTGCGTTGAAGCAGCCCCAACTCGACGAAGCGATGCAGCCGCCGCCTTGCATTGGCGATGTCACCCGCCCAGAGCGCTTCGGCCAGTTGCCGCTGCCCAAACAATCTGACTTGCAGGCTCAAGGCTCGCAGCACAATGATGTCACGGTCGGTAAACTGAGTTCGCTTTTTCATTGGAGTAGATCTCCAACGTCATCCGAACCGTCCGACTGAACGGGCTTTTTCTTGCCACCTTTCTTCTTGGAGTCTGTGGCGTCAGGCAAACCCATTGGTAGCCCAGCGCTGTTCTGGCTGTCTTCCGTCAATCGCTCGCAGATTGCCGGTGCCGAACTGAACGGGTCATTCAACGACAATTCCTGAGCTTCATCGCGAATCAGCTTTGCCAAATGAGGCTTGCCGGCAGCTTCATAGCGTCGAGCTTGCTCTTCTAATTGGTTATGATGTTCAACGTGACCAAGAATAAGCATGCGTTGCAGTGCGGAAGCCATGAAGCTTCCGATGCTGGGCAAGGCTCGTTCGACAAGCCGGTCTGTGATCCATTGCGTCGTTTTTTGGAGCATGGTCAATCCTGTATTGGGGTTGAGAAACAACTTTCCGGGAATGTCGCTCGACCCGGAGTGACAGAATTATCGGCGACCTCTGGTTTACGTTAAATTCAAGCTGCTGCAATCTGCGAACAAGCTCGCTGCATCACGAATCAAGTTTGCGATCGACTGAGAATGGCCAATCAAAGCCGAAAACATGGACGAACAGTTGCGATCAACGTCGATAAGTTGACCGCCGCGATGAATCATCGCGGCCTCAGTGTCGAGCAGCTGACAGAACTCGCCGACGTTTCGACGGGAACCGTTCACAATCTGCTCGCAGGGAAGTCTGTTTACCGGTCAACGGCGTCGCAGGTGGCGGCCGGGCTCGGAACCACACTTGATGTGTTAATGGACGAATCTGCGTCGAATGCTGGTGCATCCACTGTTCATGAATATTTGGTGTCCGACGTTCTGACGGATTGGATGACCGCGTCGAATGGCTTGAGATTCCAGCTTTGCCGCCTGCGACATTTGGAACTCGATCGACAGGCACGCGGGAAACGATTTGACCTGCGAGACATGACCACCGACGAAGAACAGCGGTGTCGCACATGGATCAAGCGACACCCGAACGTCTGCGAGTCATTGCACGAACATCCGAATATCGTGCGAAACCTAACTGCGTTTCACGATCCAGTTGAGAGTTTTTATTGGGTGATCGACGAGTGGATTGATGGCGAGCCGCTCCAGCGAAAAATTGGTCGCAAACCGTTTTTGCCGTCGGTCACAAAAGAGTTGCTGCTCGACGTCGCGCGGGGACTGCAAGGGTTGCATGAACTTGGAATCGTTCGACGCGAACTCACCCCGGCGACAATTCTGATTCGGAATTCAGACGGTCGTGCGATTTTGACGGAGTTTGAACTGGCCAAACTGATTGATCGTGGACCGACTGTCTCAACGGATGAATGGCCTGTTGACCCTTATCGTGCTGGGGAAGCGGATGCAGATGACGTGGACGTTCGAGCTGACATCTACAGTTGGGCACGGATCGGAGTCCATGCGTTGACCGGAGAACTGCCGGAAGTCGGACAGGAGGAGTCGGCACTCAAACAAAGTCCATTGCCGGAATTGGTTCATGAGTGTTTGCTCAGGGCGGCAAGTGTTTTTCGCAGCGAACGCCCAGCGACAATTGGCGAAGTGATTCCTGTTGTTGAAGCGTGGGATGCATAAATATGAATGAACAGGAAGACGACCAACTGCGGGAGACTATCGCGCAGTACCGCAATCAACTCGAATATCTGCAAAGCCTGCTCGATCCGGTCAGAAAATTGGTCGAGACCGTCTTGTTGGTGGAACAGGTTCTCAAGACTCACTTTCTTCCTACGGATGTTGAACAACCAACGCTTGGACCTTTGCTGCATTCGCGAAAGGCGTTTTTTGGCGGAAAGTTCTTCCCAAACGTTGCGTACGCACTCGACCTGAGAAATCGAACCGCGCACTTCGATCCGCGTGGCATGCCCACAGATTCTGAGTACGAGAAAGCGTCCAAAGTTTTTCATAAGGTGATTGAACTGCACTGCCTTGAATTGGAAAAAGATCTACCCGCTGAACCGGATGTTCCAATTTCCAAACCGGACGACCAAGACCTTCCTCCGTCCGGAACACCTTCGAACACGCCGGGATCTCCGATCTACGTGCCTGAGTTTGAACCCGTACCAGTGCCGATGCTCGATGCGGGCAAAACCGACCCAGACATTTCGGCGTCCACGCTTGCGGAGTACACCTTTTGCCCGCGAGCAGGTGTGTTGACTCACGAGGGTAGCTACTCAGACCCAGAAGAAGAACTTCCATCGTTAGCATTGCTTCCGTGGTACGAAAAGGAAGCAATCGAAGAAGCCTACACCCACGCTCTTTACATGCTGTTCGCATTTCCGGTCGGGTTGGTCGCGGGCGTTGTCATTCTGTCTCTGATGTTTATTGGACATTTCAGATACCCGTTTTTATTGATTGGGATGCTTGCCGGTTGGGCAGTCTTTGCGACACGGGCATACAAGCGATGGCGGGAAATTGGTGAACGACGGCTTGCGGCTCAGTTTGCAACGGAATGTAATCCCGTTCCAGGGAAGAACGCGTTTCAACCCGTAGACTGGTGGGGGTTACTGCTGGCTGGCTACGAAGTACGTCGACCGGAATCCGCGCTGCGCGATGAACGGTGGAAGCTCAGCGGTAAGCCACGCCGAATTCTGCAAAAGGGTTCGATGAGTATTCCGGTACATCGAATCCGAAAACCCGAGGGGCCAATTCTCCCGCAACACATCGTTCGAGTCATGGCGCACTGCCATCTGATTGAGGCGACGGAAGGAGCCAGCAGCCCGTTCGCCGTCGTACTGTTTGGCAATACCTACCAAGGTTTAACAGTGCCCAACACTAACGAAAATCGAGAACGATTCTACACGGCCCTCGAACGGGTCCGTAGGATGATTGTCGAATCGGACGCGGGCGAGCGACAACCACCCGAACCGGTCACCGGGAATGTGTGCAGTGCTTGCCATTTCGGTCACCCCCGACCGATTGCGCTCGAAGATAAAACGAAGCGATATGACGAACCGCTCGACCCCGTCCTGTTTCACAACGGGAAGAAAGTGTTTCACTGCGACTGTGGAGATCGATTCAACTGGAAACCGAAACACGATCGCAATCGAAAGTTGCGTCGAATTGAGTAAACTCGATCACTTGAGTCGCTGCTGAATCCAATCCATTATGCGGCTGGCGAGACTTGGCTGACCCCCATGCTGGTTAGTTTGACGGATCTCGGCCATCGCTGAGTTCCAGCCATCAAGCCATTGCCCGGATGTCTCGAATCGATCATCGGCAGCAATGGCCAACGAGCGACTCAGCAGATTGTCGATCGGTCGCCAGATTCGCTTTGGCAGCTTGTCACGTTCCGGGCTGATCTGGCTGGCTGGAATCAGCCGTGACCCGGACTGGATGGGGTCGGGCAACATGCCAACTTTGCCGCCATGACCGTCGTAAGGGATTTTGTCGGTCAAAAGTTCATACAGCACGACCCCCAGTGAAAAGCAGTCAGCTCGAAAATCGACCTGGCGTTCACCCCGTAAGAACTCCGGCGCGGCATAAGCTCCACTCACTCCATCGCCTTCTCCCCGCCGCGTCGTTTGTTCGACCGTCCATGCGTTGCCATAGTCAATCAGCACGAGACTTGTTCGCTTGGTCAGGATCAAATTTGCTGGCTTGATGTCTCCGTGAATGATCTGTTTGTGGCGATGAAGATGGCGAAGCGCGTGAGCAACGCCTTTCACTAAACGGACAGCTTCCGGTGCGGCGATTCGGTGCCGGTTGCGCGTGCGAACTCCGTTCAACACAGATCGCAGATTGAAGCCATCGACCCACGGTAGGACGACGTGAATGGAATCGCCCTCTCGATGACATTCGAGAATCTGGAGGATTTCATTGTCGCCTCGTGTCAGTCTTTGCAACGTGCGAACGCGGTCAAAACTGCCGGTGGAATCCGGCAGGATGTGGAGTGCCCGCATCTGCTTCGCACTGGGGTCGAACACTTGAAATGCCCGCCGTCCAGACACACCAATTTTGGCCACTGCGAGATACGTGCGGCCACCGATCCGGAAGCGTTCGATGACCGGAAGCTCGGCCCCCCGATAGCGGATCGGATGATTCGACATAGCGGAATTTGCTTTCCTAGGACGATGGTGCAACGGCGATGCTAAAAACAAAGTGTACCGCAAACTCTTGCCAAACACCTGTAGCGAACACCTGCCAGTCGCAAGCGACCCTAAGTCGTTTGTGGCACAGGAATTCAATGGAATCAGGCATGGAATCTCAGCGGGTCATTGAATGTTCCGGTGCATGTTCCAGTTTATGGGGCGGCAAGCGGGCTGCAGCGCGGCCCGCACTTCAAAGCGGCGAACGCCAGTGAGCCGCTGACCGCCGGAGCGTCCAGCGGAGGCGGAAGACGACCGCAGGCTGCCCCAGCAGGCTCGGTCGTGAGTCGAGCGTCCCAGCGAGACGGGCGGGCGTTCAAGCCCGCAGCGAACCGCCCCAGCGGTGAGCGTCACGGCCCGTTCAGGGACGGTGGAGCGTTCAGCGGAACAAAGCCGAAAGGCTGGCCCCAGCCAGACTGAGAGGCGCTGACAAGATGTGCCGTGAGGGTTGAGGAGGCGGTCGACCAACACTTCGGACGGCATGTTGAGGAACGGCAATCGAGGTCGATCGTCGCCTCAACCGAGTGGCTCGAACAGCTTTTATGAGTGCGTGACTGTTCCGTGAAACGGAAAGTCACAAGCGAGTCGGCGGGGTGGGCGAAGGGGGATGTCCTGATCGCGAACGCGGTCGGGAATCGTTCGTAGCCAAGCGTCTGTCGAGGTCTTCCGCAGAACAACGTCTGCGGAAACCGAGCAGGAGCCTCGATAACCAGATCGCCCATCGGGCGATGCGTTCTAGCCCGTTTTTTTTAAGAGAAAGAGGGTAGGGCTGAAGTCGATTGGGACGCCTGACTTGAGCCAAGTCGGGGTGACGGTGGGGACAGTCAAAAAGAAAAGCGACTACAGGTCGGAGTCAACGTGGATTCCATCCCGCAGTCACTTTTGCGTTTCTGGCTATGCAGCCAAAGTATGTTGTTCACTCGACTTCCGCTTATCGCACATTTGGTTGGAGCAAACCTCACCATCCTCGTCGTCCATCAAATCGTTGAGAATTCCTGACGCACACTTTTGAATTCGCTGCATGGAATTCGCGAACACTTCGCGGTCGCCATGATGCAGGTGAATGTAGTCCGCAGTGTGTTCAACTCCGTCGAGTCCGAGAGCTTGGCAGACAATATGTGCAACCGCCTCTGCTTCCGTTTCCTTGACGGCATGCTTCAACCGTTTTCGAGTCTCTCGGTCGGGGTGCAAAATTTCGTGAGCCAGTTCGTGAACGAGTGTTTCCAGCCGCATCGGCGGTTTCAATCCCGAGAGAATCGTGATCTTCTTCAGTGAGGAGACTCCGTACGCTCCGCCATCGAGCAGACCATATTTCAGTTCGATTCCCTTCGACTTGATCAAACGTTCCACCGGTCCGATCCATTGTGTCGCTTCTCCCGTCGGTTGAGTGAATTCCGGCAAGTCATCACCTTCGGTTTGGCTGATGTCGAACACGTGGACAACTCGGAAGCCACGAACTTCCTTTTCGTCGGTCGGTGCTTCTTTCTTTCTGACCGCCAAGGGAGCCGTAATACCGATTCCCTTTTCTCCCTTTCTGACGGATCGTCCCACCGCTTTCCAGCCGTGAAAGCCCATCACCTGTGTTGCGTCCGGAAACTGTTGTGCGATTAACAGGCAGTTCTTGAAGCTGTATCTGTGGAACTGAGCCATCAGTATTAGCACATCTTGCAAACGCTCCGAATGCCCCAAAGCCAGAGCGGAATTCAATTCGTCGATTCCAGTCTTCACTAACTCAGCAATTTCATCTTTCTTCATTGTTCATTTCCTCAATTGTTACTGCATCCGACATCGCAGCAATCCGATCTCCAATCGGCCTGTCGGCGGCCACCCCGAGTCGATCACAGCAAGTCAAGGTGGAGTCTTTCGCGCAGCGAAAGCAGCAGAGAGGACCAGAGCGAAGCGGCGGGACGAACGGACCTTGATGCTGTGACACAATTAGAAATGCCGCAGACAGGACAAACTCCATTCGGAAAGGAAGCACAGGAAAAGTCGACGGCAAGCCAACAATCGAGTGGGGGTAGCAGACCGCTTCAGGACGAAGCGGTCGAAGGAAGGATTAGGATTTTTCTTCCGTGATTGGAGACACTTCAAGAGCCTCTCGTTGAAGCTGTGGCGGCTCCCAGTTCAG